>CBFHJX010000062.1:0-8187 GCA_965656285.1 Luminiphilus sp. | reverse complement strand
CTTCCGCGTGGCGAGACGCTGCAAGTTCAAAGTTGTTGGCAAGCGCAAAGTCGACCCACGCCGCACGGTCTGTCGGTGTCGGTGTTTCAGGGACAAACTCGCCACTCAGTAGAAGCAGTTGACCGTGCGCTTGGCCGGTTAAAACAGAAAGCCGCTCGCGCGCGACAGCGACATTATTTTCTTCGATGATCTGAGTGACACCGGCGAGATCGTGCCTCGCTTCCGCTTCATAGACGTCTGTAATGGCAATGAGTCCCACATTAAACCGCTGGCGCGTCTGCTCAAGTTGGCGTGACAGCGCACGCTCCTGCGCCTTTGCTGCACTCAAGTTGTCTTGTGCCCGCAACACACCAAAATAGGCTTCGGAGACTCTAACAATTAGATTTTGCTGAGCCGCAGCCAGCGTTGACGCGGCCTGGTCACTGCGGTTACTGCCCGCCTTCCAGTCAAACCAAGCCGAGAGATCGAACAGGGTTTGAGACAAGCTAATGTCGTAGTTGTTGGTAAACGTGCGAGACCCGTTGGTCACGTCGTCAACGACCACTTGGCCGCCTTGGAACTCTGTGATGGTGAGTCTGGTGCTCTGCGAGTCGCGAAGGGCGCGTGAGGCGCCGGCCCGCACTTGCGGCAGTAAGGGTGCCAGCGACAGTGTTTTAAGTTCTAAGTCAGCGCGATACCGTGCTGTTTCAGCTCTGAGCTGCGCGTCGTTGTCGAGCGCGATCTCGTAAACGTCTAAGAGACTCTCGCTTGAGGCCATGTGCGCCAAAGTGAGCAACGTCCCCGCAATTAAGGTGATGAGTGCGCGGCGAGTGACAGAACGGGACATACAATATTCCTTGCTGGGGTCTTTGTAGATAGGGCAAAAAGAAGTTTAACATCCTATACGTATGGACGGCGAAAATACGTTCATCTTCTGTATCGACACAATTTGTGAAATTGATTGCTACACTTCTTAAGAAACCAATGGGTTAGTGGCGCTTCCAAACGAGGGATGCTGGGTGCAAAAGAGTCGGAGTAAACGACGCTTTAGAATGGATCTTACAGAGCTTCATGCACTGTGTGAGGCTAACTATGCGCGTCTTTTGCAGCTGTTTCCCGATTACCAGCGCTCGAACGAGCGTCGCTTTCGTTTGGGTCCGCGGCGTGTGGTCCTGACGGTGATTGAGCGGGACCGGCACACGACATCGCTGACGATTCAATACCACGCGCCCCAGCTGCCTGAGTTAATGGACTCTAAGTTGTTTCTGCGCATGTATCACGACGTCTCCATGGCAGAAGTGGTCAAACATCGATCTGGTCGTCGTCTGGAGTCGCGTTACGAATATCCCAATTCGGACATGCACCAGCCCGACGAAAAGCGTCAGCAAAATCAATTTGTTTCAGAGCTATTGAGCCTGTGTTTGTCGAGTGCTCACGCGGATGAGACGGTCTTTGAGGTCGATAATGACCAGTAACGCACTCTTAACCGGTGATGTCACTCTCAGCGACTCAGCGGAGCACATGACCCTTGTTCAGGTGACTGATACGCACCTGACGGGTGACAGCGACGGCTCATTACTCGGCATGAACACTGAGCGCTCGGCGAGACAGGTCATTGATGCGGCGCTGGCGGCTCAACAACCCGACTGCGTACTGGTCACGGGCGATATCGCTGCCGACGGTCAGGCCGCGGCCTACGAACAGCTCAATGGGTTCTTTAATCACCGAGTACCCACCTTGTGGTTGCCGGGCAATCACGATGATGTCAGGGCGCAACAGGGCGCTTATCGCGATCATCTTAAGCGACGGATTATTGGACGGCATTGGGATGTGCTCATGCTCGAGACACAGGTTGCGGGGGAAGTCGGTGGCTATTTTTCTTCGGCGGAGCTCGAGGCGTTGCGGCGTGCAGTTGCGGACGCGGCGGCGGGTGGCAAGTCACTTTTGATTGCAACGCACCATCCGTTGCGGGCCTTGGAGTCGGCATGGTTGGATGAGCAAGCGGTGTCAAACGCGTCTGCTGCGTTAACGATTATGCAAACACTCTCAAATCGAGTCGTCGTCGTCAGTGGCCACGTGCATCAAGAGAGTGACGCGGTAGTCAAGGGTGTCCGAATGCTGACAACCCCTTCCACGTGTATCCAATTTGCACCCGGGTCCCATGATTTTGCGCTGGACGATAAGCAACCGGGTTATCGCCGCATTGTTTTGCAGCCCAATGGCCACATTGAGACTCAAGTAATACGCATTTGTGATGAAGAGAACCGTCCTCTCTCGGGTTCCTCGGGTTATCATTAGCCGGATCTGGCACTTACGCCGTAGCCCGTCTCACTGAATCAAGGTAGTCCTACGCAATGACGCAATACAACGCAGATGCCATTGAGGTATTGACCGGTCTTGAGCCTGTGCGCAAGCGACCGGGTATGTACACCGACACCGTGCGACCCAACCACCTTGCGCAAGAGGTGATCGACAACTCAGTGGACGAAGCGTTGGCGGGCCACGCCAATCAGATCGACGTTGTGATGCATGGCGATGGCGGTATTAGCATTACGGACAACGGTCGTGGAATGCCGGTGGACTTGCACCCCGAGCAAAAGAAACCGGGTGTTGAGGTTATTTTATCGACGCTTCATGCCGGCGGTAAGTTTTCAGATAAAAACTATCAGTTTAGTGGTGGTCTCCACGGCGTGGGCGTTTCAGTCGTCAATGCGCTTTCCAAGCGCCTCGACATCACGATTCGTCGAGACGGTAACGTCTACGCTATGGCGTTTGAAAACGGTGACAAAGTCGAAGACCTGACCGTCACGGGCCAGTGTGGCAAGCGCAACACGGGAACGGGCATACGTTTCATGCCAGACGAAGCATTCTTTGACACCGCTACCTTTGCACTGTCTCGGCTGATTCACGCACTCCGCGCCAAGGCTGTTTTGTGTCCCGGTCTTCGCGTCACACTGACCGATGAGAAGAAAGGCGAAAAGCAAGAGTGGTATTATGAGGATGGAATTTCGGATTACCTTGCCGATGCCACCATCGATTACATCGTTATTCCTGAAGAGCCCTTTACGAATACATTCTCCGGTGAGACAGAGGCCGTCGATTGGGCTATTCAGTGGTTACCCGAGGGCGGCGAGATCACGGCAGAGTCCTACGTGAACCTCATTCCGACGGCGCAAGGCGGGACCCACGTTAACGGTCTTCGCTCGGGCTTATTAGAAGCGATGCGAGAGTTTTGTGAAATACGAAACCTGCTTCCGCGCGGCGTTAAGTTGACTGCGGAGGACGTCTGGGATCGCTGCTGCTATGTGTTGTCCTCGAAGTTGGCCGATCCTCAGTTCTCGGGTCAGACCAAGGAGCGTCTGTCATCGCGCGAGGCTGCTGGATTCGTCTCGGGCGTCGCAAAAGATGCCTTCGCACTCTGGCTTAACCAGCACACGTCTGACGCGGAGCTGATTGCTGATCTTTGCATAAACCGCGCACAAGCACGCATGCGATCGGCAAAAACGGTCGTTCGTAAGAAAGTGGTTTCGGGCCCGCAGCTGCCGGGTAAGCTCGCCGACTGCACGGTGGAAGACCCTGCACGAAGCGAACTTTTTTTGGTGGAGGGTGACTCTGCGGGTGGTTCCGCAAAGCAGGCTCGAGACCGCGAGTTTCAGGCGATCTTGCCGTTGCGGGGAAAAATCCTCAACACCTGGGAGGTCGATGCGAGCGAAATATTGGCATCTCAAGAAGTGCACAATATTTCGGTGGCGCTGGGTATTGATCCTGCAAGCGACGACCTCGAGGGTTTGCGCTATCAAAAAGTCTGCATTCTGGCTGACGCGGACTCCGACGGGCTGCACATTGCGACGCTGATCTGTGCACTCTTTCTTCGCCACTTTAGGCCGCTGGTGCGGGCCGGACACGTCTACGTTGCGATGCCGCCGCTGTACCGCGTGGATGTGGGCAAGGACGTTTACTACGCGCTCGACGAGCCTGAAAAAAACGGCATTTTGGAGCGTATCGCAGCGGAAAATTCGCGGGCGAAACCTAACGTCCAGCGGTTCAAGGGTCTGGGTGAGATGAACCCGTCCCAGCTTCGCGAGACGACCATGGTGCCCGACACCCGACGACTGGTTCAGCTGGTGCTTGATGCAGACGACGACACCAACAGCATGTTTGACATGCTTTTGGCCAAGAAGCGGTCGAGCGATCGTCGAGAGTGGCTGGAGTCCAAGGGCGATCTTGCCGATATATAGGCCTGAGTCGAGCCCACGCATAATCGTCGGAACGGGCACTTGCAGGTGTGACGTGGTCAGCGCTATAACCTACTTCCTCTTTACTTGTTAACGGGTGCTTTTTAATGAGCCGATCATTTTTCGTACAAGCCGCCACTTTGTTAATCACCCTCGTTGTGACGGGTACCGCGCACGCTAGCTGGGACGTCACAGATTCGTCGCGCGTCGGGTTTGTGTCGATCAAGAACAACAGCATTGGTGAAAATAATGTATTTGAGCAAGTGACGGGCAGCATTTCAGACGCGGGCCGTGTGGCTCTTTCGATCGATTTGACGTCGGTTGAGACCGGTGTTGGTATTCGTAATGAACGGCTTCAGCGCATGTTGTTTGAGGTCGGGAAATTTCCGACAGCAACAGTGCAAGCAACGCTTAGCACATCGCAGCTTGACGCCTTAAACGCAGGCGGCAGTGCCAGTGAGACCGTCAAGGTGACGGTGAGCCTCCACGGTGTGAGTGTTGATAAGTTAGCGGCTTTGTCGGTAGGTGTTTCAGAGGACGGGCTTCGTGTGACCAGTATCCAGCCGATTGTGGTGACAGCACAAGATTTTGGTTTGGAGTCAGGCGTAGCAGCACTTCAGGCGATTGCTGGACTTAACGCGATTAGCCGATCAATTCCCATTACGGTGGACTTGTTTCTTCGCACAAACTAGCGCATTCCTGTCGCTTGCATCACTGACATAAGCTGCGCTCGGTAGCGCTCATAACGCTGTCTGTCGCCGGCATCGCGCGCGAACGCTAACAGTCCGTTTAAGATGTCGGGTTGTCCGGGGTGGCTGGCGTTGAGCGCCTCCAGCACTGACAGCGCTTGGACTTTGGCACCCGTGTCGTTGAGCGCGACCGCGTAGACGTATCGGTGGCGGGACCCTTCTCGCTCAAGTGCGGCGGCTCTCTTTAAAGACTCAAGGCCCGACTCAGTGTCGCCGAGTCGTATGAGGTGCAGTCCTTGCGAAAACCAAAGATTCCCGGAGTCGGGAACGAGTACGAGCGACGTTTCGAGAAGCGCCGATGCCTCGTCATCTTTTCCTGTTCGTCTGAGCAGGTCGACCAGATTAACCACGGCGGGTTCTAGTTGTGGGTTAAGGTGAACGGCCTCTTCAAGTGCGGTCAGCGCTTGCTTACTGTCGCCCCGGTCCAGCCAAAAACTGGCAAGCTGCATCTGCACCGAGGGCATGTCTAAATGATTCGCCTGGACCGCTAAATATTCCTCAAAAAGTGGCTTTAGGTCGTCGATGTCTTGCGGACGAAGTTCACTTGCCGGCACGCCGGCCAGTACTTGAGCCACTTCCATACGAATGGTCAGTACCGGGTCTTCAATAAACGGGCGCAGCATCAAGTATCGCTGTGCAGGGGGCATTGAGCGCGTGGCTCTAACCGCCGATGCGCGAAGCTCGGGTGCGTCGGCACGTTAGAGCATAGCGGTTAAGCTGGGCAGCTGCCGAGAACCAAGGTTACCGAGCTGTTCAATCACCGAGGCGCGCATGAGTGGCGATCGGTCGTCATCCGTGACAACCGTCTCGAGGGTAGGAAGTGATCGAATATCACCCCGATCAGCCGCGAAACGCGCTTTTACGAGGCTCAGTTCCTGAAAGTCTGTACGGACACCCCATTGCTGAAGGGCGTCATAGGCCCAGGAATCGGTTTGGTCTTCGTGGCACTGGGTGCACGCGTTGGGGCTGCCGGTACTGAGCGACACGCCGGGTCGAGGAATTCGCATGCTGTGATCGCGTCGAGCATCGACGCCCATATAGACTTGCGACGGCATGTGACAAGCGACACAAGTACTGCCGGTACTGGTTACGGCGTGTCGGTGATGCGCTGTCGCATCGTAGGTCTCTGGCTTATGGCACTGTGTGCAGACGGCGTTACCCTCGGCGACCAGTGCATTGCTGTGAGGGTTGTGGCAGTTGCTGCAGACCACTCCAGCCTTGGCCATTTTGCTCTGCAGAAATGACCCATAAACGTAGACTTCGTCGCGAATTTGCCCGTCGTGCCAGTAAAGGGGTGACTCGATGACTGACAGTCGGTGGGTGTCGAGTAGCGGTTGCCCGTAATGGTAGTCGCCGAGCGTCGCCCGACGCGAGTGGCAGCGCCCGCAGTTATCCACCTGTGTGTGGTCATCCAGTGGTGTCACTCGGCGGGCAATATCCTCATTGACGGTCCTTTGCCAATGACCCCGTGCAGCGAGTGACAGTTGAAGACCCATTTCGGCAGCGCTTTGTCCACGTTTAACCGCTCCATTGTTGGCCTGTTTCACGTGTGTCGATCCGGGTCCATGGCAGCCCTCACAGCCCACGTCAATTTGGTCGTAGGTGGTTGCGTACTCGCGTGTCGCAGCGTCATAGCCTTTAGCGACATTGGTGCTGTGACATTCGGCGCAGCGACTGTTCCAGTTGTGGTAAATACCGGTCCAATGGAGGGGGCTTTTATGGGTAACCGCTTCCTCATTTTCATATATATGGTACCAGCGCTGACCTCCTTCAAAGGCTTTGCGGGCATCCCAAGCGATGCTTAATGCATTAAGGCGGCCTTTGTTAAGTGGCAATAATAGCTGCTGAAGGGGATAAACTCCAAAGACGAATTCGACCGGATAGTCGGTTAACTCCCCTTTTTCATTGTCGGTCTTGACCCAAAAAGCATCGTCTTTTTTGAAGAAGGTGGTGGTTGTGCCTTGGTAACTAAATGTCGCGTTATTGAAGTCTCCCAGTACTGTCGTGGCGGACGCTTCCTGCATGGCGAGGTCGTGATGGGAGTCGGTCCAGTCAGAAATTTGTGTCTCGTGACATGATGCACAGGCATCATTACCCACGAAGGTGGTGCTGGATAGGAGCCCCGGACTGAGGAGCAACAAGCCCGCCGCGCAGAGACTCTTGAGTATTGTTTTTATGACCAAAGCTGTTTGCTCAATTCGGTTACGGGTCGGCTTCCCCCGCGCGCAAGCCATTCGGCCAGTGCGGTGGCAACATTCTTAAAGTGCACGTCGGGCGCTGTCGGCATGTCGTTGAGCCAAGCGCGCGCCGTTTTTGTTTCTAGGGACTTCATGGTTGTTGCGTATCCCAGCTGCTCTAGCGCCGCGGCGTTGGAAAGCTGCTCCATTTGCTGAGCAAGAGGGCGAGTCAGTACCGGTTTTTTCCATTGAAGACACTCGGAAATGAGCTCGAACCCTGAATTACAAATAACACCGCGGGACGCAGCCAAGTCACGCTTAAAGCCTGAAATATTAGCTTTTCGCCGAGTGACATTGCCCTGTTGCTCATCTGTAACATCTGCTGAGTACTGAATAAATGTGTGATCAGCGAAGCCTTGGAGCCAAGCAGTGGTCTCGTCCTGATGCTCGAACGGGAGGTAGACCAAGACGTGGTCACTGACGCCTTCCGAGTGAGCGTCTGGAAGGTCCAAAATGGGCGGTAAAATAGTGTCGTCAAAAGGCGCCCAATGGAGCCCGACGTGGATATCCACGGGTGCAAATTGTTGCATGAGCAACCGGCTCATGGGCGTGTGGCCCGTCATCGGGGTGTTTTTCCCAAAGGCGTACTGATGACCAATGCCAATCACCTCCCGACCCCGTGCTTTGCAAGCCCACGAAATAACGGGCTCGTAATCACAGACAATAATGTCGTAGGGGTCTAGGTCCAGCGTGGTTGCATCTTTAATAAAGGTTGCTGGGGCCGCACCGAGGGCCGTCTTACGGTAGTGCATTTTGCCCGCCTCGGTCACCATAGTGAGGCCTGCGCGGTGCTTGAAATTGCCAAAGGGCTCCATGTCAAAAAGCTTGTCTTTGTCTCGGCCTGAGAACAGCCAGGTGACATCAACGTCGTAGTCCCTGAGTGCATGTGCCAGACCGCGCGCGCGGCTAATATGTCCCTGGCCGGTACTTTGTACCCCGTAAAGAATTCTTCGCGTCATCGTCTGCGCCTCACCACAGGCTCAGCAG
>CBFHJX010000061.1:0-8592 GCA_965656285.1 Luminiphilus sp. | reverse complement strand
GTGGCAGAGTCTCGGCTTCGTTCATGGCGTAATGAACACGGACAACATGTTGCTCTCCGGCGAAACGATTGACTATGGACCCTGCGCGTTTATTGACACCTTCAAGGCCGATGCCAAGTTCAGTGCCATAGACACTCAAGGGCGTTACCGACTCTCCAATCAGCCCGGCATTGCGCACTGGAATACGAGCGTCCTCGCATCGTGCCTCCTCAAAGTACTTAATACAAAAGAAGAGGCTGCGGTGGCGTACGCACAGACTGTTGTTGACGAATTTCCACGCTGGTACACAACCGCTTTTAAATCTCAGATCGCCGTCAAACTGGGACTCGACGCGTTTCGTCCTGATGACACTCAATTGCACGATCAGTTTTTAACAGTGCTGGAACGCGACGCACTGGATCATACCCTGGCCTATCGCTGGCTTGTTCATGAGGCGCTTCAGGACAGCGGGCATACGCCCATTGGTGAGTTATTTACGCCCAGTGAAGGTCTGCGTACGTGGGTCAAAGACTGGCAGTTGCGACGCGCTGACAATAGCGTAGAAAACTCAGAAACCGCACACAAGATGCAGCATGCAAACCCTGTAGTCATTCCACGCAACCACCAGGTTGCCGAAGCGATTGCACGCGCCGAAACTGGCGACTACGACTATTTGCAGTCGGCCTTTGAGCGATGGAAGCAACCCTACGAGTGGCAGGACCAAGACAGGAATTGGGCTGCTGCACCCGAACCTTCGAAGCGTGTTCACCAGACGTTCTGCGGCACTTAATAACGCAAGCCCTTAGAGTTTTCGTGGCTCAACCGCGCGGGGGCCTTTATAATTGTGCGTCGAAAATTTGGAGAGTCGGGTGAAAACAGCGTTTCTTGGGAAAACAGTCAGCGGTCCTTTTACTATTCCGTCTGGAATCGTGTCGACGGCGCCCAGCATCATTCAACGAATAATGGATGAGCTCCCAGAAGTTGGCGTGATTACAACAAAGAGTGTTGGCCCCGCGCCGCGAACAGGGAATCGCGAGCCGGTTTACAGCCAGTACGCGCCAGGCTGCTTTGTTAATGCAGTAGGACTGACCAACCCAGGTGCTGAAGAGGCTCGCAAAGGTTTTGAAAAACTCTCCATTCCAGAAGACCGATTCTTACTCGTCTCTATTTTTGGCGGCAGTATCGAAGAGTTTGTGTCCGTGGCAAAAATCTTGGCGCCTGTGGCCGACGGACTAGAACTCAACCTATCCTGCCCTCACGCCCAAGGTTATGGCATGGCGATGGGGCAAGATCCTGAAATGGTCGCGGCCATTGTGAGCGCCGTCAAGGCAGCTGTGGACGTCCCTGTCATTCCAAAACTAACACCCAACGTCGACCGTATCGAGGACATAGGACGCGCCGCGCTGCAGGCCGGTGCCGATGGTCTATGCGCCATTAATACCGTTGGGCCCGGCTACACAGAGAGTCACGGCCATCCGGTTCTCAGCAATGGAATGGGCGGGATGTCTGGTGGTGGTGTCCTACCGACGGCACTCAAGTGCATTCGTGCTCTCAAAACGATCACAGATAAACCCATTATCGGCTGTGGCGGTTTGTCTACCGCAGATGATTGTCGCGCGGCAATGAATGCCGGCGCATCAATTGTAGGCGTTGGGTCGGCGCTGAGCGGCATGGATACACAGGGTATGAACGCCTTCTTTCGCCAGCTCCAAAGAGATCTTGAGACAGGCGGTAATAAAGCAAAAGCCGAGCTAAACCTCGACTTAGACATGGACTTTAGTGCGTTCAAAGTAGTGACTAACGAGCCCGTTTGCGATGACATCACGGTTGTCACCCTAAATGGCAACATCAATATTCAACCGGGCGAGTACGTTTTTGTTTGGATTCCCGGTGTGGGTGAAAAGCCGTTTTCCTGCCTCACCGATGTACCACTTCGACTCGCTGTCATTGATGTTGGACAGTTCACTCACGCGTGTTACGCACTGGCGCCTGGGGACGATGTCTATATTCGTGGTCCGCACGGCGCACCCGTGCTTCCAAAGGATGACGCTCACGTTGTCTGTGTCGCCGGAGGAACGGGACTTGCCGCGGTCTACCAACTCGCCCGCGACTTTGGTTCGCAGGAGAATCCCGCACAGATTTTTGCCGGTGCACGCAGTGCAGATCGCCTTTACTTTATTGACGAGTGCCGCGCAATTGCCAATGTGCATATCGCAACTGATGACGGCAGTGCCGGATTTAACGGTCGGGTCACAGACGCGCTGCGATCGTATCTTGAAACCCTCGACGCTGAGACACTGTCTCGAACAGAATTCTACAACTGCGGACCTGAACCCATGATCCATGCGGCCGAGGCGGTGCAGCGAGACTTTGTTGAGCCGGCGAAAATGTTTAGTGCTATCGACTTCACCACTAAGTGTGGTGTGGGTATTTGTGGCGCCTGCGCCTCACCCGATGGACGACGAATCTGTGTCGATGGACCCTTTATCAATACCCAATAAACTCACACACGAATAAGAGAGAGAACAATGGGAGCTAAACTTGTCGCTATTTCAACCGCTGTGACACTGACCGTATTGGCAGTCGCGTGGTTGGGTGATCAAACTGGAGCCACGCTTTATGGCTTACCCCTCATGGCGGCCATGGCGCTGGGGGTATTTGCGGTCCAGTGGGTCGGTCTGATCCACGCGCGCTTGTTCGAAACCGAGCACTACTTTGACCTTGTTGGCAGTCTAACGTACGTCACCGTCACGATTTTCGCGATTCAACAGGCCGTAGACTTTGGACTGCGTCAACAACTCATTGCGGGCGCGGTCGTGGTCTGGGCAGTGCGGCTGGGACCCTTCTTGTTTATGCGCATAAAAAAAGCGGGCGAAGATCAGCGCTTCAGAAAAATCAAACTGTCGACACCGCGCTTCTTACTCACTTGGACGCTTCAAGGTACCTGGGTGTTTATCACCGCAGGCGCCGCGCTTGGGGCTATTATGACGCCAAATTCTAATGCGCTGGAGCCCTTGTTTTTTGTAGGGGCCCTCCTGTGGGTGTGTGGTTTCGCCATTGAAGTGGTGGCAGATCGTCAGAAAAGTGCGTTCAAAGCGAAGCCCGAAAATGAGGGCAAGTTCATCAATACGGGTATTTGGGCTCGATCACAGCACCCGAATTACTTTGGTGAAATCGTACTTTGGGCCGGTGTTGCCGTCATGGCGTTACCCTCGCTGTCGGGCAGTGCCCTGATCTTCTTAATCTCGCCAATATTTGTTGCCCTACTGCTAACACGGATCAGTGGCGTACCGCTTTTGCGCAAAACAGCGGCAGCGCGCTGGGGTGACGACCCCGACTATCAGGCCCATCTTAAAAATACGCCGGTACTGATCCCACGGCTATTTTAAGGTCGTTGGGAGAGCCACAAAAAAGCCGGCATTCGCCGGCCTTTTCATTACCCGGACCCACTCGCTAACTATAGGACGCTTTAAGGCTCGCCAAGCAGGCGTGGAACCCTTCCATTGTTGACGTCACCACTTCCGCAGCGCTTCGTGACTCATTAATCCGGCCCATCACCTGCCCCGTCAGTGGTATAGCGGCCTCTAAGTCACCACCAAAATACAAGTCCAAGATATTGGCCATATGCTCAAATGGCTGAAATTGCCCCAGCAGCTCAAGTTCTCCAGTTCGCTCGGTACGCATCGCTCGAAGCGCCGGGCGACCCTGCTGATTTAAAAATACGGTATCGGTCTCCTTCCCTTCATAAATGGCTTGCTTCCAGTTTTGATGTACTGGCGAATCAGCGCAGCTCAGCATCGCTGTCCCCAGCTGTACGCCCTCCGCACCCAGCGCAAAGGCCGCCGCCATGGTTGCACCATCACAAATACCGCCAGCGGCAATGATAGGCACCTCGGTTCGGTCACGAATAAGGGGCAGTAAAACCATCGTTGATACAGGGTGAGGGTTTTTGAACCCGCCCCCTTCGCCCCCTTCAACAACCAAGCCATCAACACCCGCATCGAGTGCCTTGAGTGCCATGTCGAGTGTCGGCACCACGTGAAACACTTTAATCCCGGCCGCCTGAAAGTCCTTGGTGCAAAGGTCAGGACTGCCCGAAGACGTGGTAACGAACTTGAGACCCTGCTCAATCACAAAATCGATAACGCCGGCTCCCTTAACAAACGCCAATGCCACGTTCATTCCGAACGGCTTGTCGGTGAGCTCATGCATCTTGGCCACTTCGCCCTTAATCGCGTCAAACTCACCCGATGAGGTTTCTATAATCCCCATGGCACCCGAGTTCGATACTGCAGAGGCGAGCTGGGCGCGTGCGATCCAACCCATAGGCGCCTGAAATATCGGATAATCAACACCGGTCATGGCCGTAATGCGATTCTGAATAGGCTTTGGTTTCACATGGGCTCCTTATTGTGAAAATATTCGAGCCAACATACCCGACGCGTAGTCGCGGTCAAGCAAATAGCGATAAGCTGTCACCCTCGCCGTTGATAATCGCCATCTAAGGTTTAGGAAGCCCATAATGAATATGCATCGCATCGCCACTTTAGGTTTGATTTTACTGCTTACTCACTCGGCGCTTGCCGCCGACACGCGCGAGCTTCGATTTCCCGACCTTAACGATGGACGTCTCGTACTGTCCGTCGATACGCACACGCACAGCGTATTCTCGGATGGCCATGTTTGGCCCACAGTCAGGGTCTGGGAAGCCAATAAAGACCGACTCGATGCGATGGCTATTACGGAGCACCTCGAGTACCAACCCTATCGCAAGGACATTCCGCATCCAGACCGAAACCGTGCATTTGAGCTGGCAGCTAAAGAAAACAAAAAAGGGCGCGAGCGCACAGACCTCTTACTTATCGCGGGCGCAGAAATCACCCGGAAATATTCGCCTGGTCATGTGAACGCATTGTTTATCGACGACGCAAACCCCCTACTGACCACCAAAAACCGCAAAGAAGAGACTTACATAAACGCGCGTGACGCATTGCGCGAAGCCAAGGCTCAGCAAGGATTCATGATCTGGAATCACCCCGCTTGGCAGAACGACTTCTCCGACGGCGTTATTAAAATCTCTAAAAAACAGCAGGCGTTATTTGACGAAGGCCTCATTCACGGCATTGAAGTCGCTAATGGCGAGTACTTTAATGACTCGTCGCTTCAGGTGGCACTTGATCACAACCTCGCGATCATCGGCGCATCGGATATCCACGGTTTGATCGATTATGACTATGACATCACCGCAGGAACTCATCGCACGGTCACACTGGCCTTTGCTGAGGAGCGTAGCGTCGAGGGAATCGCTCAA
Organism: Luminiphilus sp.; assembly: GCA_965656285.1. Classification (GTDB taxonomy): domain Bacteria; phylum Pseudomonadota; class Gammaproteobacteria; order Pseudomonadales; family Halieaceae; genus Luminiphilus. The sequence continues at coordinate 3,302 of CBFHJX010000061.1, read as the reverse complement.
GCGCTGTTCCAGAAACACACCGTGGCCCTTTACGACCGCCAGTTTATCGGCCGTGAAGCCGAGCTTGGCGCACTGTTTAATAGCCTCGTCAGTTTCGAGCGCCTCCCGTCACGACGCAAGGACAGGCAACAAACTACCGTGCGCATTCGCAACGCAGGCCCCATCGCCATTGAACTGAGGGTCGACGGAAATATTAGCCTGAACAAGTCCGTCGGCTACATCACTGTGCCGGCCAAAGGCGCCACAGTGATGACAGTCCTTGATCGCGCCGCCAACGAGCCAATTGACCTAGACCTGGTATGGATAAATAGTTGGCAAGCACCAAAGACGCACGCGTCTGTTCAAATTAGTCTTTAGCGTTTGACTGAAATTGAGAAACCATGAGGAGGTGCTCACGCTCTGTTTTGGAGCCACCACTCCATTTCCTCAATGTGATCCTTTCCGAAAAACTGCTCGTCACCCACAAAGAACGCCGGGATACCAAAGACACCGCGATCAACGACAGATTGCGTATTCGCCATGAGCTCGGCCTTCACGCTAGGATCTTGAGTAGATTCCAGCAGCGCCTGACCATCGAACCCGGCATCGTTGAATGCCTTAACAAACACGTCGGGATCATCCATTTTTAAACCACTCTCCCACATCATTTTCACGCCAGCTTCAACGTAAGCGTCAAGCGAGTGGTCTTTGCCGTAGGCCACGCACGCGCGCATGAGCAAGAGCGTATTCACGGGAAAATGCGGGTTCATGGCAAATTGGGTGAGGTCATGACGCTCGCAATAGCGCTCGATCTCGCGCATGAACATGGCGTTCTTACCGGAGACACCCGCGAAATTCATCATGGGCGGCTGGTTGTTGGTTGATTTAAAAATACCCCCTAGCAAGCAGGGAATAATTTTGAGTTCCGCACCGGTGCGCGCAGCGACCGCCTTCACCGTAAAGTAAGAGAGGTAAGCATTGGGACTGGCAAAATCAAAAACAAACTCGATGGACTTACTCACGGGACGACCTCCGGCAATGATCAAAACAGGCGCCTAGTAGGCCAATAATTAAAGAAGCTGTCTAGCGTGCATGGGCAAATGCCACGCGAGCCCGTTATGACGACACGAAAACCAGGGCGACCAATAAAACGAGCTGCACGATATTAATGGCAACGGACAGCTTATGACCTCGGTCAAACGCCTCTCCTGCGTTTGCGTCTCCTGCAAGCTGCGCGTCGCGCGCTGCATTGATGCGTGGCAACAAACCTTGACGGACCCACAACGTGGACAAACCGACACCAAGGCAGACAAGTGCCGCGACACTCACTACAGCACCCTCACTCAGTTGGTACATCGCGCTCGCAACAAGGCTCAAGACGATCATAAAGACGCAGTAGCGTGGGAACATCGCACGCAAGAAAATCCCTGCCTGTGCCTCGGGTAAAGACATAAAAATCACTGGCGCGACGACAATCGGAAAAAACAACATTCCACCCAGCAACAAGAGCACTAGTGATTGCGCAAGATCAAACATGGTCTTCCTTTATCGCTTGTATTGTGTGGGGCAATAGCCTCGACCGACGTCAAAACCCCGTAACTTTCGGTGCTTAGTCACCCGACCCGTGACGCGTTTTCGCCAGAGTCGAAACGAGCTGGGCTTCATGTGACGACGCATAAGCTTAATGGTCTCTGACTCACAAAGACCGAAGGTGGTCTCAATGACCTCGAACGGCGTGCGGTCTTCCCACGCCATCTCTACGACGCGTGAGACTTCGGATTCGGTCAGTAGGAGTTTGGTAGTAGCCATGTACCCACTATAGAACGCTACAGCTGTTGACATGACGGGCGTCGAAGGTCTGTTCGACTTGTTCGATCCAGACTTAGGCAAGACCCCGCACCAAGCTGATGAAAATGAGGGTTACTCCGCCGTAACCAGTTGACAGTCGCGCCATCCTCGAAGTGCATTTACCACCCACCATGCCTCCACCTGAGCCGTCTCCTCCAAGGCCAAAGATCGCACCTCGACCTGACCCTCCCGCAGTAAGCACTCCCTTAAAACCCCAGGAAGCAGACCGTCTTGGACGGGCGGTGTATAAAGTTTACCGTCGTACTGATAAACGATGTTGGCAATCGAGCTTTCAGTGACGTTTCCCTGTTCATTAAAGAGTAGCGGCGTACAGTGCTCGCCTGCCTCACTGTCGGCGCGCGCATAGGCCGCTCTGTAGCTGGTCTTGTGACTTAAAAAAGGATCAGCTGAGTTTACAGGCGTGGTAACCAGCCTTAGCTGCACCGGTGCCGCGGATGGGTCGCTGGCTGGAAGCGGCGCAAGCGCGTGACTCAAGCCCCCCCTTCGGTCGAGAGCGAGCCGCAATCTTGCACCCTGTGACCGATCGACCTTAGAGAGAACTTGTGTCAGGTAATGCTCAGCGGACGCCCGGTCAAAAGCAAAGTTCCAATAACGCGCAGATTCTTCCAGCCGGTTCAGGTGCAGCGGCAATCGCGACACACCCTGATCGGTCACTTTCATGGTTTCAAACAGATGAAAGTCAGGGCTGGGCTGACTTAAAATTCGGGCCTTGGCGTCCAACTCATGAAACTCATCAGTGGGGACCGAATCCCAAATAATCCCACACCCCACGCCAAATTTTGCGTGGTCGAACTCTTTTTGCCACCAAGCGGTGCGAATAGCGACATTAAAAATGGCATCACCACAGGGACTGACATGGCCAATGGCTCCGGTATAAATTTCCCGAGGGGAGTCCTCAAGCTGTGTTATTAACTTCATTGCAGCGTGCTTTGGTGCACCGGTAATCGATGCGGCCGGAAACAGTGCTGTAAATATTTCAGTGAGGGTGGGTGTTGCTTTACTAACAACCGTCGACGTCATTTGCCACACGCTGGGGTAGCGCTCGACCGTAAATAGTGACGCGACATTCACGCTCGCAGTGTCCGATAATCGGGCCATATCGTTTCGAACCATGTCGGTAATCATGACATTCTCAGCACGATTTTTTACCGACGCGTGAAGCCAAGACGCTACCTCTGCATCCTTCGTGTTATTAACACCTCTTTTCACCGTCCCTTTCATGGGCTTACTGACGACCTGACCATCTGTGCGACTGAAAAAAAGCTCAGGCGAGGCCGATACCACGGAAAATTCTTCTCCTTCTAAAAATGCTGCGTAAGGCATGTCTTGTGCGAGTCGAAGAAAGTCGCTGAAGTCGATTCGACTGGCGCTTGCCAGTCGCGAGGTGAGGTTAATCTGATAAACCTCGCCCGCCGCGATGTGCTCACGAATTTTTTCGACCTTCGTTTCAAACG
>CBFHJX010000060.1:0-8605 GCA_965656285.1 Luminiphilus sp. | reverse complement strand
GTAGGCGGCCACCCCTTTCATATAAAACGCGTAGTCCACACTTGGGTGCTGCGGGTGTAGGCGAATAAAACGATCTGCAGCTTCAATAGCGGCCTCATTTTGGTATGCCCCGTGGTGCGCGTAAATCAACTCGAGTTGCGCCTGCTCAGCATACTTACCAAAGGGGTATCGACTCTCAAGCTGCATTAATGCACTAATGGCGAGGTCGAAGTTGGAGGTGTCGATGTAACGCTGCGCCTGCCGATACATCTGCTGCTCGCCTGAATTGGTATCGACTTGTAACTCGTCGTCACCAAACAGTGAACAACCCGAAAGGCCGAGGCTCACAACAAGTAGCAGGGCGGTCCACTTCACCCCAAAAAAAACAGGCTTTATCACTGAAGGTGCTTCCATCTGATAGCATCACAATCTGACATTCTAACCCGTGGTTTCACTTTGATCACACCACTCATTTTATTTGGCGGCCATCATGTCGGTTAATCGTAAAAATGTTGACCTTTTAGAGGCCCGCATTCCCATTCAATCGCACGGTCTGCGTTTGGACCAAGTTGTCGCCGAGTTGTTCCCGGACTATTCGAGAAATCGTTTAGCGACGTGGATTAAACAGGGTCGCCTCACCGTAGACGGTAAAACGATGAAGCCGCGCGATAAAGCCTTGGCGAGTGCCCATGTGGTTTTGGAGGTTGTCGATGAGCCGGTCATTGACTGGCAGCCGCAAACAATACCGCTGGATGTGATCTTTGAGGACGAGCACATTCTCGTGGTCAATAAGCCAGCCGGTATGGTGGTGCATCCCGCAGCGGGCCACGCCGATGGGACACTGGTCAATGCGCTGCTTGGTTATGCCCCCGAGCTCGAGACACTGCCTCGGGGCGGCATCGTCCATCGTCTCGATAAAGAGACATCAGGGATTATGTTTGTGGCGCGCTCGGCACTGGCGCACAAGTCATTAGTGGCGCAGTTATCGGAACGAACAGTCTCTCGGACGTACTGCGCCGTGTGCACGGGCGCCTTAACGGGTGGCGGAAAAATCGATGCCCCAATCGATCGACACCCAACTGCGCGCACAAAGATGGCGGTTGTAGCTGACGGTAAGCCCGCGGTGACGCATTACCGCATTGCGCATCGCTTTAAGCACTACACGCAGCTACAGATCAATTTAGAAACCGGACGAACACATCAAATTCGTGTCCATATGGCGCATCGAAAGTGGCCTTTGATTGGCGACCCTGTCTACGCCGGACGTCAGCGAATTCCGGCGGGCGCGTCTGAAGTGCTGATCACCACCTTGCGGAATTTTCCAAGGCAAGCACTTCACGCTCAAGCACTCGAGTTTGAGCACCCGGCGACCGGCGACTGGGTGGAGTTCGAGACTGAGTTGCCTGATGACCTTGTCGAGCTTCTAGAGGTTCTGGACAGTGAAGACCGTTTTGGCGGTTAGCGACTTATCATCCGACTGGATGCGTCCAAATGTGGGCGTTGTGGGAGTCGAGATCCTGAGTACCACGCGATTGGGTGGGGTCAGTTCCGGGTGCTATGAGGGACTGAATCTTGGTGATCATGTGCTTGATGACCTCGGGAGTGTTCGCGAAAATCGAGCGCGCTTAGCTGCGCAACTGCCCCATAAAACGACGATCACTTGGTTAACGCAGGTGCACGGATCCCAAGTTATTTACGCCCCAGCCGACTACGTTTTGGGCGTTCAGGCCGATGCGGTTTGGACTGATATTCCAGGTTGGGCGTGCGCCATTATGACGGCGGACTGCCTACCCATTGTGCTTGCTGATCAAGACGGTCGATGTGTTGCTGCGATACACGGTGGCTGGCGGAGCCTCGCTGACCAGATCTTAGAAAAAACAATCGAGGCGTTGCCGGTAGAGTCGTCATCCTTAGTCGCCTGGCTTGGTCCTGCAATTGGGCCTAGCGCCTTTGAGGTGGGTGGCGATGTGCTTGCCGCGTTCAATCTGTCGGAGCAGGATCTATCGGTTCATGCCATTCCTGGGAAGCCCGAGAAATACTTCTTGGACCTTAATGTTGTGGCAGCCAGGCAACTTTTAGCGCTGGGGCTCCAGCCCGAAAATATCACTGGCGGTGATTACTGCACGTTTTTGGATGCGCGACGATTTTACTCCTACAGACGTGATAAGCAAACGGGTCGTATGGCAACTCTGATTTACTTCACGTAACACCCGTGGAACTTTTTACCTTTTCAGAGGGCTTGAAAAAGCCCCTACAAATCCCATGTCTATTACCCAGAGGACAGTAAAGCGCGAGTATCGGTGCGCTTGAGGAGAGAGACATGCGAATGGATAAACTGACTAATCCACTCCAACAAGCCCTTGGCGATGCGCAATCGCTCGCAGTGGGACGTGACCACTCGATGATTGAACCGGCACACTTAATGAGTGCATTTTTAAATCAATCGGGGGGTGCCATTGCGCCGCTTTTGCGAAAGATCGGCGCCAACCTTGTTGGGTTGAAAAGCAGTGTGACTGACGCATTGGGTAAGGTCCCAGTGTTAGCCGATGCTGCGGGTGATGTTCAAGGCTCTCAGGCGCTAGGGCGACTGCTTAATCGATCTGACAAACTTGCACAAGATCGCGGCGATGCGTTTATTTCGAGCGATATCGTGTTGCTTGCAATGGTTGAAAAGAGCTCTCCACTCTTCCGAATTATGGCCGATGCGGGCATCAGTGAGACCGCTCTCAAGAATGCTATTGAGCAAGTCCGGGGTAACGACAGTGTTCAGTCTGCGGACGCCGAAGAACACCGACAGGCGCTGGAAAAGTATACGATCGACTTAACTGCGCGGGCGGAGGCGGGTGAGCTTGACCCCGTCATTGGTCGCGACGATGAGATTCGTCGAACCATTCAAGTATTGCAGCGTCGAACGAAAAACAATCCTGTACTGATTGGTGAGCCCGGTGTCGGTAAAACCGCCATTATCGAGGGTTTGGCTCACCGGGTTGTAAACCGAGAGGTTCCTGAGGGTTTAAAGGGCAAACGTATCTTGTCGCTTGACCTCGGGGCACTGCTTGCCGGCGCAAAGTTTCGCGGCGACTTTGAAGAGCGACTCAAGGCGGTCCTCAACGAGCTGGGCAAAGAAGACGGACAAGTCATTTTATTTATCGATGAGCTTCACACCATGGTGGGGGCAGGAAAAGCCGAGGGATCGATGGATGCCGGCAATATGTTAAAGCCCGCACTTGCTCGCGGCGAACTGCACTGCGTGGGCGCGACGACGCTTAATGAATATCGCCAATACGTGGAAAAAGACGCGGCGCTTGAACGACGATTTCAGCGCGTGTTGGTCGATGAGCCAAGCGAAGAAGACACGATCGCTATTTTGCGGGGCTTGAAGGAACGCTATGAGGTTCATCACAGTGTGGCGATCACCGATAGCGCCATTATCGCTGCGGCAACCTTGAGCCAGCGCTACATCACCGATCGTCAGCTGCCTGACAAGGCCATTGACCTGATTGATGAAGCGGCGAGTCGGATACGCATGGAAATTGATTCAAAGCCGGAGACTATGGACCGACTCGAGCGGCGGCTGATCCAATTAAAAATCGAGCGAGAGGCGGTCAAAAAAGACACCAGCGAGGCGGCAGTAAAGCAAGTTAAGTTGCTCGATGAGCAAATTACGACTGTCCAACAAGAATTTGCTGACCTTGAGGAGATTTGGGTCGCGGAGAAGGCCCAGGTCCAAGGATCGGCTCAGACTAAGAGTGAAATTGAGCAAGCTAAAATGGAGCTGGAGGCGGCCCATCGCAGCGGCGATCTTGCTCGAATGTCGGAGATTCAATACGGCGTTATTCCTGAGCTAGAGAAGCGTCTGGAGGTGGCCGAGGGTGACGATCAGCCTGAGCCCACGCTACTGCGCTCTCGTGTGACCGAAGACGAAGTCGCCGAGGTGGTGTCGCGCTGGACAGGTATTCCTGTTGCCAAAATGCTTGAAGGTGACCGTAGTCGCCTGCTTCGAATGGAGTCGTCGCTAAGCGAACGGGTCGTCGGTCAGAGTGAAGCCGTCACTGTCGTATCAAACGCGGTCAGACGATCACGCGCGGGCCTTTCAGACCCGAAGCGACCTAACGGATCGTTCCTATTTCTCGGCCCCACCGGGGTGGGTAAAACTGAGTTGTGTAAGGCACTGGCGGGATTTTTATTCGATTCAGAGCAGTCGCTGATCCGGCTGGATATGTCGGAGTTCATGGAGAAGCACTCCGTTGCCCGTCTCATTGGTGCGCCACCGGGTTACGTGGGCTATGAGGAGGGTGGGTATCTCACAGAAGCGGTCAGACGTCGACCCTATTCGTTGCTCCTTTTGGATGAGATCGAAAAGGCGCACTCTGACGTCTTTAACATTCTGTTACAGGTACTGGATGACGGGCGTCTGACCGACGGTCAAGGTCGAACGGTTGACTTTCGAAACACGGTCATCGTGATGACCTCTAATTTGGGCTCGGATATTATCCAGGAGATGGCCAACGGTGAGCACAATGAGATTAAACGTGAGGTGATGGGTGCCGTGGCGGATCATTTCCGGCCCGAATTTATTAACCGAATTGATGAGACGGTGGTTTTTCAGCCCCTTGATGCGGACCAGATTAGATCCATTGCAGAGATTCAGCTCAAAGCGCTCGCTGACCGTTTGGTCGATAGAGAGCTGACACTGGATATATCAGACGCGGTGCTTGAACAGCTCGCGCGCGTAGGATTCGATCCGGTTTATGGCGCACGACCCCTCAAACGCGCTATTCAACAGCTGGTAGAAAATCCGCTGGCGCAAGCGATTTTGGAAGATCAATTTGATCCGGGTGATCGTGTCTTCGCCGCGCTCGATGGGTCATCCGTCAAGTTTGCACGCGAGGCGATGGTCGATCGAGGCCCCGAGCCCCCCTCAACCAAGAGTCTTCACTGACCCCGTCGACAGTGGCGCAGGTGCGCGTTTCAGCGTGTAGAGAGCGTCTGCGAGCGTAATTATTCAGTGCTCTAGGGGTCGACTTGAGCGTCTAGAGCATCGGCGCCGATTGCAGCAAGGCTGAGCTCCCCGGGCGCAGTCACGCGCTGGGACCTTGGGTGAGCTTGCGCTCCTTTTTTTAAAAGTAAGCGTAACGATTTATTTGACAATTCTCAGGCCCTCACTGCTATGGTGGTGTTAGTCGGATCAATTCGACGGGTAATGGTCACGATAAATTTTGGGGGAAGATGATGAATAAAGTGATAACCAACTTGGGCCTAGCGTCCGCACTCTTGATTAGCCTTGGGGCATGCACAGAGTCAGCACCGGATCAGTCAAATGCAGCTGTAGCGACGCAATGGCTTGAAGCCGGGCAAACGAGCCAAGAAGCGAGCATTGCCAATATTGAGGCCAATATGGCTGACGATGGTGTGATGTATCGAGACCGTTACGTCGGTTTTGGTTTTACCTTCGATAACACGGATGACTCAGGTCAAATGATTGTCGAAACGGTTATTGATGGGAGCCCTGCATCCGCAGTGTTGGCGGTGGGCGATGAGTTTATGTCTGTACGTGGTGTCGCAGTGACGGCTGAAAATCGCGATTCGGGCCAGCTCAGTTTTCGAGGCGCACCGGGTGAGGTGGTTGATGCGGTAATTAAGCGGGGTGATGAAATGATCGATATTTCTGTCGCACGTGGAAAGATCGAGTCAACGCTGTCCAAGGCTGAAATGCTCGACTGGATGGCGTCTGGTGACGGCGATGACTGGGGCGCAGAAGCATTTACGCTTCACGAGGTGGTGGCCAGTGGAAATGTGGCCTACGCGTGGACGACTGTGGCTAATACCGACGATATTTCCGGTCAGATGGTCGAGACACACGTGGTTACGCGGTTTGTATTTAATGAATCGGGGCAAGTAGAAGGCGTTGGCAACATACGAGAAGACCGCTTCATTTTGGAGCAACAGGGCTACTCAATTACACGCTAATTGCACACTGTTTCACGAAACGCAGCCGCCGAGCTGCGTTTTTTTTATCCAAATTAAGGCGAAGCGAATCTGGTTTGTTGCCGGGTCTCTTGCAGTCACGATAAAGCCCACACTGTTGGGTGTTCTTGGGTCGTTAGCGCTTACACACAAGACATGGCTTTTGAGTCAGAGGTGAAGGTAAAGCCGGGTGACGAGCCTTCTGAGCCGATGGCCTCGCGTTGCGTTTCGAGCAGATACTATGGATAACGAGGCGCGGCCTTAGTTTCCACAGATCTTGAGAGGAAGCTAACGTCAATAATCACCTTTTTGTTTCATCGCTTGACTTCAATTAAACGGATAAAGACACTACGTCTCGTCACGCGAACGGCAACGGTTACCGATGAGTACCCTCATCCTCTGGCCCACCTTAATGACGGGATAGTTATTTGGGCTGTTTGCGGGTTCCGTCGGTGCCTCGTTTTTAGAAGCGATGCACGTCCGGGCTCGACACTGCGCTACCTCGCAGGACGACCGCCGAACACGGGTTTCGTGATCGCTGTTCTGTGAGTTATCCGGAGCGATCCGGCCAGTGGTTCGTGCGACAGACCTCGGTGCGCACGCTAGGAAACTATTTGTCTCGCGTTGTCACCGTTAGGAATAGACACGGAGAGGGCGAGAACATGGAACAACTTTCAGGCGGCGACATGATCGTGCGCGCACTCGAAGACGAGGGCGTGGACTATATTTTTGGCTATCCAGGTGGTGCAGCGTTGCACATTTACGACGCCATCTTCAAAGCTGACTCAGTACCCCATATTTTAGTGCGCCACGAGCAAGCGGCAACGCATGCGGCCGACGGCTATGCACGTGCGACGGGTAAGCCAGGTGTCGTGCTGGTGACCTCCGGTCCCGGAGCAACCAATGCGATCACCGGTATTGCGACCGCCTATATGGATTCGATCCCTATGGTGGTGATCTCGGGTCAGGTGCAGAGTCATCTGATTGGCGAAGACGCGTTCCAAGAGACCGACATGGTGGGCATCTCACGTCCCATCGTGAAGCACTCGTTTATGGTGCAACGGACCCAAGACATCCCGAGCATCATCAAAAAAGCATTTTTTATCGCGACCACAGGGCGGCCAGGGCCGGTTGTTGTCGACGTGCCAAAGGATCTGACACACCCCGAACATAAGTTCGACTACGACTACCCCGAGACGGTCTCGATGCGTTCTTATCAGCCCTCGCTCAAGGGGCACTCGGGGCAGGTTCGAAAAGCGGCGCGTTTACTTCTCAATGCCAAGCGGCCGGTGATTTATGCGGGCGGCGGGGTCATACAGGGCGAGGGCAGCGAGCTGCTGACCGAGTTGGCACGAAAGCTGAATTACCCTGTCACTAACACTTTAATGGGTTTGGGCGCTTACCCTGCGACAGATCGTCAATTTCTGGGCATGCTCGGCATGCACGGGTTTTACGAAGCCAACATGGCCATGCATCACAGTGACGTGATTCTTGCGGTGGGGGCACGTTTTGATGACCGCGTCACGAATACAGTGAGCAAGTTCTGCCCGGGCGCCAAAATTATCCATATCGATGTAGACCCTGCATCGATTGCGAAAATTGTCCCGGTGGATCTTCCTATTGTTGGCCCGGTGACGACCGTTTTGAGAGACCTCGATGCTCAAATTGATCAGCACGTCGCCTCTTCAGAGCGAGTGATGCCGGACGTTGAGGCTATAGCAGAGTGGTGGGCACAGATCGACAGCTGGCGTGCGGCTCACGGGTTGTGGCACGGTCGCCGCTATGGCGAGTCCGATTTTATTATGCCGCAAGATGCAATTAAGGCGCTCTATGAGGCGACACATGGCGAGGCTTATGTGACCTCAGACGTGGGGCAGCATCAAATGTTTGCCGCGCAGTACTACAAGTTTGACTGCCCGCGACGATGGATTAACTCGGGTGGCTTGGGCACGATGGGTTTTGGTTTGCCAGCGGCCATGGGCATCAAACTGGCGATGCCAGAAGCCGAGGTGGCGTGCGTCACGGGCGAGGGCAGTATTCAGATGAATATTCAAGAGCTCTCCACCTGCGCTCAGTACGACGTTCCCGTGAAAATCGTAAATCTAAGAAACAACTACTTAGGCATGGTTAAGCAGTGGCAAGACATGCAGTACGACAGTCGTTACTCGGAGAGTCATTACGCGAGTTCGCTGCCTGACTTCGTGAAGCTTGCTGAAGCGTATGGTCATGTGGGCATACAGGTGAAGGACAAGGCTGATCTTGAGCCTGCGATGCGAGAGGCCTTTGCGATGAAAGACAGACTCGTGTTCCTCGATATTTTTGTTGAACCTCATGAGCACGTATACCCCATGCACGTTGCGCCAAATGGCGCAATGAAAGACATGTGGCTCAGTAAGACGGAGAGGACCTAAGCATGAGACGTATACTGTCCGTTTTAATGGAGAATGAACCGGGTGCCTTGTCACGCGTCGTCGGGTTGTTTTCGCAGCGCGGTTACAACATTGAAAGCTTGAATGTGGCACCGACCACCGACCACACGCTGTCTCGGCTCACGTTGACGACGCCCGGTGATGACCTCAAAGTCGAGCAAATCACCAAACACCTCAATAAGCTCGTGGACGTGGTGAAGGTAGTCGACTTGACTGAAGGCGCGCATGTT
>CBFHJX010000059.1:0-8712 GCA_965656285.1 Luminiphilus sp. | reverse complement strand
CTTCCCCACGCGGTGTTGTTAACCAGTGACTCGGGTTTGGGCCTGGAAGTTACTGCACAAATGATCGCGTCGCGTCTGCTCTGTGATGTTTCGGTCGACGGTAGTTGCGGGCGTTGCAATGCCTGCCAGTTACTCGCGGCCGGAACACACGGAGATTATCGCTGGCTAACAACCCTAGAGAGCAAGGCCAGCATTGGAATTGATCAAATCAGGGGGGCGAGTGATTTTATCGCCAAGACAGCCTCATACGGCTCCCTAAAAGTACTCGTAGTTGCTGAAGCGGATCGAATGACAAACGGCGCTGCAAATGCACTTCTAAAAACTTTGGAAGAGCCCTCAGGTAACAGTGTCATCTTTATGCTGGCCCGGCGTCCCTGGCTGCTGCCTCCGACCATTCGGTCGCGATGTCAGTCTTGGAAAATGCCCAGACTGAGTCGCACCACTTGTACACGTTATCTGCAAGAGCACGGTATCGCTATTGCAGCTGGGGTGGAAGAGAATCCACGTCTATTAGAGCGTGCAGTTATGATGCATGCTGGCGGAAAAAGTGCCAGCGTTGCTGAACTTTGTGGTCTTGTGAATGCGGTTCTAGACGGATCAATGGGCAGTCATGACTTGACTCTTGGTTTACAAAAGTTTGAATTAATGGAGGCGATTGAAGCGACAGTAACTGCGATCGAAGATCGTCTGTTGTCGCAAGACACGGGTAAAGCGTCAATGCTGGCGACACTTTCTGTACACCGCGCAGTGGCGACGATCCTTCAGAGATTACGTGCCGGAGCAGTTCCGGCAAAGGAAACAACGTGTTATGAAGTTGCTGCATTAATAGAAAACGCAAGCAACAATCAGGTCTCAGAACTCGAACGTGGTTTACGCGTTCTCGGCAGTTAAGCATGGCCGCAACGTACGATGTTCTTGGCATTGACCCTAGGGAGCGATAGGCTATTTCGATGAGTGACGAAACGAAACAAGGAATTCTGTCTCTTACGATCAAGGATCGGACAGTCTTGTACGCTGCGTATATGCCGTTTCTTAGAAATGGCGGCCTGTTTATCCCCACTAACAAGCAGTTTGTGTTAGGCGAAGAAGTATTCGTGTTGCTCGCACTGATGGATGAGGCGGAGAAAATACCCATCAACGGAACCGTCGTTTGGGTGACCCCAAAGGGCGCGCAAGGCAACCGACAGGCCGGTATTGGCGTGCAGTTTTCAGAGGGAAATTTTGCTGCTGCCACAAAAATTGAGGAGCATTTGGGGACTGGTCTGGTCTCAGACAGGCCTACGCACACAATGTGAGGCTTAGAAGAACTGCAATATTGGGGCGCTATTGTCGTGGAAAGACTAGTTTTGACAGCGTCGCATTGAATCACTTCATCTTATGTGACAACATCCGCGCCCTTAGTTTTAGAACCACCGACGCACTCGCAAGAGTGTTCGTTTATGCGGGAGTGGCGAAATTGGTAGACGCGCTGGATTTAGGTTCCAGTGTCTTACGACGTGAGAGTTCGAGTCTCTCCTTCCGCACCACATCCTTTTATTATTTGATGCCCCAAGCTGGGGCGTTGTAGGCGTCATATTTAGGAGACGAGAATGCGTGTCTCGGTAGAAACAACATCGGGTTTAGAGCGAAAATTGACCGTGGCAGTTCCTTCAGTCGAGGTAGATTCGGCTGTTGATAAGAAACTGGCAGAGTCGGCGAAGAATGTTCGTTTACCAGGCTTTCGTCCTGGCAAGGTCCCTATGAGCGTGATGAAGCAGCGTTTTGGGCCGGGCGTTCGTCAAGAAGTGCTGGGTGATGTGATCAATCGCTCCTTCCAAGAAGCGGTGGTGGGAGAAAATTTGCGCCCAGCAGGTCAGCCGAGTATCGAAGCAAAGAGTTTCGAAAGCGGTAAGGACGTCGAGTACATCGCGACGTTTGAAATATACCCCACAGTAGCGTTGAACGATGTCAAAGGGTTCGAGGTAACGAAGCTGACCTGCGAGATCGGTCCGGCCGACGTCGATGAGATTATTGAGGTGTTTCAGAAGCAGCAGGGTAAATTGGTCGAGGTTGACCGTGCGGCGGAAGAGGGCGACACCCTTACGATCGATTTTGAAGGATTTAAAGACGGCGAAGCGTTTGACGGTGGGTCAGGAACAGACACGGCGTTGGAGCTGGGATCGGGTCGGATGATTCCAGGGTTTGAGGACGGCCTGGTAGGCGCGTCCGCAGGCGACGAGCGCACGCTTAACCTGACGTTCCCAGAGGACTATCACTCAGACGAGCTCAAAGGCGCTGCTGTCGAATTTAAGGTCAGTGTTAAGGCTGTTCAGGCACAAGAATTGGCGGCGCTTGATGCTGAGTTATTCGCATCCTACGGGGTCGAGGGTGATGATGTCGAAGGCTTCCGGGCCGAGGTGCAAAAGAATATGGAGCGCGAGCTCAAGAGCGCGATCGACGCACACGTCAAGCAACAAGTGATGGACGCAATTGTGGATGCACATCCAGCGCTTGAAATCCCGCAAAGCCTTATTTCGCAGGAAACCGACGCGCTACGCAGTCAGATGTTCCAACAATTTGGCGGTGGTGTGAGTCCAGATATGGACTTAAAGAGTATTCTCCCTGACGAAATGTTCTCCGAACGCGCTGAAACTCGCGTCAGGTTAGGACTTCTCGTAAGCGAAATGGTTCAGGAGTTAGGCGTCCGAGCGGAGCCTAATAAAGTCAGAGAGCTCATCGAAGACATTGCTTCGACCTATCAGGATCCCGAAGAGGTCATTAACTGGTATTACGAAGACAATAACCAGTTAATGGGAATTGAGTCGAGGGTGCTTGAAGACGCGGTGGTTGAAAAGTTGCTCGACCAAGCGACCGTTGTCGACGAAGTGACTGATTACCAAGACGCGCTGCAACGAACGCGCTCGGCGACGCAGCAATAAGGCAACATTTAAGGTAACAAGGAGACGATTGATGGCGCATGGTTTTGAAGCGGGTAATGAGCAAGGCTTAGGGCTGGTACCCATGGTGATTGAGCAGACGTCACGCGGAGAACGCTCATTTGACATCTACTCCCGCCTCCTGAAAGAGCGTGTAATTTTCATTGTGGGGCCCATTGAAGATCAAATGGCCAATCTTGTGGTGGCACAGTTGCTGTTTCTTGAGTCTGAGAACCCAGATAAAGATATTCACCTTTACATCAACAGTCCCGGCGGATCAGTCACCGCGGGACTGTCGATTTACGACACCATGCAATTTATTAAACCTGACGTGAGTACCATGTGCGTGGGTCAGGCCGCGTCCATGGGCGCGTTTTTGCTTAGCGGCGGTACCAAAGGAAAGCGACTTATCCTCCCCAACGCCAGGACCATGATCCACCAGCCCAGCGGCGGTGCGCAGGGGCAGGCGACTGACATTGAGATACAAGCCAAGGAAATTCTCTTTTTGCGAGAGCGCTTAAACCGCATGTTGTCAGAGCACACAGGGCAATCGATGGAAGTTATTGAACGCGACACAGAGCGGGATCGTTTTATGAGTGCCGAACAAAGCGTTGAATACGGTCTAGTCGATCAGGTGCTTACTGCTCGTTAAGGCATTTTCGTAAAACGAGATCTGCCGCCTTGCATTAGGCGTAGAAACCCATCATCGTTGCTTAAAAGCGCGAAAACGGACTAAAGGGCCATAACGGATGACTGGCGACAGCACTAACGAAGACAACGGAAAGCTCCTGTATTGCTCGTTTTGTGGCAAAAGCCAGAACGAAGTCCGCAAACTCATTGCGGGTCCTTCGGTGTTTATTTGCGACGAGTGTGTGGATCTCTGTAACGATATTATTCGCGAAGAAATCCAAGAAACCGCGTCACCAGAGGCCTCTGAAAAGTTACCTGTGCCGCACGAGATTAATGAAATACTCGACGAATACGTTATCGGGCAAGCGAGGGCGAAACGTGTGCTCTCGGTGGCGGTATACAACCACTACAAGCGCCTACGAACGGGCGAGGGCAAGTCGACCGACGTCGAGCTTGGCAAATCCAACATCCTGCTCGTCGGTCCAACAGGGTCAGGAAAAACGCTCTTGGCGGAAACACTCGCACGACTTCTTGACGTCCCATTCACGATTGCCGATGCGACTACATTGACTGAAGCGGGTTATGTAGGGGAAGACGTCGAAAATATCATTCAGAAGTTACTTCAGAAATGCGACTATGACGTCGAGAAGGCCCAGATGGGCATCGTTTATATCGACGAAATCGATAAGATCTCACGAAAGTCGGATAACCCATCGATCACCCGCGACGTGTCGGGCGAGGGTGTGCAGCAAGCATTGCTCAAGCTCATCGAGGGCACTGTCGCTTCGGTTCCACCTCAGGGCGGGCGCAAGCATCCGCAGCAGGAATTTTTGCAGGTCGATACAAGTAATATTTTGTTCATTTGTGGTGGGGCTTTTGCAGGACTTGATAAAGTCATTCAAAACCGCTCAGAGAAAGGGGGAATTGGTTTCTCAGCTGAAGTCACGGGACGAGCGGACAAGAAGGAGTTTGCGGAGAGTCTGCGTGACTTGGAGCCAGAGGACTTGGTCCAATATGGGCTTATTCCCGAGTTTGTGGGTCGACTGCCGATGATTGCGACGCTCGAAGAGTTAGACGTGGCGGCGTTGATGCAGATCCTAACCGAGCCGAAAAACTCACTGACGAAGCAGTATCGTAAAATGTTCGACATGGAAGGCGTCGAAATAGATTTCCGCGAGGACGGCTTGCGTGCAGTCGCTGGTAAGGCTATGGAGCGAAAGACCGGCGCGCGAGGACTTCGGTCAATTCTTGAAAATGTGTTGCTCGAGTCGATGTACAACATTCCATCACAGGCAGGCGTTGCGAAAATCGTCGTCGATGAATCAGTCATCAACGGCGACTCTGAACCGCTGTTGGTGTACGAGACACAAGACGAATCAATCGCAGCCCAAGACGCCTAAATCGACGGTCGAAACTTATGTAAAAAAGGGCTTGAGATTACTAAACAAGCCCCCATCTCTTTATTGAAACTATGGAGATGACTATGAGCGACACAGCTGCAATTCAACTACCCCTGCTTCCTTTGCGAGACGTTGTGGTCTATCCGCATATGGTCTTGCCGTTGTTCGTTGGAAGAGAGCGTTCGATAGAAGCACTAGAGCACGCCATGTCGGGGAATAAGCAAGTCCTCCTCGTGGCACAGCGGCACGCGCCAGACGATAATCCCGACGTCGACGACCTCTATCAAGTGGGAACAATTTCCACAATATTGCAGTTATTAAAGCTCCCCGACGGAACAATTAAAGTGTTGGTAGAGGGAAGCGAGCGTGCGGCGATTGAAGCGATTGACTCAGGTGAGGCGTTCTCGATGGCAACCGTGAGGGAGGTGGTCTGCGAGGACCTCGAAAGCACCGATGCCGACGGGGCGACTAGAGAGATCGTGGATCACTTCGAAAAATACGTCAACGTGAGTAAGAAGGTGCCCAATGAAGTGCTCACATCGCTTTCCGGGATCGAAGAGCCGGGGCGTCTTGCCGATACCATAGCGGCGCACATGTCGGTCGATCTTAGCGAGAAGCAAAAAATTCTAGAAATGTCCGCGGTCAGCACTCGACTTGAGCACCTCATGTCGTTGATGGACTCTGAAATTGACCTGTTTCAGGTGGAAAAGAAACTTCGCGGTCGGGTCAAAAAACAAATGGAGAAGAGCCAGCGCGAGTACTACCTCAACGAACAGATGAAGGCCATTCAAAAAGAGCTGGGGGAAATGGATGACGCGCCTAACGAGGTGGATGAGCTTCAGAACCGAATTACCGAAGCAAAGATGTCGGAAGAAGCCATTGAGAAGGCCAACTCGGAGCTCAGTAAGCTCAAAATGATGTCACCGATGTCAGCAGAGGCTTCAGTTGTGCGCGGTTACATCGAGTGGTTGGTGGGTGTTCCTTGGTCGAAAAGAAGTAAAATTAAGCACGATATAAAAAGGGCCAAAACAGTCCTTGATCAGGACCATTACGGGCTCGAGGAAGTGAAGGACCGAATACTTGAGTATCTAGCGGTACAAAAACGGGTTAGAAAGCTCAAGGGGCCGGTCCTGTGCCTGGTCGGTCCTCCTGGTGTCGGCAAAACCTCTCTGGGTGAATCGATTGCGAAGTCAACCAACCGGAAGTTTGTTCGGATGGCTTTAGGTGGCGTGCGTGACGAGGCCGAAATTCGAGGACATCGCCGTACCTACATCGGTTCTATGCCTGGGAAGCTGATTCAAAAGATGGTCAAGGCGGGCGTGCGGAATCCACTGTTCCTCCTCGATGAGATTGACAAAATGGGGATGGATCACCGAGGAGATCCTGCTTCAGCTATGCTCGAGGTCTTAGATCCAGAGCAAAACCACGCATTTAATGATCACTACCTAGAGGTAGATTACGATCTGTCGGACGTGATGTTCGTGTGCACCTCAAACACTATGAATATCCCCGGCCCACTTCTTGACCGAATGGAGGTGATTCGCATCCCGGGTTACACGGAAGACGAGAAGGTCAGCATTGCGCGCAAATATCTCTTGCCGAAACAAATCAAAGTGAACGGCTTGAAGCAAGAAGAGATTTCCGTAGCGGACGAGGCAATCCTTGACGTTGTACGTTACTACACCCGAGAGGCGGGCGTGCGTGCAATGGAGCGTGAGCTCGCCAAGATTTGTCGCAAGGTGGTCAAGAAACTCGCATTGGAGGACTGGAAATCTGGATCCGAGGTTACATCAGCAAACCTTGAAACGTTACTCGGGGTGCGCAAGTTTACGTTTGGCGTAGCAGATGAGGCGAACCAGGTTGGAGAAGTTACGGGTCTTGCGTGGACATCGGTTGGTGGTGAATTATTGACCATCGAAGCGGCATCGGTCAGTGGAAAAGGGCGCCACGTGCGTACAGGTAGCCTCGGTGACGTCATGCAAGAGTCCATACAAGCCGCTATGACGGTGGTTCGTGCTCGTTCGCAAGGCCTGGGGATACCCGCAAGGTATCACGACAGCCACGACCTGCACATACACGTACCGGAGGGGGCAACGCCAAAGGATGGTCCGAGCGCGGGGGTTGGTATGTGCACAGCGCTGGTCAGCGTAGCGACCAAAATACCCGTTCGCGCAAACGTGGCTATGACTGGGGAAATAACCCTACGCGGTGAAGTTCTTGCAATCGGTGGTCTCAAAGAAAAGCTTCTGGCGGCGCGACGGGGTGGCATTACGACCGTGATCATTCCGCATGAAAATGAACGCGACCTCGCAGAGGTTCCCGATAACATCAAAGGCAAGCTCGACATAAAGCCGGTCAAATGGATCGATGAAGTGCTCGAGATCGCGCTTGAAAGCTCTCCGACACCTCTGTCAGATGAAGACTATATGGCTGGGCACAATGACTCAAAAGTGGCCTCGACCGATAACGAAAGCGAGGGAAAAGCTAGAGCGGTCTCCCATTGACGCGATTAATGTCCGTTTAGGCGAAAAAAAACGTAAATTTTTACATTTCGTGATTGACCGCCTATGCACCCAAAGGTAGGCTCTACGTGACTTCAAGCAATTCCCTAAAGCAAAAAAAGAGGACCTATCGTGAATAAAAATGAACTAATAGATGCCATCGCTTCTGAAGCAGACCTTTCAAAAGCTGGCGCAGGTCGTGCGCTTGACGCAGCGGTTGCCGCCGTCACAGCAGAGCTTTCAAAAGGTGGTAGTGTTTCTCTTGTAGGCTTTGGAACATTTTCTGTAAAGCCACGGGCAGCTCGTGATGGTCGCAATCCGCGCACGGGTGAAACCATCAAGATAGCAGCATCAAATACGCCCGGCTTCAAAGCAGGCAAAGCATTGAAAGACGCTTGCAACTCTTAATGTAGTAAACTTTCGGCGAATGCCGAGCAATAAAAGAGGCGCCTAGTGCGCCTTTTTTTTATGCGTATCTGATTTTTTGTTAATGACAGGGTAAATGTAATGCTGCAGAACATGCGAGAGGGTGTTCGAAGCCCTTGGGTCTTAGTCCCTATTGGCTTAATTGTGTTGTCTTTTGTGCTGACCGGCGCTGAAACACTGACGTTTGGCGGGACCCAATCAGGCGTGGCAACGGTCAACGGAGAGGAGATCTCAGAAGGAGAGCTCCAAATGGCCATCGAAGGGCAGCGACGTCAGCTCACCGAAGTCTACGGCGATCAAATCGATCCGAGTTTACTCTCGGATGATTTGTTGCGACCTGGCGTATTGAACGGTCTGGTTGAACGTGCGCTACTTGAGAATTATGCAGAAACTCTCGGTGTAACAGCCTCCTCCTTAGCGGTGGGTAGAGCTATCACTGAGAATCCTAATTTTCAGATCGATGGTGTGTTTTCCGCAGACTATTACCGCGATATTCTGCGTTCTAATGGACTTACCAATGCTCTTTACAAGGCGGATCAAGAGCGGTCTGACCAGTTGCGGAAGCTTGAGTCCGTGGTTTCATCGGCCTCATTCTTGACTCCGGTTGAGGCTGACGCGGCGTTCAATGTTATTGCAGAGCGCCGTGATGTTCGATATCTCGTTGTGCCTGGGTCGTTTTTCGAGGCGGCTGATGATGTCTCTGAAGATGCCATTGAACGCTATTACGACCAGAACGCTGTGTCGTTCTCGCAACCTGAGCGTCTTCGCGTGGCGTACATTGAGCTGAATCTCGATCAATATACTTCTCCCGTAGATCAATCCGAGGTCGATGCACAGCTT
>CBFHJX010000058.1:1019-9110 GCA_965656285.1 Luminiphilus sp. | reverse complement strand
AAGTTCAAAAACTAGTGTTCCTCGTGCGCCATACTGAGGTACACGATGGTAAGAACCATAAAAATAAACGCCTGAAGCGTAATAACCAGAATGTGGAAAATCGCCCAACCGATCTGTAGTAAAGAAGCAGGTAACACCCACAAAATACCGGCACCAAAGAGCGCAGCAATCAAAATGAAAATCATTTCCCCGGCGTACATGTTGCCGAACAGTCGCAGCCCCAGTGAAAACGGCTTAGCCAACAGGCCCACAATTTCCATGAACAGGTTCACTGGAATAAACACCCAGTGATTGAAGGGGTTTAACGCGAGCTCTTTGGCAAAACCAAAGCCTTTTACTTTGATCGAGTAGTACAGCATCAAAATAAACACGCCTACTGCCATGCCCATAGTGATGTTGGGGTCCGTCGATGGCACGATTTTTTGGTACTCGATACCCGCCAAAACCATCAACTCGGGCACGACGTCGACTGGTATTAAATCCATAAGGTTCATTAAAAAGACCCAGACAAATATTGTCAGCGCCAAAGGGGCGACCAGTTTATTTTGTCCGTGAAACGTGTCTTTGACTTGGTTGTCGATGAACTCAACAACCATCTCGATAAAGTTCACCAATCCAGAGGGAGTCTCGGCCGACGCGCGAACCGCAACCCAACGAAAGAGTGCGCAAAAGATAACGCCCAAGCCAATAGACCAAGCAAGAGAGTCAACGTGAATCGCGTTGAAACCCATCGCGGCGATTTCGTCAGCGCCGTGCGCAAACGCCCACTCGCCGCCGGCACTCACTGTGTGTCCGTCGTAACGATCAAAACCTTCCGGTAACTTGCCGTACGTCAGGTTTGTCAGGTGGTGGACAATGTAGTCCGAAACTGTCTTTTCTTGACCAGTCGCCGCCATTCGTTGCTGCCCCGTCTAGTCGCACGCTCACTGCGGCGACACGTCTTTAACTCTCTTGTTTCGCAACCCAGAAATAAAACACTGGACTACACACTAATAACACTACCGCACCCAAAAACACCGGCCCGGCCTGCGGGTTTGGTGATTTCGCAAACCAAACACCAAACAACACCGCACTTAAACTAAACTTTGCGATTCCCAGAAGTGTTGGCGCATGCGCGCCAAAACGACTGAACAAGCTTGTGGCAAGCCACACCTGTGGCAGTCCCACTATAGCCGCGCCGACCCAAACTGCGACCGCCGCGCCAGCATCGAGTAACAACCCAACACCCAGCGACACAACCCCAATCACAACACTGGAATACAAAAGCGCCTTTGTAAGGTGACGAGCAAGCGTTGTGCGCGTGTACTCAACCACTAAGTGCTCCCAAGTGCTCAGGCCCTCAAGCGCGCGCAAGTCTATTCGAATTGCCAAACAGCATCAACAAAGCAAAATGCCAACTTTTATTGGATACGATTTAAAATACCGTCGAGCACATCAAGGTCGCTGTACTGAATGACTAGCTTTCCGCGCCCGTTTTTATTTTCAATAGTGACTTTTGTGCCAAACTGCTCTGACAGCTGCCGTGCCAGTCGATCTATATCAGGGTCTCTTTCCGTCGGCGCATCAGCGCCCTTAGGCGACAATAACACCTTAACCAACGCCTCGGTCTGACGAACTGACAACTTGCCTTGAACCACTTTACGCGCGGCTCTTATCTGACCACCGCCCTCAAGCGCCAACAACACTTTCCCGTGACCTGCGCCAATGGCTCTCGTTTCAAGCATCTCAGCAACTTCAGGTTCAAGCGTTAAGAGCCGCAAAAGGTTCGCGATCACTGGTCGCGATTTACCTACTGCGGTTGCGATCTCTTGTTGGCTTAAGTCGAACTCTGTTTGCAGGCGCCTCAGGGCTCGCGCTTCTTCTATTGAATTTAAATCTTCGCGCTGAATGTTTTCAATTAAAGCCATCGCGATCGCTGTTTCATCACTAATCTGACGAACAATGGCAGGAATAACGTCAAGAGACGCACGCTGACTGGCTCGCCAACGTCGCTCCCCGGCAACAATCTCATAACGATTACTGGCGACCCGTCGGACAACGATAGGCTGCATCACCCCTTGAGCTTTTATACTATCCGCCAGTTCGTTGAGCGCACTTTCATCAAAATCTCTGCGTGGCTGGTACTGACCGCGCTGTAGCTGTTCCAGTGGGATTTGGCAGAGGTCACCTTGCCCTGCAGGGCTTGCGTTAGACGGCGCAGTGCTCGCCGCCGCTTTTGTTGTTAGATCGGCACCAAGCAGGGCATCTAAGCCCCTATTAAGTTTTCTTTTTTTTGTGGTCATTCACTTTTCCTGGGGACACTGGCCTTTACTGTCTGCGCAGAAACTCTTCAGCCAGCGCCATGTAAGCACGAGCACCGCGTGAATACCTGTCATAAACAATACCTGGCTCTCCGTGACTGGGTGCCTCTGCTAAACGAACGTTACGCGGAATAACCGTTCGATAAACCAAACTGCCAAAGTGACTGAATAATTGCTCTGAAACTTCGGTCGTCAGTGAGTTACGAGGATCATACATTGTTCGAAGAATACCCTCGATTTCTAAGTCGGAGTTAACCGTCTCGTTAATGCGCCTCACGGTGCTGAGTAACGCCGATAACCCTTCAAGGGCAAAGTATTCGCACTGCATCGTGATCAATATTGAATCACAAGCCACCATCGCGTTCACCGTCAGCATGTTGAGCGACGGTGGGCAATCGACTAAAACATAATCAAACAGCGCTGTGGCTTGTAATAATCCAGATTTAAGACGCAATTCTTTGCCGTCGACATCGATCAGCTCCACTTCAGCTGCCGTAAGATCGCCATTTGCAGGAAGCACCCCATACCCACCCGACGGAGAGGTAATTAAACACTCTGACAATGAAGCTTCATTAAGCAACAGGTCGAGAACCGAGCGCTCGAGCTTGTTTTTTTCTATACCTGAGGACATCGTCGCGTTGCCCTGTGGGTCCATATCCACCAACAAAACCCGCTGTCCAATTTGAGCAAGAGAGGCTGCCAAATTGACGCTAGAGGTGGTTTTACCCACCCCTCCTTTTTGGTTTGCAACGGCAATAATTTTCATATGGTTGCCTCGGCAGACTTAAGCACTGCAAGCTGCCTCACTTCATTCAGACCCGGCACTTGAAGCACCCGCTGCTCAACGAGAACAATACGTGCATCCAACGTCGCTTTCTCAATTTCAAGTGTTTGAGACTTCATGGCGAGCCAAGCGCCATCTTTTTTCAGTAAGTGCTGTGTCACCTGACACATTCGCGTCAAGTCGGCAAACGCGCGGCTCAACACGGCGTCAAACCCCACCTCTGGCTGGTAGTCTTCAACACGTCCCTCGACGATAGTGACGTTGTTTAGGTTTAAATGATGCCTCGCTTGATGAAGAAAGCGAGTTTTCTTTCCGTTGCTGTCTAAAAGTACAAATTCTGTTTCTGGACAACAAACTGCGAGAGGAATGCCTGGCAGTCCTGCCCCCGTGCCCACGTCGCATACACGACGAGCATCGCCAAGGTGCGCCAATACTGAAAGACTATCCATGAGGTGTTTCGGAATCATTTCTTCCGCTTTTTTAATCGCTGTTAAGTTAAACGGCTTATTCCACTTCTGTAGCAATTGAAGATACTCATAGAGTCGCGAAGCTCGTTGCTCGTCGATCGATAGTGCGGCTAATCCTTTACAAATCAGTTCGTATTGAAAGTCACGCATTACTGACAATACGTTCAGTGGATCTTTCGCTACTTCTTCGCAAATGAACTAACAACAGCGATAAGGCTGAAGGCGTTACACCTTGAATACGACTCGCCCGAGCAATGTTGCCGGGTTGGTTTTGTATTAGCTTCTGACAGATTTCATTCGACAATCCTGATACTTTCGAGAAATCAAATCCCGCGGGTATCGGCGTATTTTCATGCCGTTTCAAACGATCTATATCGTCTTGTTGCCGCGCAATGTAACCGGCATATTTCACTCGCGTTTCAATGTGCTCCGCCGTTGCAGAATCTTGAACCATTTCACCTTTTAAGCCAGCAACATCGCTGTACGACAACTCGGGTCGTCGTACTAGATCCGCCATGGAATACTCACGCGTAAGAGGCGTCGTCAACTTACCATCGAGCCTTTGAGCAGACTCTGTCTTTGGGTGTATGAAAGTAGAATCGAGGCGCTCAAGCTCTTGTTGAATCGTCAGCTGCTTATGTTCAAACACCGCCCAATGGTCATCAGTGATCAGTGCTAACGCACGGCCTTTTGGCGTTAATCGCTCATCTGCGTTGTCTTGACGAAGCTGTAATCGATATTCTGCTCTGGATGTAAACATGCGATAGGGCTCTAATGTCCCAAGTGTCACCAGATCATCGACCAAGACACCGATATAAGCCTCATCACGCTGGGGTTCCCACGGATCCAGTTCAGCAGCGTACCGAGATGCATTGAGTCCCGCTAATAACCCTTGCGCGCCGGCTTCCTCATAACCCGTTGTGCCGTTGATCTGACCCGCAAAAAACAAACCAGAAACATGACGCGTCATCAAACTGTGTTTTAAATCTCTTGGGTCAAAGTAATCGTACTCAATCGCGTAACCAGGCCGCGTAATGTGTGCATTTTCAAGCCCCTTAATAGAACGCACCAGTGCAACTTGAATGTCGTAAGGCAGCGACGTCGAAATCCCGTTGGGATAAAGTTCAGACGTTGTTAGTCCCTCAGGCTCTAAGAAAATCTGGTGCGAATTCTTATCAGCGAAACGGTGAATCTTGTCTTCAATACTGGGGCAGTATCGAGGACCAGTTCCCTCGATTACACCACTAAACATAGGCGAACGATCCAGACCACCCCGAATAATGTCGTGCGTTTCCTCGTTCGTTTTAGTAATCCAACAACACACCTGGTCGGGGTGTTGATTCACTGATCCCAATTGCGACATTACAGGTCGCGGCGTATCTCCCCACTGTTCCTGCAACGAAGAATAATCGACCGTATTTCCGTCAATTCTGGGTGGCGTTCCCGTCTTAAGTCGACCTAGGCGAGGGCATATTTCGCGGAGTTGATCAGCTAACGTAACAACAGACGGGTCGCCCATACGTCCACCTGACTGGTTCTGAAGTCCAACATGAATTTTTCCATGAAGAAATGTCCCCGCAGTCAATACACATGCCGAAGCTTGAAAGCGAATACCTGTCGACGTCTTAACGCCTGATATACGATCCCCAGAGAGCTCAATATCATCAACGGCATCTTGAAAAATTGTTAGATTGTTCTGAGCAAAAAGTATTTGTCGTATCGCATTTCGATAAAGGACACGATCGGCTTGAGCGCGAGTGGCCCTAACCGCTGGACCTTTACGGGCGTTAAGCACCCGGAATTGAATACCCGCCAGATCAGTAGCGCCTGCCATTGCACCGCCAAGAGCATCGATCTCTCGAACTAAGTGAGATTTACCAATACCACCAATAGCAGGATTGCATGACATCTGTCCTAACGTATCGATTGAGTGCGTAATGAGTAGGGTTCGAGATCCGGCACGTGCCGACGCTAGGGCCGCCTCGGTGCCGGCATGACCGCCGCCAACAACAATGACATCAAATAGTCGTTCTGCACTCATTTGCGTGTCTGTGCTCCGTTAAAGGCCGCGAAGTATACGGGCATTCGTTGGATAACATAAGCACATAAAAAACGGTTTAAAAAGGGTAAACGTCAGTTTGAATCGTTTTAGGGTTAGTCCTTTAAAGACCCACGATTATCGCTTCGGTTGAGATAAGGAGTTTATATTTAAATATAT
Source organism: Luminiphilus sp. (assembly GCA_965656285.1). Classification (GTDB taxonomy): domain Bacteria; phylum Pseudomonadota; class Gammaproteobacteria; order Pseudomonadales; family Halieaceae; genus Luminiphilus. The sequence continues at coordinate 3,341 of CBFHJX010000058.1, read as the reverse complement.
ATACCTAAAGAGTAGATACCTTGATGTTATTATTATTAGGCCTTTCAATTTTGTGGAAAACTCCTCTCAGGCCTTGCGTATTCTAACCAAAACACGATGCAAACCCTTGTTGTAAAGGCTGTAAAACAGCCGAACAAGCAGGGGATGTCCGTTGGATAAATAGTACTGCAAGAGCCAGTGAGTTTTTAACTGCGGTTGTACACATAAAGGCGCACTGCTTTTACGCTGTTTTATGCACAGGGTAGTTGGAGAAAAGAAAACTGAAAACTGCCAAGCGTTAATTGCCATTTAAGTGCCTGATAAAGCAATTATTTACCGATGCAAAATGAACTGAAAATTTGACCCAGTATATCGTCACTGGAGATTCTTCCGGTAAGTGTGTCGATGGCGGTTTGTACTCGTTTAAGATCTTCGGAGAGTAATTCTGCGGCATTGTGGGCATTAAACTGGTCGAGTGCGTGAGCGAGACATTGCTCGGCCTCGGCAAGTGCGTCTACGTGTCGTTGACGCGCACTGAACATCGAGTGTTGATGACCATCAAGTAGCAAGCTTTCTTCAACGATAGAGGCCAACTCATCGAGCCCATTGCGTGTTGCCGCGCTCAGAGCGACGCAGTTTCGACCCGCTTCGTCTTTGAAGCGTCCTAATTCACGTTGTGTTAGATCGGCTTTATTGAAGACTTTAATGATGGGCGTAGACAGAGGTATCCAGTCGGTATCGATGTCAATCGGATGACTGTCGTCAATAATATGCAGTACGAGGTCAGCGAGACAACCACTGGCTTTCGCGCGCTTTACACCCTCTTTTTCAATTACATCGGTCGTGGAACGTATACCAGCAGTATCAACAACTTCCAGCAAGGCCTCGCCAATTTGAACCGTCTCTTTCAATGCGTCTCTGGTTGTTCCAGGTTGATCAGTTACGATAGCAATATCGTCATAGGCCAATGCATTGAGCAGACTGCTTTTTCCCGCGTTTGGCGCGCCGATTAACACGGCGGTGTGCCGTTGTGTTCTCTTTTGTGCAGTTGAAACATCACGTAGCAGCGTTGTAATCGTGGTGTTACAACTGCGAAGTCGCGTAATCACGTGATGCCTTTGCAGCACGTCGATGTCTTCTTCTGGAAAATCGATCGACGCTTCGGTCAGTGCACGTAACTCGTTTAAGTCAGCGGCAAGCGTGTCGACAAGCTCCGAGAAAACACCGGCAAGTGATGACGCCGCCAATTGAGCTGCGGTTTCCGTTTCGGCCGATATCAAATCTGCGATTGCTTCGGCCTGTAACAAGTCAATCTTCCCGTTTAGGAAGCTGCGTTCGGAAAACTCACCTGGTCGTGCGGCTCGAGCACCCAACTCAAGACAGCGTGACAACAGTGCTTGGAGCACAATATGGCCACCATGGATTTGCAGTTCAACGACGTCCTCACCCGTAAACGAATGAGGCAGTGGAAAATAAAGACCGAGCCCAGAATCAATCACGTCACCTTGAGCAGAAGTAAATACGCACAAGTGTGCGTAGCGTGGCTCAAAACGATTTTGACTCAAGACGGTTGCTATCGTTAATGCCTTTGGGCCACTGAGCCGGATAATACCCACGGGCCCGTCGCCGCGTGCGGTGGCGATTGCGGCAATGGTGTCGGTATCTAAAGCCGTCATTAGGTGTTTTTTAGCGAGCAGCCTGTTCAATCTGCCGCGTAACGATCGACTGCTGAGCAAATGACAGTAGATTATTGCACAGCCAATACAACACCAAACCTGCTGGGAACCACATCATTAAAAATGTGAAGGCAATGGGCATGTATTGCATTATCTTGGCTTGCATGGGATCTGGCGGTGCAGGGTTGAGGCGCTGCATGAGGTACATGCTAATGCCCATTAAGAGGGGTAATACAAAATAAGGATCCATGGCCGAAAGATCATTAATCCATAAAATAAAGGGGGCATGTCGTAGCTCGACTGATTCAAGTAGCACCCAGTACAGCGCTATAAATACAGGCATCTGAATCAACATAGGCAGGCAGCCACCCATCGGATTAATTTTTTCTTTTTTCCAGAGCTCCATCATTGCTTGTTGTTGCTTCGCTTTATCTTCGGCGTATTGGTCGCGAATACTTTGAATTTTAGGTTGTACCGTGCGCATTTTGGCCATTGATTTGTAACCCGCAGCCGATAACCGGAAAAAAGCGAGCTTGACGAAAATAGTAAGAACAATAATGGCAAGCCCCCAATTTACAACAAAGGACTGAATCAGCGTAAGCAACCAAAACAGGGGCTGAGCTAACCACCAGAGCCAGCCGTAATCGATAACGAGATCTAAGTTTTC
>CBFHJX010000058.1:0-1009 GCA_965656285.1 Luminiphilus sp. | reverse complement strand
AAGTCACCTAAAACCACCTGATCTTTGGGGCCGACGTAGAGGCGTTGAGAAATGGTGTGTTGATCGCCAGCATTAATGCTGACACTGGCATTTTTATAGCCTATGACGTTATCGCCGTTTGATAGCCGGCTTGCAAAAAAGTCATGTGATTCGGCTTGTGACGGAATCCAGGCGGAGACGAAGTAGTGCTGAAGTATTGCGACCCATCCCGCCGGCAGGTTCTTCGAAAAGGGCTCATCCTGTAAATCAGAGAACTTCAACTTTGTGTATCGCTCTTCTGGTTGGGTCAGCGCGGCACCTAGGTACGGGCTTACGCCGAAACCAACGTTAGCGTCTGGTGCTTCAGAATTATCGCGTTTGAGCTGTGCGAATGACGTGACGTCGACGGACTGTCCGCTGTTGTTGCGAATATCAAACGCGACGTCTACTACATACTGGTTGTCATAGGCGGTAATTTTCTTGAACACCTGAAGACCGAGAGAGTCATTGTCCAACCACGCAAGCGTTAAGGTGTGGCTGCCATCGGCCCCGACGTCAATGCCCTCGCTAACATAACGCGCGCGGTCGCCACTGGCATCAATTCCGTCAGGTCCGATAAGACCTGTCTGCGCGACATACGTTCTTAGTGCATTGTTTTCGAGTAACCGGAACGGCTGGTCTGGGGTGTCTAGGCGGATTGGAAACATAGGGAGAGAGGCACCCGTAATGTCGCCTCCGTCCATAGAAATTGTGAGGTTTACCGCGTCGGTGTTTAGAAAAAACGAGGCGCCCTGATCGCGGGTTTCGGTGAGCGCAGTTGCTGGTGCTGAAACCGAGGGAATGCTTCCGTCAATGGCAGGATAGGAAGAATTCTCTGCGGTCGCGGGCCCTTCTAACACCGCCGCCGTGTACAGATCGCTTTGTTGCTTTTGATGGCTGTCAGAGTATTGGTTCCATTCAATCAGCAGCAAGAGTGATAATACAGCGGTTGAGCTTATTAATAGTAATCGTACAGGGTCCATTAGGTCCT
>CBFHJX010000057.1:0-9213 GCA_965656285.1 Luminiphilus sp. | reverse complement strand
CGGTTGGTGTCAGCAGCCCCTGCGACGTCTGTGGTCGTGTCGCTCTCAGATCTGGCGTCTGTTTCCTTATCTGCGTCCACTTCTGGCTCTGGCTCAGGCCAATTGTCGCTGACTAGGTCACCCTCTATGTCCGCCAACACGTCTTTTTCAAAAATCACCGTAAGCTGCGAGCGAAAGAGTGTGTCGTCGCCCCGACGAAGTACCCGAACGTAGTCCCAGCGATCATTGTTAAAGGTATCTTCGATAATAGGGGTCCCGAGGACAAATCGGACCTGCCGGCGCGTCATCTCGGGTTTCAACTGATCGACCATGTCTTGATCGACAATGTTCCCCTGATCCACGTTGATCCGGTAAACACCAGGAAAGCCAATATTGCTGCAGCCGGCCACGGTCGCGAGCGACACTATGAGGGACAGTAACAGCGGCGAAGTAACGAAATTAGGCGAACGAAGTTTCAAGAGAGACTTTCCTGTAATGCGAGCGACTGGCATCATACCCTTAATCAACATGTTCGAGGAAATACTGTCGTGAAGCAAAATGTCGACTTAAAGCGAGCGGGACTAAAAGTCACCTTGCCTAGAATCAATATCCTGTCGATTCTGAGTGAGTCGACTGACGAGGGTGCGCACCTAAGTGCTGAAGACGTGTATCAGCGACTTCGGGACGCGGGCGATGACGTGGGGCTTGCCACGGTCTACCGGGTGTTAACTCAGTTTGAAACGGCGGGCTTGGTGGAGCGACACAACTTCGAATCGGGCCACTCTGTGTTTGAGCTTGCCACTGACGATCATCACGACCACATGGTCGACGTGGACACCAATGAAGTGATCGAGTTTGTCGACAGCGAAATTGAAGCACGTCAGCACGCCATCGCCGCCGAGCAGGGCTTTGAGATTATTGATCATTCGTTGGTTCTTTACGTGAGGAAAAAACGCTAGCGCGCGGCCAATAGCTCTCGGGCGTTCGCGCGCGTCGCCTGGGTGACCACTGCGCCGCCCAGCATTCGACTGAGCTCTTCAACACGCTCGTCCTCTGACAAGTAGTCTAGTTTTGTCGTAACAACGTTGTCCCCAGCTTTGCTTACCTTGACGTGATGTTGGCCCTTGGCTGCTACTTGCGGTAAGTGTGTCACACACAACACTTGTACGTTCTCGGCCAAGGTGTTGAGTAACTTCCCGACGATGTCGGCAACCGCACCACCCACACCCACATCGACCTCGTCAAAAATCATCGTCGGTGCCGTGGCGTTATCCGCGACCGCCACTTGCAGCGCGAGTGATATTCGTGAGAGTTCACCGCCCGATGCGACTCGACTCAGCGGTCCGGGTCGGCTGCCTGGATTTGTCGCGATCCATATTTCGATTTCTTCTAGGCCACGCGGGTCGATACTCTCGGGCGCAAGATCAATAAAGCCCACTTCAACGCTGCAACGGTCCATAGCGAGCTGGGCCAATAGTTCCATCGCGCGTTGTGCGAGTCTCTTTGCGCCTGCTGTTCGCTTTTGAGTGAGTTTTTTTGCGCGCTCAGTCCAAGACGCTTGTTGACTGCTAATCTCTGCTTCGAGTCGTTCGATACTCAGGTCGCCTTGCTCCAGGCCTTCGAGCTCGTCGGTCAGTTTTTGCAGATGCCCTGCGAGAGCTGCGGGTTGAATACGGTGTTTGCGAGACAGCGTGTAGGCAACATCCAAGCGCGCTTCGACCGCCCGTAATCGTTGCGGATCCAGTTCAATCGCCGCGAGGTAGTGGTTCAGCTCTGACGCTGCTTCCTCCAGCTGAATTTGAGAGGATGCGATGAGGTCGCGACTTTCCTCAATTTTGGGCCCGAGTCGTTCATCGGTCAGGGCACTAACAGAGGACCGCAGTCGATCGCCGAGATCTGCGCACTGCTCGGCAACCCCGTGAACTGTTTCCATGATCCACGTCGCGTGACTTAAAAGAGTCTGGTCGTCTTCAAGTGTCTCAAGTTCCGAATCGCCAAAAGCGAGCTCTGCGAGTTCATTAATTTGATAGTTGAGCAGGTCTCGTCGTTCAGCCACCTCATTACTCGCAGAGCGCAGGACCTCAAGCTCGTGCTTGAGATCGCGAAGGGATTGCGCCTGTTCAGCCACCGCGAGAGCGTCGGCCTCGGTGCCTGCAAATGCGTCGAGTAACGCCCGTTGTACAGCACGCCGCAATAGTGACTGATGCGCATGCTGGCTGTGTATGTCGACTAAAAGTTCACCCAGCTCTGAGCACTGCGCAAGCGTTGCCGGGCTGCCATTAATAAAGGCGCGTGATCGCCCATCCTGAGTCACGGTGCGTCGAATTAAGCACTCGTGGCCCTCAATGAGAGCCGCACGCTCAAGCCAGTCACGCGCCAGTGGCAGGTCTTCGACACAAAACAAGGCCGATATCTCAGCGCGATCGGCACCGGCACGCACAGCTCTGGCGTCCGCTCGATCGCCAATACACAGTCCCAGCGCATCGAGTAAAATCGATTTTCCTGCACCAGTCTCACCTGTGACGCAGGTCATGCCGCCGCGCAACTCTACATCGAGGCGCTGGACAATGGCGTAGTCGCGAATGGATAGGTCGGTCAGCATCGTTATTATGGCCCTTTCACACTGACGTTATAGCTCAGGTTTCAATGATTCGGAACACTACAGAGCGATAAACACCCGATCAATTTCACGCTTTGCCCGCTGAGGGGTGTGTGCTACAACACAATGTCGAGGAGAGCAAAATGTCATCTGAAGGTCTATCAACACGTGCCGCGTCGCTTTTGCGAACACTGGTTGACATGCACATACGCGAGGGACAGCCCGTCGGTTCCAAGGCTCTGCATGTGGAAAGTGGCATGTCGGTTAGTCCTGCGACGATCCGTAACGTCATGTCTGACCTTGAGGACCGAGGCTACTTGTCGTCGCCGCATACGTCTGCAGGCCGGGTGCCTACAGCGCAGGGGTACCGACTCTTTGTCGACAGTTTGCTGCAAATGGGCCCCATTGACGAAACGGCTATTCAAACGCTACGGCACGAGCTAAACCCGAGTCGGTCTTCCGCTGATCTTATTGCTTCGGCGTCGAGTCTTTTGACTCAGGTCACGTCGCAAGCCGGTATTGTGACAGTCCCTCGACCAAAAGCATCACAACTACGGCAAATAGAGTTCTTACCGCTGTCCGACTCACGAGTCTTGGTCATTTTGGTGGTCAACGAGCGCGAGGTTCAAAACCGTGTCATTGAGTTATCGCGCCCTCTCAGCGAGGCGCAGTTGAGATCGGCCGCAGACTGGATTAATCACCGCCATGCCGGAAGCGATTTGTCGGAGGTTAAGCAGTTGTTGGTGGGTGAAATGGCGCAAGCGCGGGCTCACATCGACGATCATCTTGAGGCGGCATTGCAACTGGCAAAGGACGCGATGGACGTCGAAGATACCCCTGAAGAGTACGTGGTGGCCGGTGAGAACCGTCTGCTCCAGCAGGCCGGTGCCGACGACATGGATAAGCTTCGAGAATTGTTTGACGCCTTTGAGCGCAAGCGTGACTTGCTGGAGTTGCTGGATCGCTGTTCCCGCGCCGACGGTGTACAGATTTTTATTGGCGAGGAGGCCGGGTACAAGGTGTTGGGCGACTACAGTGTAATCACTGCGCCATACGCTCAAGGAACACAGCCCGTGGGCGTCCTCGGGGTCATTGGCCCCACCCGAATGGCGTACGAGCGTGTCATTCCGCTGGTGGATATAACAGCTCGCCTTCTCACCGCGGCACTCTCTCGGTAGCTTCGGTAGCGTTATTCGTATGTTCTCGTCGACAACTGCAGGCAATCGAAGCAGGTGCAGAGTCGATAAAAACGTAAATATCTCCGAAAGTTAGACAAAAGTGCCTTGAAAATAAGAAACCACTCCCCATCTTTCCCGTATCGAACAAAACTGGGTGTGGGAGCGATCGCATGTCAACCGAAAACAACAAAATTCCAGAAGACGCAGTCGAGTCAGAGGCTGACAGCAACGCAGTTGATTCAGAGGATATTGAAACCGATGAACTGAGTGAGCTAGAGGCGTTGCAAGAGGAGCTGGCGTTTGCGAAAGACGCCACGCTCAGAGCTCAGGCGGACGCGATCAACGCACAACGTCGCGCCGAACTCGACACTGAGAAAGCACGCAAATTTGCACTCGAGCGATTCGCACAAGATTTGTTGCCCGTAGTGGACAACCTCGAGCGCGCACTCGAGGCATCAAAGGGTTCAGATGTCGAGGGCGTCACCGCCGTTGTCGAGGGTGTTGAACTGACGCTGAAGAGTCTCGTCGACGTGCTAGCCAAGAACGGTATTACCCCTGTCGACCCGCAGGGTGAGTCGTTTGATCCCCAGGTTGCTCAGGCGATGAGCATGGTTGAGAACCCTGACGTGGAGCCCAATACGGTCATCGCTGTGATGCAAAAAGGTTACATGCTCAGAGAGAGGTTGCTGCGTCCAGCAATGGTCATGGTTTCCAAAACGAGCGCATAAGTTTTTAACGTCGGGCGCTTGAAATTTGTAAAGAGCGACCCATTTACAAAGACAAGATAAGTTGCCGGGACGCCCCGGTCGTAGGAGAGAAAGAGATGGGAAAGATTATTGGGATTGACCTCGGTACCACGAACAGCTGTGTGTCAGTGCTCGAGAGCGGTAAGCCGCGTGTGATTGAAAACGCCGAGGGCGGCCGCACAACGCCATCGATCGTTGCGTATGCGGATGACAACGAAGTGTTGGTAGGTCAATCGGCAAAGCGTCAAGCAGTGACAAACCCAACGAACACTTTGTTTGCAGTGAAGCGCCTTATTGGTCGCAGATTTGAGGACGATGTGGTTCAGAAAGACATCAAAATGGTGCCTTACAGCATCGTAAAGGCCGATAACGGCGATGCATGGGTTCAAGCGAAAGATGAGAAAATGGCACCTCCTCAGGTGGCGGCTGAAGTCCTTCGCAAGATGAAGAAGACAGCGGAGGAGTACCTCGGCGAGTCGGTGACCGAGGCGGTCATTACAGTGCCTGCGTACTTCAATGACTCTCAGCGACAGGCGACTAAGGACGCAGGTCGCATTGCGGGTCTTGAAGTTAAGCGCATCATCAACGAGCCAACCGCCGCGGCGCTTGCCTACGGCATGGATAAAGCTCAGGGCGATCGAACGGTTGCGGTCTATGACCTGGGTGGTGGTACTTTCGATATCTCGATCATTGAAATTGCTGAAGTTGACGGTGAGCATCAGTTCGAAGTGCTGGCGACTAACGGTGATACGTTCCTCGGTGGTGAGGACTTTGACCTGCGCCTCATTGAGTTTCTTGCCGAAGAGTTTAAGGCAGAGAGCGGAATTGATTTGCACGGTGACCCACTTGCCTTGCAGCGGCTTAAAGAAGCGGCTGAAAAAGCAAAGATCGAGCTTTCAAGTTCTCAGCAGACTGAGGTCAACCTGCCTTACATCACGGCTGATGCCACAGGACCAAAACACTTGGTCGTAAAGCTCAGTCGCTCGAAGCTTGAGTCGTTGGTGGAAGCGTTGGTGAAGCGCTCGTTGGAGCCTTTGAAAGTTGCGTTAAAGGACTCGGGATTGTCAAAAACTGAGATCGACGACGTGATTCTTGTTGGCGGTCAAACGCGCATGCCGATGGTTCAGCAGGCCGTGGCAGACTTTTTCGGCAAGGAACCACGCAAGGACGTCAATCCAGACGAGGCAGTTGCTATGGGCGCGTCCATTCAGGGTGCGGTCTTAGCCGGTGACGTGAAAGACGTCTTGCTACTCGACGTCACACCACTCACCCTTGGCATCGAAACGATGGGGGGTGTTGCGACACCACTGATTGAAAAAAATACGACGATCCCAACAAAGAAGTCACAGGTGTTTTCAACAGCTGACGACAACCAGACAGCAGTGACGATTCACGTTGTTCAGGGCGAGCGAAAGCAGGCGGCAACGAACAAGTCGCTGGGTCGGTTTGATTTGGCCGATATTCCACCGGCACCGCGCGGTATGCCACAGATTGAGGTGACCTTCGATCTTGACGCTAACGGTATCTTAAACGTGTCAGCAAAAGATAAGGCAACGGGCAAAGAGCAGTCGATCCGTATCACAGCGTCGGGTGGTTTGTCAGACGACGATATCGAGCAAATGGTAGCTGATGCTGAGGCTAATGCTGAGGCCGACAAGAAGTTCGAAGAGATCATTTCGGCGCGTAACAGCGCAGACGGCATGATCCACGCGGCGAAGAAAACGCTTGAGGAGGCTGGAGAACACGCCAGTGATGATGAGCGCGGGGCCATTGAAGCCGCCATTACCGAAGCGGAAGAGGCTGTTAAAGGTGACGACAAAGACGTGATCGAGGCGGCAACAACTAAGCTGACCGAAGTGACTAGCGGCGTTGCTCAAAAAATGTATGCCGCGCAAGCCGAAGCGGGGGACGCCGCAGGTGAGCAAGTCCCTGAGGAAGACGCAGTCGACGGCGACGTGGTCGACGCAGAGTTCGAAGAGGTTCGCGAAGACGACAAGCGTTGAGGGTAACGAGTTAAGCCGCACAGGTTTTTAACTCTGTAAACGCGCTACGGATTTCAACTTTGGGTTGAAATCCGTTTTTTTTTAAATGAGTTGCCACGATTTTGGCAACAGGAAGCACTATGTCAAAGCGTGATTATTACGAAGTGCTTGGGGTGGGGAAATCGACCTCAGCTCAGGATATCAAAAAGGCTTATCGTCGCATTGCGATGAAATATCACCCCGATCGCAACTCGGACGATGTAAACGCCGACGAAAAGTTTAAAGAGGCCTCGGAGGCTTATGAGATCCTGAGCGATACCGAAAAACGGCAGGCTTATGATCAATACGGGCACGCGGGCGTTGACCCTCAAATGGGCGGCGGCGGTTTCCAAGGTGGTGGTTTTAGCGACATTTTTGGCGACGTGTTCGGCGATATCTTCGGTGGTGGCGGCGGCGGTGGGCGCCGACAAGGACCGCAACGCGGGTCAGATTTGCGATACACACTTGAAGTCTCACTAGAAGACGCGGTCCGCGGTAAAACAGCAGAAATTAAGGTCCCGTCGTTACAACATTGCGACCCCTGCGACGGCACAGGTGCAAAATCTGGAACGTCAGCGGTGACCTGCGGGACCTGTGGTGGCAGTGGCCAGGTGCGCATGCAGCAAGGTTTTTTTCAGGTGCAACAAACCTGCCCTACGTGTCGCGGGCGCGGCACAATCATCGAGCATCCCTGCGGCAGTTGTCACGGGCAGGGCTTGGTAGAAAAAACCAAGACACTTTCGGTCAAAGTCCCACCCGGTGTTGATACGGGAGACCGTATTCGGCTGAGTGGTGAGGGCGAAGCAGGCCCCTCGGGCGGGCCAAATGGCGACCTGTATGTCCAGATATCCGTCCGTCAGCACCCCTTGTTTGAGCGCGATGGGCGAAACTTGTACTGCGAATTTCCGATCAGTTTTGCCGATGCGGCATTGGGTGGAGAGCACGAAATTCCGACCTTGGATGGACGTGTAAAGCTGCGTATTCCCGCTGAGACGCAGACGGGAAAGTTGTTCCGACTCAGAGGCAAAGGTGTACAGCCCGTTCGCGGTGGCCCCGTCGGTGATTTATTGTGCCGAGCCGTGGTTGAAACGCCCGTAAATCTTAATGCCGAGCAGAAAGAACTGTTGGATAAGTTCCGAACGAGCTTGGGTGCTGCTGGAGAACAATCGCCTCGTCAATCCAGCTTTTTTGACGGCGTGAAAAGTTTCTTCGAGGGACTCAACGGATGACACTGCGGGTCGCCCTCACCGGTGCCGGCGGTCGAATGGGCCGCGCTGTTGCGCAGGCAGTTTTGTCTGACGCTAACGCCACTATAGTGGGTGTTTGTGCGCGTGAGTCTAGCGACCTTGTCGGTGAAACCGTCGCATCGGCGTTGGGTATTGATATTCCCGACCTGCGCATTGGTGGCACGCTGGATCTCAGTAATGTTGATGTCGTTATTGATTTTACATTGCCCGAATCCAGTCTTGCATATGCTCAGCAGTGCGCGGTGGCTGGGGTTCCGATTGTTATGGGCACCACCGGGTTCACTGACGAGCAGCGGGCGACGTTAACGGAGGCCCTAGCCTCAGTGGCGAGCTGTCGCGCTGCAAACTTCAGTACTGGAGTTAACTTGGCATACCGGCTGCTTGAGCTGTCGGCCAAGGTGCTGGGTGATGCCGCTGACATTGAAGTTCATGAGGCGCACCACAAATACAAAATTGACGCGCCCTCGGGTACTGCGCTGGCCATGGGTGCCGCAATTGCTCAGACCATGGGCACTGATCTGAGCCAGGTGGCGCGTTACGATCGGTCATCAAATCGTGAGCCGGGGACGATTGGGTTTTCCGTTGTGCGTGCAGGCGATATCGTAGGCGAGCACACGGTGTTGTTTGCTTCAGAGGGTGAGCGACTTGAGATCACGCACAAGGCAAGCAGTCGTAGCGCGTTTGCAACCGGTGCACTCAGAGCTGCGCATTTTATAGCCGACAAGCCAGCAGGTTCTTACACCATGGCCGACGTTTTGGGCCTGTCGTAACGAGGAGTTCCTATGCACGTTGTTGATATCGATGAAAATAATGCCCAGCAATACTTGATCGATGAGTCGTTTAATCGACCGGTCGTTGTCGACTTCTGGGCCGATTGGTGTGCTCCATGCAAACAACTCATGCCACTCCTTGAAAAGCTCGCCGACGAATACGCGGGTGCTTTTCTTTTGGCCAAGATCAATGCTGATGAGCAGCAGGGTATCTCTGGTCAGCTGGGCGTGCGGAGCCTTCCGACGGTGATGGTGTTTAAAGATGGCCAGCCGGTAGACGGTTTTGCCGGTGCACAGCCGGAGACTGCGGTGCGTGAATTATTGCAAAAGCACTTGCCCTCGCCATGGGATGCGACAGTGGCGGAGGCTACGGAACTCCTCGATCAGGGCGATACTGCGGGCGCCGTTGGACTACTGCGAAGTGCTTGGGAAGAGTCCAACAAGTTACTAGAGATTACATTGGCATATGCAGGTGCGCTGTTAGAAGCGAATCGTTTGGATGATTCCGAGGCCGTATTGGGTGAGGTTCGCCTGGTCGATAGAGACGCTCTGCATGAGCAACTTATGGCACAGATTGAGCTGAAGCGAGTCGCAGGGAAGTCGCCCGAAATAGCCGCACTTGAGGCCGAGCTCTTGGCAGATGAAGCGGATCATGCCGTCAGAGTGAAGTTGG
>CBFHJX010000056.1:0-9300 GCA_965656285.1 Luminiphilus sp. | reverse complement strand
GAGCCATCTCGTCGCCGTGCAGAACAACCAGTGGATTTTCGACCTTGATCTTTGTGCTCAACGTGGACCTCGCGACCGCAATGACGGTAGGGAATTACCGACATTTTTCAGGCGAGGAGGTTACCGAATTAGCCTGAAAAACCCTAGGTTACTTTTGCACAACTGACGTTGTCGGCAGCCGATAGACGGGTCGCCCAAGCCTCGCTCAGCGAGGCTCTTCTAACAAATCCCCAAAGAAAATGCCGTTGACCAGAAGTCGTTGCGTACCCCACCAAAATGCCCGGAACGTTGGACTGTCCAGAGAGAGCACAACTGCGCCCGCACCGCGTTGATCAACAACCAGTCCCGCTGAATTGGCAACGATGTCTTGGTTCTCGTTCGACATGTAACCTGAGAGCAACGGTGTCTTTGTGTACGCAAGCGGGGTCGAGTAGGGATTATCCGAGTGGTTCATGAAGCGATTCGACGTTCTGAACACGGGCAGTTGCGACGACTCGTAGCCAAAACCGAGCGGGTGGGTCACGTCTAATTCGCCTTGTAAAATAGCACCCCGGACGAGGGTGAACGCGTACTCATCAGAGGCAGTACCGAAGGGCCTTCGTTTTGGACGCAACCGCTCCTGCGTCTTTGCGGTGGCGCCAACCTTGGCCGTTTCTTGTGCGGTCGTTGTTCGCCAAGTCACGTTTGTCAGACCCTGATCAGTGGCCCAGGCAACGGTTGATGCGCCCTGCGCCCACAGCACGCCACCGTCTTCTACGAACGTTTTGAGTTTTGGAGTCATGCTCGATGCACGAAGTGGTGACGCCACAATGACATGGCTGTAGTCACCGAGACTCACTCGACTTAACCGGTGGCTGTCCACCATGGTGACCGGCATGCCGACACGCGTGTCTAACATATGCCATATTTCACCGATGTTGTACGCTGAGGTGTCGGGTCCTGTCACCAACAGCACCTTGGGAAGAGAGAGGACAGTGAAAGCACGACTTCCCAGGTCGATACCCCCTGGCGTGTAGCTGCTGGTGGCTGAGTAGACAGCGATACCCTCGGCCTTGGCGCGTTGTAAGCGGTTGATGACCGCATCAGAAATATTCTCCTGAAGCTTGGGGGCGACGAACAGTGTGCCGTGTGCGAAGTTCACGGGACCGTCTTTGGCAGTGAGTGCGGTGAATGTCGCTTCGGCAACTCGAACATTGGCACCGAGCTCAAGTAAGTCGTACAGAAGGGCGGGGCTTGCTGAATCACGCCAGTCAATTAAATAACCGATCGCAGACGGTACCAACCCAGTCGTTTGATCCAAGTCGCGCTCAGCCCAGGGCTTCGTCGCTGCACGTCGCACGGCAGTCCGCGTATGTGTGAGGTTAAACGCCCAAGGCAGCGTCCAAGTCGAGACGTCGTAAAATACGTTTTCTTCAAATTCCAACTGCGCTCGCCAGAGTGTCTCGAGGTAGGTTGACTGAGGTTGGTCAAGAGAAACTGCTATCGTCTCGCCCGCACGATAAGTGTGACCGTCCACGGTCATATCTGCGGCGAGTGCTTCAACGGTGATCTGGTGTCCCTTGAGTATCCGCACAAACTCCGCGAGTCGAGTGGGGTCACCCGTTGCGCTGGCGAGGTAGTGCCCGCGTTGTTTCTTTTGTTCCGTGTAAAAGTTTCGCTGGTAACTCAGTAGTTCATCTTTGAGGGCGGATGTTGCCTTGAGGGAAGAGAGCGACGTTCGGAACTGATTTGAAATACTTAGCTCAAAGGTCAGTTTACCATTCACGGTGTCTTGAACCGCGCCCCGTGATGAGGGTTGCTCGAACAAAATACCCACGGTTCCAAATAAATCAGGGTAGGTTGACCCCTTGCCCATAAAGAAGTCGTCATAGCCTTCCTCGGTGAAGTAGCGGACGCCCTCAGCATCAAACGCCTCTGCGTGATATTGCCCAATTTTAGCGGTGAGTATCTGATTGATCGAAGGCGTTAACGGATTGGTTCGCTCGGGCTTGCCTGGCATAAAGAAGTAGTTGCTGTTACTTCCTTGCTCGTGGAAGTCGAGTTGCACGTTGGGTTTCCACTCGTGAAAGAGCGCAAGTCTTCCTCGACTCTCTGGGTGCTGGTGGGGCAGCCAGTCTCGGTTGAGATCAAACCAGTAGTAGTTGGTTCGGCCGTTAGGGACGGCCTCGGTATGCTCACGATCGTGCCTGTCGAGACTGGGATTTAACCCTCGGTGGCCATTCGTCCAGTAAGCAAATCGGTCTAAACCGTCGGGGTTCAGCATGGGGTTAAAAATAATAACCACATCATTAAGCTGTGCCAGCAGCGCTTCGTCTTGAGCGGCATTAAGATAGTAAGCGACCAGTGGGGTCGCGTTGGCGCCGCTGGGCTCGTTGCCGTGGATGCTGTACATCATGTGCAGCACGGCGGGCTGGTCTTCAAGCGATACCTTAGCGTCCGGATCGATAATCGATGCACGTGCAGCTTTTATCTGGGCCAGGCGAGCAAGGTTGTCCGGCGTCGATATCGCGTAGCTGACTAACGGTCGACCCCCGTAGGTCCGCGCGTGCTCGCCCAAGGCCACCATTCGGGGTGACGCCTCTGCCAGCGCCTCAAGGTAGTTCACTATCTCGTAGTGATACCAGTGCCTTTCACCGACCTTGACCCCCGTAATTTGTTCGGGTGTTGGCAGCGCCGTATCCAGGGTCGGTGTCTCAGCGAGCACGTCATCCAGAGACAGGCTCGCAGCCTGAACTGTCGGGGCGCAAAGGAGTGCAAGAGCGAGGAATAAAGATTTCATGGTCAGGCCTATTGCGTAAGCATTTGATAATAACGATACGATTTTAGAGCGCTCAATTTCTCGCTTCTCTGATCCACAGGTAGACGTTACTCTACTGTCAGCACAAAAGAATAACAGCGTCTCAGGAATTGTGGATGTCAAAAAGTAACGGAGTCAGTGTCGGACGGAAAATAGCGTATGGCATCGGCTCTGTGGCGTTTGGCGTCAAAAACAATGGCTTCGATTACTTCTTTCTGATCTTTTACAGTCAGGTCATGGGCGTCAGCGCCTATCTGGTCAGCCTTGCGATCATGATTGCGTTGATAATCGATGCGCTCAGCGATCCGCTCATTGGTTACCTGTCTGACAATACGCGATCTCGGTGGGGTCGGCGCCACCCGTTTATGTACGCCGCCGCCGTTCCTGCCGCTGTCGCCTACTACTTTGTTTGGAACCCACCTGCCGGTCTGGAGGGCGATGCACTTTTTCCTTACATCGTCACCATCGCGGTTTTAGTGCGGACCTTGATCACAGTGTATGAGATTCCAAGTTCGTCACTCGTTGCTGAAATGACCGACGACTATGATGAGCGAACCAGTATGCTGAGCTATCGTTACTTCTTTGGTTGGACGGGCGGTACGTTGATGGGCGCGTTCGCAACGATTTTTGTTTTGGTGCCGACGGCGTCAATCAGTAACGGGATGTTCAATGTTGAGGCTCATGGCCAGGTGGGTGCTATCGCTGCCACCGTCATCTTTCTCGCCATTGTAGTGTCCGCACTGGGAACGCATAAGATGATTCCTGAGCTTAAACAGCCGCCCCCCCCGCGCGTATTCAGCCTGAGACTTATTTATCAAGAGGTGTTTGAGACGCTGGCGAGCAAGTCGTTCCTCGCCTTGTTTCTGGCCGCATTGTTTGGCGCTATTGCCACGGGCGTTGCCGCAACGCTCAGCTACTATTTCTCGACGTTTTTTTGGGGCTTTTCCACCGAGCAGATCGGCCTAATCTCGCTCAGCGTTGTTATTTCTGCTGTCTTAGCGTTCATGATCTCACCGACTATTTCACAACGAATCGGTAAGAAGCGTGGGGCTATTACTGTGGGTTTGCTGGCCTTTACCGTCTCACCGGCGCCAATCTTTCTTCGCTTGATGGGGCTCATGCCCGACAACTCGGATCCGATGCTATTTCCGCTGATCTTAATGATCACAGTGGTCGATGTCGCACTGATCATCACGTACCAAATCCTCTCTTCAGCAATGATTGCAGACCTTGTCGAAGAGGCAGAGATCAAAACAACGCGTCGCAATGAGGGCGTATTTTTTGCGGCGGTGACGTTTGTTCGCAAGGTGACTCAGGGAATTGGTGCGGCGGTTGCCGGCGTCCTCCTGACAGCGAGTCAGTTTCCTGTGGGGGTGGCGCCGTCGGATGTTCCCGACACAGTCTTAGCCGATTTTGGTTGGCTGTACGTCCCCGTTATCTTCACCGTCTGGATGTTGATGATTGCGTGCCTGTCCTTCTACTCGGTTGATAGGACGAAGCATGAAGCTAACTTGGCAACGCTTGCGGGTGATACTGGTCGCTGAGCAGGCGGGCGGCCTTTGGCCGCCTTCAGGCGGAGTGGGCGTGTTGTGCCACCGCTGGGAGTGCATGTCATCACTGTTCTTCTGCGTAGGAGAAATAGGCGAAATCGGCAGTGGCCGCCTGTCCCGACAGATCGTGGGCGGCCAGTCCCACAAAGGTTCCGGTAAATTGTTCGCCCGACACCCGTCCCGCTTGATCTGTTAAACAGGTCATGTCCAGGCGCACCGGGAGTTTTGTCCACTGCGCCTCGTTGGTTTCCTTGTAAAAGACCTCAGCGTACGACGCTTTAATTTCACAGCGTAAAAAGGTTGTTTCTGTGATGAGAGAAATGCATTCAGAGCCTAACGGGTAGTCATTGAGCAAGTGCTCATCCGCAAGACAGCTGACCACACTGAGTACCCGTCCTAGGGCCGGGTCATGGGTGACATGTAGGTAATGAAATTTTGTTGAGTTGTAGTAAATCATGAGCCCTGCGAGCGACTGAAAATGGCGAGGTGTAAATTCAAGACAAGTCTCTACGGCACAGTTCCAGTCGGTCATTCGGGTCGCGATCAGCGATTGTTTGAATACACTGCCGGGTGATTCACGACCTGTTATTCGCAGAAACCCGGGTCGTGCACTTAATGAACACCAGCTGTTTGACTCGCTGTCGCGGAGCCACTGGTAGTTGTTGGACAGTGTTTGAGTGTCAAAGGCGTCGTAGAACGCGCGTGCCCGAGTGGGTGTGGCGGTTCGCTCATTAGTATTTGGAAAACACAGCGGCGGGCGAGTTTCACCATTGGGTTGTCTAATCCATTGATCGTCGGTGAGCACCACATTTGCCAAGCCTGACTCGCGGCCCATGGGGCTGTGTTGGAGCGCTTTTGTTCGGCGACTGCACAAAAAGGAGATGGCGTAATCGTCTTCCCCCAGCTGAACCAGCGAACCGTGGCCACTGCGCTGCAATGGCCACTGGGTGTGGGCGCGCGACGTCATAAGGGGACCCTGAGGATCAAACACATAGGGGCCATTAATCGATCGACTGCGCGCTACAGAAATTGCATGGTCGTATCCTGTGCCGCCCTCAGCGACCATAAGGTAGTAGTAATCACCCAGCTGATAGAGGTGTGGGCCTTCAACGAGGCCGATGTCACTCCCATGTGAAATCAATGTCGGCTCACCTTTTAGTTGCAGGTCAGACTTGTCGAGTTCCTGAAGTACGATGCCGTGAAAAGGCGTGCGATCGGGTCGATGGTCCCAGATCATATTCAGCCACCAGCTTCGACCGTCCGTGCCATGAAAAATGGAGGGATCGAAACCGGAGGAGTTGATGTGTACGGGATCACTCCAGGGGCCGGTGATGTGGGGCGACGTGGTCACGTAGTTGTGAGTGTCTTTGAAATGACCGTCAAAGCGTTTTACGACGGTGTAGGCCAGGTAAAAAAGTCCGCTCGAAAAGCTCAGGCAAGGTGCCCAAACGCCACAGGAATCAGGCACACCGACGATATCGAGTAGGCGCTTTTCATCGAGTGGTCGTGCGATGAGCGTCCACTCCATGAGATCGTTGGATCGATGCACTTGAATCCCCGGAAACCACTCAAAGGTGGAAGTCGCCATGTAGTAGACGTCCTCGACCTTCACCAGTGATGGATCAGGATTAAAACCCCTGAGTACTGGGTTCTGTACCGGGTGGTGGTTGGTATCCTGACTCACGCGAGCTTCGTTTCAAGACGTTCTAAGGTTTCACCTTTTGTTTCGGGGAGACGCCAAATAAGACCCATGCCAAGCAGGCCCACGATCGCGAACAGGGCAAACGTTGCAGACGTGCCAAAGGTATTGAGTTGCCACGGAAACAAAAACTGCACAAGAAAGCTGGCACCGCTGTTAAAGATAGTGGCGACACCAATGGCAATACCTCTGATTCGATTCGGAAATACCTCGGAAAACAAGACCCACATGACAGGACCCAGCGAGATGGCAAAGGACGCCACGAAGCCTAAGATACCAGCAAGCACGAGGACCGCGTTCACCGAAATCGCTGAGGCAATAATGGCGGACTCATGGTTTCGAGCCACTTGTGGATCGATCTGTGTGGCAACGGCCCTCTTGAAGGCAACGTCACTCTGAAAGACGGTATCCGAGAGTGCCATCAGATTGTCTTTGCTCTTTGCGTCTATCTCGAGCGCGCTGACAGAGGTTTCTGTGAGTGTGTAGGTCGCTTGTCCAAAGCCGTAACTGACCAGTGACATACTGACAATGATCCCAGCAAGGCCCGCAATTAAAAGTGGTTTTCGCCCTAACCGATCGATGAGCACCATGGCGACGACGGTAAAGAGCACATTGGTCAAGCCCACGACAGTCGCTTGCGCAAAGGCGGCATTAGTACCCACACCGCTTTGCTCAAAAATGGTTGGCGCATAGAAAAACACGGCATTGATACCCGTTATCTGCTGGACGATGCCAACGGATATGGCAATAAAGAAGGGGACGCGCAGCGAGGGCGATACCAGCTCTTTGAGCTTTTTTAACTGCCCCGTTGTTTCATCACCAGAGCGTTTTATCGCCTCAAAGGTTACGTCGGCAACCGCGGCCTCTTGCAGGGTTGCCAGTAACTGCTGTGCCTCCTCTTCTTTGTTGTTTAACGCAAGCCAGCGCGGTGTCTCGGGAACTTGTGTTAAGGCCACCAACCAAACCAGTGCGGGCACGATCTCAAGTCCTAGCATCCAGCGCCAAGTGAGCGTGTCTATGGCCAGTACTTGAATCCAGTGACTCTCGAGCTGGCTCGCTGACACCAATGCGTAATTGGCAAAGTAGGCGGCACTGAACCCAAGAACGATTGCAAACTGATTAAACGACACGTAAAAGCCGCGTCTTTTTTCCGGTGCGATTTCCGCAATGTACATCGGCGCGATACTGAGTGAGGCGAACGCGAGCCCTCCTATGGCACGGGCGAAAACCAAGGCTTGGTAGCTCGGTGCCAAGGCGCTGATGACTGCGGAGACCAAATACAGGGCCCCAAGGCCTAGGAGGACCCGTTTTCGGCCTATGGCATCGGCAATGAAGCCTGATAAAACGCCCCCAATAAGGCCCCCTATCGTCGGTGCGCCCACCACTAGCCCGATCTCTAAGTCAGTAAGTGAGAAGTCGGTACTGATATAACCCACCACACCGGAAATAACCGAGGCGTCAAAGCCAAAGAGGAACCCACCCACCGCGATTAATGTCGCGAGGCGACCCACACGTCCTGCGTCGAAGGTGTCGTTTTTTGAGCCGTTGCTCATTAAGGCCTCACTTATTAACGAATGCGCTACTGCGCGTTCAGTGTATGTGACTCTGTTGCTTGAATGCACCCGCGCTCTCGAACGAGGGCGCCGAGCGGTGTGCGATCAAATCGATGGCCGCTCACTTGGAAGCTGCTCGTGTTCTGCGCTCTGTTTAATCCTGTGGGCCAGCGTCAGGCCGCCTTGTTGCCCGAACGCATGACGTACAAGCAGGCCGCAACGATGACGGCGGCACCCGACCACGTCGAGGCGCCGGGAAATTCGCCAAAGATAAAGAAGCCGATCGCTGCTGCCCAAATGAGCTGACTGTAGGTAATCGGCGCTAACCTCGCGGCAGGGGCCCGTGCGTAGGCAAGAGTTGTTAGCGACCAAAAGCTGACGCCAAAAAACGCGGACACGACGTAGCCACCGAAAAGAGCCGTCGTGGGCTGGCTGTCGACGAATAAGAAAACGGGAATGACGTAAAGCGCCGGCAAGGTGTTGGCAAAGAAAGCGACAACGATGGGGTCTTCGCTCTGCGATCGAAACCTCAGTAGCACTACGGAGATAGCGTGACACAGTGAGGCGAGTATCGGCGCAAGATAACCCAGCACAGGTCCCTCTGTTGTACCTGAAAATAAAAGCGTCTCATTGTTCACAATGAACATGGCGCCCGCGAACCCTGCCACCGTACCGATAATAACGTCGCGTTTTAACGGTTCTCGCATTAGTAGCCACGCCAGTGGGCCGATCATTAATGTACCCGTGAGTCCCAGCGCTGCTGCGGTGGCCAGAGGAATTTGAGTGACTGACCAAAAAAACAAACTGGCCGCACAGATCTGAAAAAAGCCTCGGAACAGATGAAACGGCACTGATTTCCAGCCGGGTAGCGGGGGTCGAAAGAGTAGCCACAGTGTTGAGACTAAAAGAGCACCCAGTGCATAGCGCCAAGCGGTAATGACAATAACGCTCTCGTAGACCGACAGACCCTTGATCATGGCATTCATGCAGGAGGCAAAAAAAATGGCGGCTGCACCGAGAAAGTACGGCGAGCTAAGCGTTCCATGTATTCGGGACATAACGACCTAAGTGGGCAGGGGTGCGTCGCAGTGGACGTCCCGTGCTATTAAACTTTGTATTATTGCGTGTCGTGATCGGTAGCGATAATGCCTGCGAGACGTCGGGCGAGCGACTGTTTTTTTTCAAAATCGGTTTCGCGCAGAAGTTGAATACGCTGCGCTTGCGGTGAGCCGGCACCGTGCATTGACTCAGTCAGATACCCCACAGCATTGCGCCCTAAGGTCATGTTTTCGATAAGTCGCAGCATTCGCGTTCGATCTTCAGTACTGACTGAAGACTTGCCCTGCAGGTACTTGTCGAGCTTGGGCCCAATAGTCTCGTGCTCGAAGTCGGCTTGTGACGGCAGTGTCACCATGAGTCCGCCCGCTAAGTCTTGTGCAAGGCGCGAGATCTCATAGGGAAAACGGGTCACGTTGTGCTTGCAGATATTGGCCAGAATCGGATCGTTGATAAACGCGCCGCTCTCGTGCTGTTTGGCTTCGTAAGACGAGGCGATACCCGAGGAGTAAATCGTTTCATTGAGGTGCGTCATCTCGACGAGTTTGTCACGCACGTGGCTTGCGGTTTCGGCCCCATTCATTTCAGCAACACTGGATGCGGCGCCGATCATGACGTCACCAAGCCCTGTTTTACAGACGTAAC
>CBFHJX010000055.1:0-9479 GCA_965656285.1 Luminiphilus sp. | reverse complement strand
TCACCTGCGCAGATGTTTTTTATGCGTGCGACAAGGCAGGTAAGAGCTTTTTTTCAACCCTTTTGGAGACGACGGTGAACGAAGAAAATGTGATCGCATTGTTTAATGATTGGAATGACGCCTTGGCCACGGGCGACCCCGACGTGGTCACCCAAATGTACGCAGACAATGCCGTGCTGCTGCCGACCATTTCCAATAAAATCCGACACAATCACCCTGAGATTCGCGATTACTTTGCCGCTTTCCTCGCCAAGAAGCCGCAGGGTGTCATTACCGAGTCTAACGCCCGAGTCCTCTCCGATACGTTAGCCACCAATGCGGGCATCTACGTCTTCACGTTTGGTGACGGCGCTCAAGTCACAGCACGCTTCAATTATATTTATGAGCTGAATGACGGTGCTTGGAAAATTATTCAGCACCACAGCTCTGCAATGCCAGAGGGTTAAGCCCATTTCACTGACCTCGGGCCGACAACCCCTTTATTAGCTGTCATCACCTTTTAATGAGCACCTGCACATGAGCAGCAAATTTTTTGAGTTAAGCAATCTTCGCGGTGATCTTTACGGCGGTCTGACCGCGGGCGTTGTGGCCTTGCCGCTCGCACTTGCGTTTGGAGAAGCGTCAGGAGCGGGACCTATTGCCGGTGTTTACGGCGCGATTATTGTCGGATTTTTTGCCGCTCTTTTTGGTGGTACCGGGTCGCAGATCAGTGGTCC
This sequence comes from Luminiphilus sp., assembly GCA_965656285.1. Lineage (GTDB taxonomy): Bacteria > Pseudomonadota > Gammaproteobacteria > Pseudomonadales > Halieaceae > Luminiphilus. Next base: position 8,763 of record CBFHJX010000055.1, on the reverse strand, counting down.
GACGGGCCCCATGGTGGTGGTATTTGCTGGCGTCTTCGCGACGCTAAACGGTGATCCGGCACTGGTATTTGCAACTGTCGTCCTCGCAGGCTTAATACAGATCGTCTTTGGGGTCCTCGGGTTTGGACAATATATCCGTCTCGTACCCTACCCCGTGGTCTCCGGGTTTATGAGCGGTATCGGCTGCATTATTATCGCGCTTCAATTGGCGAGGCTTTTTGGGCACGAGCCCGAAGGTGGCGGTACGATTCCGGCCTTGATGGAAGTGCCATCGGCCGCGATGGACCCTCACTTCGGCGCGCTATTTGTGGGATTGCTGACACTTGCGATGGTCTTTAGTTGGCCTGCGACTTGGGGCAAAGTCATTCCCGCCCCCCTCGCCGCACTTGTCACGGGTACCGTCATCGGACTGTCAATCGAGGGCCTGCCGATTCTTGGTGCAATTCCAACCGGCTTACCCCAGTTTATCGCCCCGTCGATCGAGGCCGAAACGGCGATCATTATTTTCGAAGCGGCAGCCATACTCGCGGCACTGGGCGCAATAGACAGTCTGCTCACCTCTTTAGTGGCAGACAATATGACCCGGACACGGCACAACTCCAACCGTGAGCTCATTGGTCAAGGGATCGGCAACACGGTGGCGGGCTTCTTTGGAGGCGTTCCCGGCGCCGGCGCAACAATGCGGACGGTTGTGAATATCCGAACCGGCGGCAGCACTCGAATTTCTGGCATGGTCCACAGTGTTTTGCTTCTCGGTGTGGTTTTTGTACTCGCACCCTTTGCAGCAAAAATACCGCATGCCGTACTTGCGGGTATTTTAGTCAAAGTCGGGTATGACATTATTGATATTGCCTACCTGAAGCGCGCGCACCAAGGTCCTCGATTTGACCTACTCCTCATGGCCTTGGTGTTAGGTCTCACGGTTTTTGTCGACTTGATCACCGCCGTGATGGCCGGCGTTGTCATCGCCGCATTAGCGTTCGTGAAGCAGATTGCAGATGAGCAGCTCAAAGCCATCAGCGGCGAAGGAGACAGCGCAGACCTCACGGTTACTGACGCAGAGGCCGAAATCCTTAATGAGGTCGATGATCACCTAACGCTGTTCGATTTCGGAGGACCGTTGAGTTTTGGTGCAGCCGCCGACATGGGTCACCATGTTCGTGAACGTATCGGTCGTCACGATCATCGAGCCATCGTTTTGGACTTTAGTCGGGTACCCTTTATTGATGTCTCCGCCGCGCGTGCCGTTGAGACCATTGCGGTGGACGCGCACATCGCGGGCAAGCGTTTGTATGCGTGCGGGATAAAACCCGAGGTCTGCAAAGTTCTGACGGGGCTCGGTGTTGTCGATCACTTGCCTGCTAATATGCAGTATCTGACGCGATTAGAAGCACTGGAGGCTGCAAAGTTATGGATTCTGGAAGAAGAGTCATCGGACACGCAACCCCCCAAAGATTCAGCCGCCGCGTAGAACGATGTTGGTCGCCGTTAAGCGCCCTGCTAGTGCTCGTCCTAACGGGGCTTGCACAGGCGGAGAACGACTTGTCTGTGATCCGCGCAGGCCTCAATTCACCACTCGTTATTGACGTGCGTTCGGGTGGTGAGTTTGAGTCAGGCTCGATCGACGGTGCCATTAATTTACCCGTCCAAGGGCTGCCCGGCACGCTCATTGATAAGGGCCTAGAACTCGACCACGAAGTCATTGTTTACTGCCGCAGTGGGCGCCGCTCGGCACAGGCGAAAACGTTGCTAAAAGCCGCAGGGTTCACCTTGGTCTTCGACGGCGGACCGATGGGTCAACTTAAGCAAACACTCAAAGACTCAGAGTCCTAGGCGGGTTCACTTATTGTTTCAGTGCACTCAATACTTGATCGACTTTTTCTTGCGATAACCGATCGTCTCCTGCCGCATAAGTCTCGGCCATAGCACTATAGAACTTTGCGTTTAGCAGATTTGCCTCGCCAGAGTCTCGCGTCGCAACGGCTTTTCCGGGCACGCCGGCAATGACCGTGTTATCGGGAAACTCACTGCCCTCCGTGACAATCGTATGACCTGCGACAATGCAGTTATTGCCGATTTTCACGCCGTCCATAATCGTTGCGTTAATACCGATCAAGCAACGATCGCCAATGGTACAGCCGTGTAAGGTCGCGTGGTGCGTTATGGAGCAGTCGTCGCCAACGATTGTCGGCGACGCGGCTCCCACATGGATCATTACAAAATCTTGGATATTCGTGCGTGCACCAATGCGAATTTCAAATGTTTCCGCCCGCGTCACAACATTAGGCCAGACTGATGCCCCGTTACCAATGTAAACCTTACCGTACAGCCACGCAGACTCGTGGATATAGGCTGGATTATCTAAGGTGACATTCTTACTCATATGGCCCATCGTTAGCTCCTCTAAGACTTGATCCCATGTGCGACCGAGTCTACGTCATTGCAACCTTAGGAATACAGTCCGACCGCATATGTCCTCGCTAAATGCTCGCTCCAACCAAAAGTCTCTAGTGCTCGGTCTAATGGCCGTTGGACTCTGGAGTACCATGGCAACCGCGTTCAAGTGGGCGCTGGCCTACAGCTCGCCCATGCAATTAATAACCGCGGCGGCGACTGTCTCGTGGGTATTCTTCGCGGCGAGCCTGGCGATAAGCGGCACGCTGAGTCGCATCATCGAGGTGCCGAGGGCGCTACTTTGGCGATGCCTGATTTTGGGTTTACTCAACCCAGCGTTGTATTACTGGATTTTGTTTCAGGCCTACGACTTACTGCCCGCGCAAGATGCCATGGCGATCAACTATACGTGGGGGCTGACGCTTCCATTGATCGCAGCCTTGTTTTCGAAAATAGTGCCGACGAAATCTGAAGTGGGACTCGCAGCTTTCAGTTATCTGGGCATATTAATTATCGTCACCGACGGCGACCTGCGTGCATTCGAGTTTGACGCGCCTGTCGGCGTACTTCTTGCGCTCGCATCGACCATCATCTGGGGACTGTCTTGGGTATTAAACTCACGGTTTGTGGATAATCATCAGCTTGACCCACAGGTGGCCCTGTTCCTCAACTTTACAGCAGCCACGCCGGTTCTGTGGCTTATTACGGTGCTGACCGATGGCGTCATTGCCATAACGTGGGCGTCGATTCTCAGCGGGCTCTACGTCGGACTGTTTGAAATGGGCATCGCCTTTATCCTTTGGATGAGCGCCCTGAAACTGACAGACAATCCTATTCGAGTCAGCAGTCTCATCTTCTTAGCACCGCCGATATCCCTCGTGTTAATCACCACTGTACTTGGCGAGCCCATCTCTCAAAGCACGCTTCTCGGACTCGTGGTCATTCTGCTTGGCCTAGCAGGCCAGCAGCTGGTCAGCCAGTCTAGGTGAGCGCGAGTTCACGCAACCGTTCTGAGAGGTAACTGTTTGCGGTGTACCGCGGCGACAACACCACCTCTGGGCGGGGATGTAAAAAAAGTGGTAGCGACATACGACCTTTTTGAGCCTGACCCGTACTTGGCGTTGCCACTCGATGAGTGGTCGAACGCAGAAATCCACCTGTGGCTTCTTGCAACATATCGCCGATATTAACCACAACCTGTGACGGGCGATTGATCACCTCAAGCCAACCCCCATTAACTCGCTGCAGCTCAAGACCGGGGCCATCCGACGCGGGTAGAACGGTCAGCAAGTTGATGTCTTCGTGTGCAGCGGCTCTCGGAAGCTCTACGCCCGCGGCTATGGGTGGGTAGTGAAGCACGCGGAGCATCGTCTGCGCACTCTGTTCTATCATCGACTCCAAAGGCATCGACAGCGCCTCGGTAATGTCTTTCGGTAAATGCATCGCCACCCACGTCAACAGCGTCGACGAAAATTCAAGGCAGTCCTGATAATGCGCATCAAGGTCCGCTCTTAGGTGACTGGGACAGCGGCCCCAACTGTAATATTGAAAATACTCTTTATGGTCGCGTACGGCCTGTCCCTTAGCGCTCTCTGCTCGGTCTAAGGCAACGTAACCGTCTTGCTTTTTGCCGTCGATCGAAAAATCGCTCGCACTGCCGGAGCTAAAATACGTCTGCCATTCTTGATAGATCCGTTCAACCCGAGCCATGTCCAGTGGATGAGCAATGAGTGTGGCAAAGCCAAAAGACTTAAGGCTTTCAAAAAACTCTTCGCTCGCAGTGTCTCGGGTGTAGTCAATGAGTGGAAGCTGGTCTGACTGACTACCGGCTATTTTGTCCTGAACGTCAGTCATCACCCGGCAGCGCCCGGCAACGATAAAAAGAATCCTGCAAGCGACGCGCTCATCAGATTCGCAAGGGTCGCCGCAATCAACGCGCGAACGCCTAATCTAGAAATATCGTCACGACGTGTCGGTGCAATGGCGCCAAGGCCACCGAGTAAAATGGCGATCGACGACAAGTTAGCAAAGCCGCACAACGCAAAAATTACAATGGCTTGTGAAATGGGTGAGAGCGTCTCGCTCACCTCGGAAAACGCCACGTAGGCCACGAACTCGTTAAGAATCAGTTTTTGCCCAATTAAACTGCCGACCGTGGATGCCTCAGCCCAGGGCACACCGAGTAGCCAGGCGGCAGGACTGAGCAAAACACCCAAGATCATTTCTAAGGTAATACGCTCAAAGCCAACAAACGCCCCAAAATACTGAAGGATTCCGTTAACCAGCGCGATTAACGCAACGAATGCAATCAGCATCGCCGCGATCGCTGCCGCCATGCGAAGACCGTCGAGTGCACCAGAGGCTGCCGCATCAATAGTATTGACGTATCGTGGGGTCGTTGCCTGATCGTCCTGATCAGGAACGACGGGGACATCTTGCTCGGGCTCGATCAACTTTGCCATCATCAGACCGCCGGGCGCCGCCATGAAGCTGGCGGTGACCAAATACTCAAGCGGAATCCCGAGCGCGACGTACCCTGCCATCACCGAACCCGCGATGGTTGATAGTCCACCCACCATGATCGCAAACAGCTCTGATTGCGTCATTCTCGGAATAAAAGGCTTTACGACCAACGGCGCCTCGGCCTGCCCGACGAAAATATTAGCCGCGGCCGACATGGACTCGGCGTGACTCGTTCCTAAACACCGACGCAGACCGCCGCCTAAAATGCGAACGATCCACATCATAATTCCGAGGTGGTACAACACGGCAATAAAGGCGCTAAAGAATACGACGACCGGGAGCACATTAACCGCGAAAACGAATCCAATCGGACCGTCGTAAGCCGCAAGCTGGCCAAACATAAAATCTATCCCAGCGCGCGAGTAACTCAAGAGTGCACCCGTGGCGTCCGCCGCCGCGTTCAAGGCACGATTTCCCCAGGTGGTAAAAAGAGCGAGTCCACCGACAGTGAACTGAATGCCGAACGCAATAACGACGGTTTTCCAAGCAACGCTCTGCCGGCTCGATGAAATTGCATAAGCAAAGCCCACAATCGCCAACATACCGATCACACTGTGCATGGTTCGTCCTAAGAGAGTTAAGGCGTCACCATACCGGCAATTAAGGGGTCATCCAAATAAAAAAGCGTGCGATTTAACCCTTGTGGTCGACACCCGTCTGCTGCAGGTCTCATCAAGTCCTACTGCGAGTACAGACCACTCAACCCAGGGGTTTCTGGGGTTGTTACGCTGATGTATCTGGAGGCGTCAAAACACGTGAGAGCTGAGCTGTGGGAATTCGCGACGTCGAAGCAAGGCCTCTGTCCGTCAGCAACGTGAGCGTCAATACCACGGGTACGACCCATACATATCGACCTGCCCAGCGTATGAGCACTAAACCATTGAGCCTACAGAGTAAAACATCACGGAGACGACCACTGAGAAAGTCAGTGCGGTGCTTGCTGCGTTCAACCAACTGGGGATGTTACCGTTCATGACGCTTGTTCCTTGCCTATTGCGGGGAATTTCAGAATCATTATGTTACTTAAATCTACACACTGGGTAACGATTTTAAATTGGTATTATTTATTTTTATTCATTAAATTTAATTAAAGCATAACTAAAAAGAATATTTATAAGTTTGGTTTCGCCGTTTTATATAAAAAAGGCGCTTTAAAGCGCCGTCAACGAATCAGAGACAGGTGACTTGGAAGCTCTACTCCACGCGAATTCTAATCTCCCAAGGCGAGTCACCTGCACTGCGCGACTCCCGGTAACCGGCGTCGATGTCACTGTGAGTGACATCACAGGAGAAGTGTGGTCTGTCATTAACGCCCCAATCGTCGCTTAGAAGATTGGTAACGTTATCGATAACGCCAAATCAAGGCGCCAGACCTTCAAAGCGTGCAGGCTCGCCGAAACAATTGACCGCCAATCACCCTTGGCTGTACCGGCTTTTTGTTGATATTTGGAGAGATGTTCGAGTAGTCGACATTCGCGCTTACGCCCAGGAAGAGACCCGATCTACTATTAAGTGTCATGCCGCCATTTATCTCGTGGACACCGTCAATCTGTGGCGTTAGAAGATCAGGACCGCCCAACGGTGCTGCATTGGGTCGCCTTCAACCACACTGAACGCGCAAGTAAGTCTTAACGATCACCGTTCAAATTACTTCGCGTGACACTGACTGCAGTCATACGCCTTAAGTTGGCTGCTTGCCATTGAAATAACGGCTCTGATCGACCACGAGCACCCCGCCACTGGAGCGCAAAAAAAACCCCGGCAAGCCGGGGTTTGGTGGGGTCAATGCGCAAAACAGACTCAGAAATCGTATCTCAGGCCCACCTGAATTTGCCACACCGATTGACTCAGTACTTCGAGGTTTCTGATACTACTATCGCTATTGAGCCGCAGGTACTCGTATTGCCCATCGTTGATAACAGCTGACGCAACGTCACGCTCATACTCATACCGAGTGCGCTCGATACGACCCCAATCATCGTTTAAAAGATTTCCTAAGTTTTCAATATCAAGGAATAAACGGAAAGTGTGATCACTATCGAAGGCCGGCAACTCCTGCTGAATCCGTAGATCGACAATACTGGTCATCGATGAATTGTCCCCATTACGAGGCGCAATACCACCGCGATACTGTGCCAGCTCAGAGCCGTTAATGTAGTCGATAAACGCCTGCTGCTGAGCAACGTCACCACCGAAGGAAGCCGGGGAGAACAGCGGATCGCTGAGGCCATTAGGGACGTAAAGCAGGTGTCCAGCGTCGTCATTACGACTCTCTCGCGCACATCGACCACCACCCACATCCAGTACGCAGTTGTTGTTTTCAGAGAAGGTGTAGCTGTAAGGCTGGCCACTGCGACGCGTGGCAAAGAGAGAAACTCTCGTCTCGTAGCCAGGAACCAACTCTTTACGCCAGTTGACACGGAGCTTAAGTAAGTGCTCGATTTGGAAGTTCGAGATTCCCTCGCGTGGCGACTGACGATCATAAGCCGCGAAATCCGAATAGTTTGATGTCGCGGTGGACGACGTGCCGTAACCAATATCTTTCACATCTGCGTGAGTGTAACTGGCAAACATGTCGAACTGACCGAAGTTGGTGTCCCACTCTTTTGTCGCTGACAACGCGAATAAGGTACTTTCGCCACCGTCGTAAGAGCCGACGGCAATGGCTTCTGGTGCACCACCGCAATCGTAAACACCGCGACCGTCTGGGGCAGTTGAAACCGGATTTTCACACCGCTGATCATACCAATACGATGCGTTATCCAATGTATTGTGGAGCAGGTCCGCAGAGAAAAGCCAGCCATCACCGATGTAAGGCACGTCCATTTCGTGTGCAACGCCGATGCTAATCTTCGTCGTTGTTGGAATCTCGAAGTCGGGACTCAACGCGTTGACAGACCCATCAGGCGCTTCGCTAGAAAGAGCGGTCAGGACGTCCGCAGGAATGTACTGACCCGTTGCTACATCGGGTGATGTGGGAACCGAAACCACGCCAAAGGCGTTTGAACTGTCAGAGATTACACCGTCGTTGGAGTAGCTGTTAGAGATCCATACGCCAGGAGAGCCACCACTGAATACGCCAATACCGCCCCGAACAGTGGTGCTGTCAGAGACGTACCACTTGAAAGACACTCTCGGTAAAACGACATCCAAGCCATCGATATCCTTTGTGTTAGCAAACCCATAGCGTTGAACGAAATTATTATTAGTTCTGATGGACCCATTGCTTGCATACCGGTCATAGCGCAGACCGAAATCGACGTCGAGGTCGGCGTTAACATTCCAGCTGTCCTGAACGTAAATTGAGGTGTAGTCATAACCCCAAATAGCGCGCAGATCATTTTCATCATTAGTGATGGCGTTGTTGTAAAGCAAGCCCGATGCCGTGGCGTTCTGGAGATCTGCCACGCTGTCAAAAACATAGGATCCCTCGGAATTCTGAGCAAATAAGTTGTTAACGTCTACTTCCTCACGCTCGATGCCTGCCTTCAAGAGGTGGTCACCCAGCGAATACTCCGCAACAAACTTAATCTGAAAGAAATCCTGATCAAGCTCGTTGCCGTGCCGGAACCGGTCTGGGCCGAACACCAAGTAGTTCTCATCTCCGTCTAGTTCTCGTAAGAAAACAGCCATTGATGGGAACTCAGCACCGTTGAGCGAGTCCTGCCCTGTAGCCTGAGTTGTACTGGCGATCTTTAATTCGGTTGAAAAGTTATCAGTCCAATCACTAAAGACATGACCGATAACACTCTCTACTTCTTCCGAACGGTCATACCATGCCGAAGATGCCCCTAATCTGTTGTCTGAAGCGAGGAAATTATTGCCGTTTTGCTCCCTAATGGTATT
>CBFHJX010000054.1:0-9952 GCA_965656285.1 Luminiphilus sp. | reverse complement strand
GACATCTTCAGACATAAAAAGCCGACTGAAGACTTTAGTCTTTACCTGCATCGACCGACGGCAACCGACCCCTCAATGGCACCTGAAGGCTGCGATGCCTTTTACGCACTCGTTCCGGTACCGCACCTGGACTCCGGCACAGACTGGACGACTCATGCAGAGACTTTTCGTCGAGCCGTCCAAGACCGCCTTGAGGAAACAGGCATCCCTGGCCTGGGTGACAATCTCGCAACGTCCCTCATGCTGACACCACTCGACTTCCAAAACCGACTTAACTCGGTCAAAGGTGCTGGGTTCTCGCTTGAACCTCGAATCACTCAAAGCGCTTATTTCCGCCCTCACAACAAGAGCGAAGAAGTTGACGGTCTCTACTTGGTGGGCGCAGGGACTCACCCTGGCGCGGGTATGCCCGCTGTTCTCTCATCTGCGAAGGTGATCGACAACCTGATTGAAGCGCCAAGTTATGCAAGCCAGTAAGTTTCTACCCACGCCCAGTACAGACATGAGTCTGTGTAAAGAACAACTGTCTAACGGGTCACGCTCGTTCTACTTCGCATCTCATTTGTTGCCGTCAGTAATGCGGCACGCGGCATGCGGACTCTATGCGTTCTGCCGAGAGGCGGACGACATGGTCGATGAGGGTGAAGACCCTAAGAAAGCCTTAGAAATTCTTCACTATCGTCTTGATCGTATTTATGAGGTCAAACCTCAATATAAAGCGACCGATCGAGTACTGACTCAGATCGTACACACTTATCATATGCCACGGGCACTGCTGAACGCCCTGCTCGAGGGTTTTGCCTGGGATGCCGACGGTAAGATTTATCATTCCATAGAAGACGTTTACGACTACAGCGCTCGGGTCGCAGGCGCTGTTGGCGTCATGATGTCGGTACTTATGGGTGTCCGGGATGCGAAAACACTCGCGCGCGCCGCAGATCTTGGCACTGCAATGCAGCTGACCAATATTGCCCGCGACGTTGGCGAGGACGCTCGGCTTGGTCGAATCTATTTGCCGCTCGACGAGTTGCGATCGGAGGGTGTGGATCCCACCCAAATGCTTGCAAACCCAGAGTACACAGACGGTGTTGGTAGAGTTGTCAAACGGCTGCTCGAGCGTGCCGACTGGCTCTATCAGCGATCGGATCATGGGATTGCGCAGCTGCCCCGCAAATACCAGCCAGGCATTCGTGCCGCACGTAAGCTCTATGCGGCGATCGGCGACAAAGTCATTGAGAATAACTACAACTCAATCGACCAACGCGCCATTGTGGGCACAAGGAAGAAGCTTGGTCTGCTGTCCTCCGCGGTTGTGTTCGCACAACCTCGCAGTAACGCCCTAAGTACCCCTGCACTGCCTCAAAACCAGTTCTTGATCGACGCGGTCGTGGAGACCGGTGCCACTGCGCCGCCGATTACGGCAGATCCATTCAAAGCGCGAACGCTGTGGATGCTCGATCTATTTGAGACTCTTGGAGAACGGGACCGTGATGCGCAAACCGCGCGCATCCGATAACCAATAGAGAATCTTGCGCATTCTAAAGGGCAGCAAGCGCTGAACCCACTTAGAAGAGAAGCGCCCTAAGTCCAAGCTTTCATGCATCACGCTATTCCCGGACGCATCAAGAAGATGACTACGGGTATAAAAAGGCGTGTCTTCCAAGGTTTTTTCTACGGTAAATCCTTGATAACTGCGCGCAGGTCGATCCACCCGCCAGACCGGTCCAACGTTCAAATCGCGTCGCGGCGCCGAATGCTCAGCCGCCAGCCCTTCTGCCGCGTTTCCAAACAGCGTCATCAAACACGTTTCGCCATCAGACGCATGCGCTTCGTAGACAATACGACAGTGTTGTTCGTCAATCTTGGCACGCGACCAATGCCAGTGATCAAAGGTCTGCTCTAAGGGCACCGTCCCACCATTGGTGTCGACGTAGGCCGAGCCACGCCATGACACTTGAGGGTCGTCAAGCTCAACATGCAAGGACGCCGTTGGTGCAATGGGCCACCAGCGGTGCTCACCGCCCGTGTGAAGTGCATAACACTCGGAAGTGATCTGTGGGATATCGACGACAACCTTGCCTCGGATAGGGCGACGAAAAGGCGCTGATCGCTCATCAAGCGTCACAACAAGGCTATTGCCATCATACGACATGGCAGACGGACCAATCTTAATGGAGGAAGCACTCGTCTGTAGGTCGCGTGACTGACGCTCAGTCATCGCCCAGTGCTTGCGCTTAGGCTCATAAAACACAGCATTTACACACACAAAGTCTCTAGGATCCACCGGTCTTTGCTTTCGAGCCGAGGCGTAAAACGGTGAAAAAACAGTGCCGATAAAGAAGATCAGAGTTACGCCGTGTGAGCCACAGTCACTAAACCCATCGACATACCACCACCGGTATCCGTTCTTGGGAACCGACAAATCAAAAGCCAATCCACCAGATCCTGACAGTGCTTGCTGCTCCATTCTAAATCTCCCGCTACTCGCTTGCAGGGCCTGCAAGATCGGCGTAGTGTGTCAACTAATATAGACAAAAATAATGTATAAATAAAACAACACTTTTAAAAACGGGTGATTGCATGGAAAACGGGCTCCTCGATTGTGAACAGTACTTAGAAGAAGCAATGGCAGAACATGCGACTGCACAATGCCCTCCATTGCTCGCGCAAGCGCTCAACTACGCGGTTTTTCCCGGTGGTGCGCGGGTACGCCCCAAGATCTGTAAGGCCGTAGCTCTGGCGAACAACTCAAGTGACGTTGGACTTGCCAATGCCGCGGCAAGTGCCATCGAACTACTCCATTGCGCCTCGCTCGTTCATGACGACCTCCCCTGCTTCGATGATGCGACCCAGCGCCGAGGAAAACCCTCCGTTCATGCAAAATTTGGCGAGCGCATTGCCGTTCTCACGGGTGATGCACTCATTGTCGCCGCATTTCAAACCTTAGCCACCCATGCGATACATGCAGTGCGTACCGAGCGCGTGCCGCTCGTGACCGCCATTGTTGCGCGTGGGGTTGGTGCGCCGCACGGCATCTGTGCCGGACAAGCCTGGGAGTGCGAGCGCAGCGTCGATCTTTCCCGATATCACCGCGCAAAAACGGGCGCCTTGTTTGTTGCCGCAACCTGTGCAGGTGCCGCCGCGGCGGGCGTTGATCCTGGTCCGTGGGTCAATCTTGGGGCGAGTATAGGCGAAGCCTATCAGGTCGCAGATGACATTAAAGACGCGATCTCCGATCCCGAAACACTCGGTAAACCCACCGGAATAGACGTTAAACTTGATCGCCCTAGCGCTGTTCGCGAACTCGGCCTTGATGGTGCGGTAGCGCGACTTAAGCAGTGCCTGGAAGCTGGCTTAGACAGCATGCCCGCCTGTTCCGGCCAGGATTTTCTTCAGAAGATTGTTCGCGCACAGGCGAGTCGTTTTGTACCCGAGAAGATTGCTCAAGTAGCCGCGTAATGGCTATTCGTTCTGCGACCAATCAAGAGTACACAAATCAAACTGACAAGCCGGCCGGTCGGTTTGGGCGTTTCCTGCTATGGCGCAACAGGCTGCTACGCAGCGCCACCTTCCAAAAGTGGGCCGCGCGCCTACCGATCAGCCAATCTATCGCAAGGACGCGCGCAACAGACCTTCATCATATTCTGGCAGGCTTCGTTTATTCGCAAACTCTGAGCGCATCCTACAAGCTTGGCCTACTGGAGTGCTTAAAAGATCGCATTGCAACACTCGACGAAATCGCAAGCTATTGTGAGCTAGAGCGAGACGCAGCGGCCACGTTAATTAAGGCGGCCACTGCGATTGATCTACTGCAAGCCGCAGGCCCCGACAGCTGGACTCTGGGCGAGTTAGGCGCCTCCATACACGGCAACCCTGGCGTTCAAAGCATGCTACGGCATCACGATTTGCTTTACCGAGACATGGCAGATCCCGCCAGCCTCTTGCGCTCACGAGATAACGCCGCACTCCGAGGGTATTGGCCTTATGTCGACGGCAATCACAGTGATCCGGCGGCAACGGCGCGCTACAGCGAGCTTATGGCAGACTCGCAACACCTGATTGCCAATCACATATTGGACGCGATTAAGTTAAAGCCTCAGCAACAGTTACTGGACATTGGTGGCGGCACCGGGACATTCGCTCGACTCGCAGCGGAGCGTTTTCCAAAGACTAAAACCGCCGTGTTCGACCTCCCTCAGGTCATCGCGTCGATCGCGCCACGATATCGCGGCACTTTACAGGCGATTTCGGGAAATATGTTTGAGGACCCCATTCCAAAGACATTTAACACGATCAGCCTCGTTCGAATCCTGCACGATCATGACGATAACCCAGTCGATAAATTACTCGCACGGTGCTTTGAGGCCCTGCCGGCCGGTGGCGAACTTATTATTGCCGAACCCATGGCAGATACTCGTGGCGCTGAACCCATCGGCCATACCTACTTTGGCTTTTACCTCTGGGCTATGGGGAGCGGGCGACCGCGAACCAAACACGAACTAGAAGCCGCGCTTGAACGCGCGGGCTTTAAGTCGATTAAAGAGAAACGCACTCACATTCCAGCTTTAGTTCGTGTTGTAACGGCAAAGAAACCAAATGTCATTTTTTATTGACACATCAATGTGTACCATTAAACTGACATATACGAGTAAATATTTTCAGACAGGCCTAGCACGCATTTCGCTAGACAAAGAGGCCACAAAACCGTGACTTATAAAAAGACAACAGCGGTTATTTTTGAAAAGCCCGGAACCTTAGAGCTCCGAGCCGCCTCACTGCGTGCGCCCAGCGCAAGCGAATGTCTTGTCGAGTCACAATGGTCAGGGATCAGCACGGGCACTGAACGGCTGATGCTCACAGGGCAGATGCCCCCCTTCCCCGGGCTGGGCTACCCGCTCATACCCGGATACGAAACAGTCGGGAAAATACTAGAATCCCCCAAAGGATCGAAGCTGACGCCAGGTACCACCGTCTTTGCTCCGGGAAGTGTTGGTTTTACTGACGCAAAGAATCTCTTCGGGGGTAGTGCGCAACATCTCGTTTGTCGCGAAGATAAATTAATCGCGCTGCCGGAGAAACTTGCTAGTGATGGTGTGTTGCTGGCACTTGCCGCGACGGCACTGCATGCGCTTCGGCGATGTGAATCAATAGGCCCACCAGAGCTCATCGTCGGCCATGGCGTTCTTGGCCAACTCCTCGCTCGACTAACGCGAATTATCCATGGTGTCTCCCCTACGGTCTGGGAGCGCGACCCTGCGCGACGACCTAGCAACCTCGATTACACAGTCTACGACGCAGACCAAGATCCCCGATACGACTACGGCGTTGTCTGCGATGTTAGCGGCAGCGCTGACGCACTGAATCAAATGATTGCACGTTGTAAACCCGGTGCAACAGCGGTCCTGGGCGGATTCTATTCTTCCGCAGTGACCTTCGACTTTCCACCTGCATTTATTAGGGAAATCAATCTCTTAGTGAGTGCGGAATGGCAACCACAAGACCTCAAAGAAGCAGCACGACTGGCATCTGACGGCACGTTAGATTTTTCCCAGTTGATAACAGATGTACTGCCAGTCACTCACGCCGCACAGGCGTATGACCGAGCGTTCAACGACAGCAGCTGCCTAAAAATGGTCATCGACTGGAGATCGATATGAGCACTACTGCAACGGAATATGATCCTGGCTTAGAGGCGAGCGGAGAACGGGCAGATCTTCTCGCAACATCAGCAGACAACGCTGAGGGCACGCAGATCATCGCAATTTATGGCAAGGGGGGCATTGGGAAAAGCTTCACCCTCGCCAACTTGAGCTACATGATGGCTCAGCAGGGAAAAAAGGTACTACTGATCGGCTGTGACCCCAAAAGTGACACCACGTCGCTCTTATTTGGCGGTAAAGCCTGCCCCACCATCATCGAGACAGCTTCGGCTAAAAAAGCCGCTGGGGAAGAGTGTCGCGTTGAAGACGTTTGCTTTAAGCGAGACGGTGTTTACGCCATGGAGCTTGGCGGGCCAGAAGTGGGCAGAGGCTGTGGTGGTCGCGGCATCATTCATGGTTTTGAAACACTCGAAAAGCTCGGCTTCCACGACTGGGATTTCGACTACGTTCTTCTTGATTTCTTAGGTGATGTGGTTTGTGGCGGCTTTGGCCTCCCAATTGCACGCGACATGTGTCAGAAGGTGATTGTCGTTGCATCAAATGACCTCCAGTCGCTTTACGTGGCGAATAACGTTTGCTCCGCTGTCGAATACTTTAGAAAACTCGGTGGTAATGTCGGTGTTGCCGGCATGGTCATCAACAAAGACGATGGCGAGGGTCAGGCACAGGCATTCTGCAAGGCAGTCGGCATTCCTGAACTTGCTGCCATACCCGCCAACGAAGACATTCGACGCAAGAGCGCGAGCTACGAAATTATCGGACATCCGGACGGCGAATGGGGCTCACTCTTTGCTGACCTTGCGAAAAATGCGGGCGAATCCTTACCGCATCGCCCAATGCCAATGACGCAAGACGAATTACTGGGTCTGTTTGATGGGGACACGGTGGGCCGCGACGTCGTCCTACAACCCGCAACCCTTTCGGACCTGTGCAGCGCAGAGACCCTCAACAAACCAAGCCTTGAGGTCGTTTATGACAGCATCTGAGGCTGACATTATCGAGACCCAGGACCTAGGTTGCCACGCTGGCGCTGAAAAGCTTGCTGCAGCCGCCAGTGCCTCGGGCAAAACGGAGCTGATGGCTCAATTTGCCGAAGACTATCCGAAAGGTCCGCACGACCAACCACAGAGCATGTGCCCTGCGTTTGGATCTTTGCGTGTAGGCCTTCGAATGCGTCGCACTGCGACCATACTGTCCGGTTCGGCATGCTGCGTGTATGGACTGACCTTTACCTCACACTTCTATGGTGCGAAACGCACGGTCGGCTATGTTCCGTTTGACTCTGAGTCTCTCGTCACAGGAAAGCTTTTCGAAGATATTCGAGAGGCCGTTCACGACCTCGCCGATCCCGATAAGAATGATGCGGTTGTCATTATCAACCTCTGTGTCCCCACTGCCTCTGGCGTTCCACTGGAACTGCTGCCAAAAGAAATCAATGGTGTTCGTATTGTGGGTATTGATGTGCCTGGATTTGGCGTACCGACTCATGCGGAGGCAAAAGACGTACTCGCTGGAGCCATGCTTCAATACGCAAGTGAAGAAATTAAAGCCGGCCCTGTTGCGCGTCCAACGCAAAGCGACCCCGAACAAACAAAGGCTACAGTGGCACTGGTAGGCGAAATGTTCCCCGTCGACGCCATCACTATTGACCGCCTTTTAGACGCCTTAGGAGCCGCTGCAGGCCCCGTGGTCCCAACGCGCGAGTGGCGAGAGCTTTATGCCGCACTAGACTGCCAAGCCGCAGCGATGATTCACCCATTTTACACCGCGACAGCCCGTCAATTTCGAGCCGCCGGGCGGCCGCTCATTGGCTCGGCACCCGTGGGTGTCGAGGGTACCGCCGCATGGCTTGAGGCCATGGGCGAGTTACTCGGTACGGATCGTGCATCAATTGATGCGGCCATTAGCACACAAAAGAGCGCCATTCGTGCCGCACTCGACAACAACCCTATCGACGCCAAGATCACACTGTCTGGCTATGAAGGGTCAGAGCTGTTGGTTGCACGACTCCTGATCGAAAGCGGTGCAGACGTGGCCTATGTCGGATCGGCCTGTCCAAAAACAGAGTTTTCCGCTCTCGATGCCGAGTGGCTGGAAGCACGCGGCGTATCCGTTAAGTTCCGGGCCTCACTTGAAGACGACCTGATTGCGATGGAGGTGTTCAAGCCCGATCTTGTTATCGGTACAACGCCCGTGGTTCAAAAAGCAAAAGAACTCGCTATTCCTAGCTTGTACTTCACTAACCTAATCTCCGCGCGTCCGCTTATGGGTGCTGCAGGGGCCGGCTCGGTGGCTCAGGTCATTAACTCCGCTCTTGCCAACCAACCGCGCATGCTCGCGATGGAAGAGTTTTTTGAGGGCGTCGGTAGCGGCCCTACAAGTGGTGTTTGGACACCCGAAATCATCGCCAGAACGGGCGTCGGGGGTGCGTGCTAATGCTCGTACTCGATCACGATCGCGCTGGCGGTTACTGGGGCTCTGTCTACGTTTTCACGGCGGTAAAGGGCCTGCAGGTCATTATTGACGGTCCTGTGGGCTGTGAAAATCTTCCGGTGACCTCTGTTTTACACTACACCGATGGGCTGCCACCGCATGAGTTACCGATTGTAGTGACGGGTCTTGCTGAGGAAGAACTCGGGCAACACGGCACTGAGGGCGCGCTTCGCCGCGCGCACCAGACCTTAGACCCCAAAAAGCCTTCGGTTGTGGTCACCGGCTCGATCGCAGAGATGATCGGCGGTGGAGTGACGCCCGCGGACACCAACATTAAGCGTTTTTTACCCCGAACTATTGACGAAGATCAGTGGCAAAGTGCCGATCGAGCCCTCGTCTGGCTTTGGGAGCAATACGGCGCGACTAAGAAGAAAAAAGCCAAAAAGAAAATCGAAGAAACCCCCACAAAAAAAGTCAATATTATTGGTCCCGCCTACGGTTACTTCAACACGTGGTCGGATCTTGCGGAGATTCAGCGACTTCTGGCTGGAATCGGAGTCGAGGTCAATCTCGTCTTCCCTCTAGGCTGCCATCTTAATGACATTCCCAAGCTCGACGACGCGGCAGTCAACATCTGCATGTATCGTGAGTTTGGTCGGAAGCTCTGTGAAACGCTCGATAAACCCTACTTACAAGCACCGATTGGCCTCGACAGCACGACCAAATTCTTGCGAATGCTCGGAGAGCTCTTGGAGATCGATCCCGAGCCCTTTATTGCGCAAGAGAAAATGACCACTCTGAAGCCAGTTTGGGACCTTTGGCGTTCTGTCACTCAGGATTTCTTCGCAACGGCGAGTTTTGGTGTTGTTGCTACTGAAACATATACCCGTGGACTCAGGCACTTCCTTGAGGAAGATCTGGGCCTACCGTGCGCATTTCACTTTTCGCGTAAAGCAGGCGTCAAGCCTGACAACCAGGAAGTGAGGGACGCAATCTACGAAACTGGTCCGCTAATCCTATTTGGTGGCTATAACGAACGAATGTATGCCGCAGAAGCGGGCAACAGAAGTATGTTCATTCCCGCGTCACTGCCTGGAACGATCATACGCAGACACACAGGAACGCCCTTTATGGGGTATTCCGGTGCCTGCTACCTGATTCAAGAGGTCTGCAACGCCCTGTTTGATGCGCTCTTTAATATTTTGCCGTTAGGTACCGACCTTGATCAAACGGTTCCGACGCCCACACGTGCCAACCTGCCCTGGCTCGATGATGCACAGGCGTTACTCGATCAGATCATTGAGCAGCAACCCATTTTAGTCCGCATATCTGCGGCAAAACGATTACGGGATACCGCCGAGCAAGCAGCACGCGCAGAAGAATCTGAATTTGTGAACTCAGTGCACGTGCTCGATGCGGGCCACGAGCTGCAACTCAGGAGCGCTGTATGAGCCCTAAGAATTACAACAATACGCCACGGCAACAGCCGATGACGGGAGGAATGATGACCACAACTAAGCGCAATACTGAGCGAAAAACTGTCTGGGAGCATCTGCAGTTTCGAATGCTCTTTCTCACGATGTTTGTGTGGTTTTTTGGTCAGGCAGCGGTGAATCGCCTGAAACAGGTACGTCAGCATGAACTGAACTGCTGGCAAGAGGCCAAACGTGCCGCAAGTAGCGTTGCGCCTTACGCCTTTATGCGAATTTAACAACGTATGGCGTCAAGCCCTCGGGCTTGTTGATGAATAACTCGGTCCAAATATCCAATACGGACCGAAAGAGATGAGCAAATATCGCTCGGAAGGGAGAAGTATGCAATGTCGATGATGAGCTTTGAGAAAAAGTATCGAGTCCGAG
>CBFHJX010000053.1:0-10121 GCA_965656285.1 Luminiphilus sp. | reverse complement strand
GATTTGCGTGACATTACCCTTGTCTGTCAAGACTGGGGCGGACCGATCGCAGGCGCCTTCACGCTCAGAAACCCAGGCCGTGTGAAGCGACTGTTCATGATGAACACCGTACTGGGCTACGGTGGTGGGCAGGCGGTAGGCGGCACGACGCCCTGGTTTAAATGGATTGCGAAGCACGAAGAGGCCGGCACGCTCACTGGTATCTTGGGTGAGATGGGGAGTACTGTGTTGTCCGTCATGAAGATTATTGGCTTTCAGAACTCATCTGCCGTTGACGACACGTGGATTAGGGCTTACTCGGCGCCGTTCCCCGACCGAGCGAGTTGTATTGGCGCCATTAACTTTCCGCTCGATGTGCACTACGGGCGCTTTTTGCCGTTTGTCTTTGAAACCATGGAGAAGTGCGATCTCACAGCGCTCAAATCAAAGCCGGCGATGCTCATCTCAGGTGATAAGGATTACGGTATAGCGCCTGATCACGCAGTCAGTGACTTCCGGGGGCTGTTCCCGGGTGGGGAGATTGTAAAAGTCACAGGGGTAGGTCACTTTTGTCAGGAGGACATTCCTAATGAACTGGTTCAGTACCTCGAATCATTCATCGCAAAACACGCTTAGTGTCCGCTCAGCTTAGCGCACCACTTAAGACCCAAAGTGCCGCCAGTCCCAACATACCTGCCGCCACACGATTGGCGTTGAGAAGGCCCTGGGTGTTGCTCAGTCGCGTGGCGAGCCACTGGCCGCCGGTGGCGTAAGCGGTCATGGAAAGAAATTCGGTTGTGAGCATAATCGCCAACATAATGGCGAACTGTGGCAGTAATGGGGTGTTTGCGGACACAAAGCCCGGCAGTAGTGCAAGCAAGAAGGCCCATCCTTTAGGGTTGCTCACGGCGGTGATAAAGCCCAGAAGCGCCAGAGCAGAGGCCCGCGTGTTTTCTAGATTGCGAGCCTCTATTTGTTCTGGCGTTTCATTGAACAGACGAACCGCGAGGTACAGTAGATAAGTCCCACCAATTAGCGAGATGATCTGAAAATAGATCACATCTCTGGACAGGAGCCAACCCAGGCTCCAAAAGGTGGCACCGAAAACAGTGGCCACACCCGTGAGTTCACCGGCCATCATCCATAAAGTGCGGCGATAGCCTATCGACAGCCCGAGTGTGAATGCTAAGGTCATACACAGGCCTGGCGTAAACGAAATTGCGGCAATGGTGGGTATGAACAGTAAGATTACATCGGCGGACATAGGAACCTCGGCAAGCGCGCGATCTTAACAGCTTTTGGGCGGACGCGCGTCGGAGAAACAGTATCGCTCGGGGATGAGAGGCAGAGACGATGAGACTGATCTTAACGGTATTGACGTTGTGTTGCGGCGCTTCTGTTGCGGCAACACCTGTGTTTTATGACGAAGGCCCTATGGCTGGCCAAGGGTTCCCATTTTCCGAGTCGGTGCGTGTCGGGGACTTATTGCTGATCTCTGGGCAACTCGGTGTCGATAACAAAAACCAGCTTGTCTCAGGTGGGATTCAAGCAGAAGCGCGTCAAACATTGAACAATATTGGTGGTGCTTTGAAACGAAGAGGACTTGGTTTTGAAGACGTTGTTAAGTGTACGGTTTTTCTTGCCGACGTCTCAGAATGGGGGGAGTTTAATACGATTTACGCCGGTTATTTTGAAAAGCCCTATCCGGCACGTTCAGCGCTGGGTGCAAATGGTTTAGCGCTGGGTGCTCGTTTAGAGCTAGAGTGCATTGCAGCGTACCCAGAGAGCGAAGCAGGAGACTGACATGGCGCGTGATCCATTGGATATTAATTTACTGAGCATAGAGGCTGTACCTGAGGGCATGAAGGTGCTCGGTTTGGTGCGAGGTAGTACAGCGCGGTCCAGAAATATTGGTCGTGACATTACCGCAGCCTTGAAAAATTTGGTGGGTGGCGAAGTGACCTCTTACACCAAGCTAATGGCCGATGCACGTGAAGAAGCGATCTATCGCATGCAGGTCGACGCCCTAGGCATGGGCGGCACAATGGTGATCGGTGTTCGTTTTGCATCGTCACAAATTACACAAGGTGTGTCGGAGATGGTGGCCTGGGGAACGGCTGTCGCGCCGAGCGAGGAGGAATAGTTTCGTGTGGTCGCTCCTTATTATCATTCTTTTGTGTGTCCCGATTGCGTATAAGCGTATTGGCGAGAAGCGCACCGAACGGTTCGAGGATCGTGACAACTAGTTTAGTCACCCATTAGCCCTTCGGAAGAGAGACACAACCACCGTACCTCAGGATATCGATTGACCACGAGGCAACGTCACTTTAGGGAAGCACAGTTTCTGACGTTTTGACGCATGCTAAACTTTGCTCATATTGTGAACAGGTATTGCCTCGGTACGCTCAGCCCACGAGGCGCTAAGGGACCCTATGCAGGAACTGGTAAGAAAGACACTCGATGAACACCAGCAGGTTGTGACTGCAATGGCAGCCCTTGAGGACACAATTGTCCGTGCGGGGCAGCTCTGTGCCGCTGCACTCGCCGCTGGAAATCGTATTTACCTCTGTGGCAATGGGGGGTCAGCGGCCGACGCGCAGCACATCGCCGCAGAGTTGATCGGACGATTTGTCGCTGATCGAAGATCACTCCCGGCGGTTGCATTAACGACTGATTCGTCTGCGCTGACGGCAATTGGTAACGACTACGGCTATGACCAAGTGTTTAATCGTCAGGTTGAAGGCTTATGTCGCGAGGGCGATGTACTCATTGCCATTTCGACATCTGGGAATTCAAAGAATATTTTGAACGCGGTCGACACGGCTCAAGCCCTAAAAACCAAAGTCATTGGATTTACAGGCAAGACAGGCGGGCGGTTGCACAGCGCGTGTGATCTTTCCCTCGTGGTGCCTTCTGACGTTACGGCGCGTATTCAGGAAATGCACATAGTGATGGGGCACTTGCTCTGTGCACTGATCGAGGACGAGCTAGGATTGGACGCAGGTTAAGTGTCGACTCAAGCCGCTGTTTTTTTAGACCGTGACGGTGTCATCAACAGTGACACCGGGTACGTCAGCCAATGGTCAGAGTTTATATTTCTACCTGGCTCTGTAAAGGCGATGCAGCGCTTGTCGCGCGCAGGTTACGCTTTGATTGTTGTGACAAATCAGTCGGGGATTGCCCGTGGCTACTATTCAGAGCGAGATTTTGCGACGCTCACTCAGCACATGCGTCATGATTTGAGTGAACAGGGTGTTGCAATAGCGGGCGTCTATTATTGCCCTCATCATGTCGACGGCGTTTCCGCTGATTACCGAAAGGCCTGTTCCTGCCGAAAGCCCGCGCCGGGCTTGTTACTGCGTGCGATCGACGATCACAATATCGATGCCAAACGCTCTGCCTTCGTAGGGGATAAAGCCTCTGACATGCAGGCAGGGTCCAACGCTGGCATTGCGCGACGATTTCATGTGACCACAGGGTCAGCAGAACCAGGGAGTGTTCGCGTGAGCAACTTGCTGCAAGCTGCAGATCTGTTACTGGGTGTTGATCAGAACTCGTAGCCCAGCATCTCGATATCACGTGCAAAGGCGCTGCTGACTAATGCTTGCGTGTCAGGCGTGTAGTACTCCCGATAAACGAGCCGATCCTCTGCTTTACGCCGGTGCGGGAGTTCAATTCCGGGCACACCAATACGCTGACAACAGTGGTCAAAGTCCTGCTGAAGCGTTTCGTAGTGACCAATGAAATCAACAATCAGGTTGCCATTGAGGTCAACGAGGTAGTCGGTCTGGGGAGTGATTGACGTATCGATGTGGTATTGCCATTCGCGGTCGGGGTCCAGCTTGCGGCGAAGGAATGCCTCAAAACTTTCGTCAGCTTCGAGCAAATGCGGACGTTCCCGACGAATGTGGTGGTAGGAGCTGACCTGTAAATCCCAAGGATTCCGAACAAACGCGAACTTAAATAGCGTTTGATAAAACTCGTGCGGCAACATTTCCTTTGCCGCAATTGCCTTAGCGTGTCTTGGGAGTTTTATGCCGACCTCGTGATTCACAAAACCACTGAGTTTGCTTGCGAGCCAGATGGGGGCGTAATACGGATCACGCCATCGCTGATTTTGAAGCGCCGCGCGCACACTGGTGCCACCGGTTTTCGCTATGTGAACAAAAAGAAATTTTTTCTGGTGAGACAACAGCATGGGAGCGATGAAACACCCTCCAAACGCCGCGCGCAAGTTAAATTGTTGATTGTTGGCTTATTAATTGTCTCAGCTGGAGTTCGCCGAGCGATTTGGTTAATCTCGGTGACGCCGAGGGTCGCGTTAAGACTGCTATAAGAGTCATTAAATGTCACAGCAAAATGTTGTTTCGGCACCTCTGATGTGGGTGTTCTTATTTTTCTCGCTTGCAGTAAGCGTCGCCACACGCCAACTCATTTGGTTAATGGTTGTTGTTGGTTTGTGGACGCTCGTAACCAATCGCGAGGCGATGAAAGCGCTGCCAGGCATGAAGCAAGCGGGTGCGCTGTTCGCCTGCATTGCGCTGCCGGGCCTCATTAGTCTTATCTTTTCGTTCAATTTGGACCGCGGTGTGTCTGCTGTGTTTCGTTTTACGGCTTATGGGCTCGCTGCCTGGGTAGTATTGAGTCCCAAAATTGAGGATGACGACGCCAAGCGCATCATGTCGTGGCTCGGAATGCTGCTCGTGGCTTGGGCTGTGGATGGCTTCGTACAGTTACTGACCGGCGTGAGCCTGTTGGGTGACCCGCTCGTTGAGTTGGGCGAAGAGGGCGCAATTGTAACGGGGTCGTTCCAACTTGGTTATGGGACAACACTGGCTATTTTATCCCCATTTTTTTTGGAGGCGCTGCGGCGTGCGGGGGGCATGGGTATCGGTATTCTCTCACTTCCGGTGTATGCGGCGGTCGTGATGAGTGGCCACCAGTCCTCGGCAATATTGGCGCTTGTTGGGCTGGTGGGCTGGGCGATGTTGGCTTTGCGCAGTCAGGCAGTGGGTGCGAAGCGACAGGTCACGGGTTTTGTTTTATCGGCCATTATCGGTTTGTTACTCGGTTCTTATTTGTCGGTTGTCACAGGACAAGTCGGCACCATGGCAGAGGCGCCTGCACGTTATCAGTCGTTCTTGTTCCAGTCGCAACTGTGGTCCGTTGCGTGGGAAGCGTTTAAAGACCAGTGGTTTACTGGGGTCGGTATGCGTGGATTTGGGACTTATGCCTTGCAGCAAGAGACGATTACGATTTCGGGTCTCGCTGAGACGTGGCATCCGCATCTCACAATTCTCGAAGTGCTTTCAGAAACTGGACTGGTGGGTCTAGCGGGCTACCTACTGCTACTGCGTTGGCTCTGGGGTTACGTGCAGGATGACCGCATGCCGGTTGCGGTGGCCGGTTTAGTGGCACTCTTGGCCGTATTCCCAGTGGGTACAGCGGTTGGCATCTATTCCTACATTGGCGGCAACCTTATTTTTCTGACGTTTACGTTGCTGATTGCGTTCGACAGAGATTGCCCTAAGCCCACTGATACCCCCTCGACGTAAGTCGCTCATCGATTGATGAATGTTAAATCCCCACGGCGAGTATTGATCATCCGATTGAGTGCGATCGGTGATGTTGTCTTTGCATCACCGTTGGTGGCTGCCTGCAAGCGAACATACCCGGATGCGGAGATCGATTGGTTGGCCGAAGGTGTGACACGCCCGCTTTTAGCGGGTATGCCTGATATCAATACTGTTATTTTGTGGCCACGCCAGGAGTGGGTTGATCTGTGGCGAGATAAGCGACTCATTGCCCTGGTACAAGCCGTGCTCTTATTTAGAGCGCAACTCAGAGGGAAAAAATACGACTTGGTGGTGGATGCTCAAGGGCTGCTTAAAAGTGCGTTTTTGGCGTGGCTATCGGGTGGCGCCGAGCGTGTGGGTTTTAAGTCAAAAGAACCCAATCGACTGTTTCTCACGCGACGGCTGCAAAAGACTATTACGAACCGAATCAGCTCAGAGTATCTTGGCTTGGCCGAAGATCTCGCGTGGGACACTCGCGATTTTGATCTTTCCCTGCGCCTACTCGCTTCGGACGTTGAGCGCGCGGGCGTGATAATGGGTGGTGAGAGCTACCTTGTTGTGGCGCCATTTACCACAAGGCCACAGAAGCACTGGACACGCGAGCACTGGCAGGACCTAATTTCAGCCTTAGTGGCCCAAGGGCGCAAAGTAGCCTGCCTGGGGGGGCCTTCTGACCGAGAGGAAGCTCAGGAGATGCTTGGTGATTTGAAGGTTGAAAACTGGGTGGGCGTTCACCCACTTGGCGTGAGTGCAGCATTAATTCAGCGGGCTGACGCGGTGATTGGAGTCGATACGGGCCTGACACACATGGGTATAGCCGCTGGCGTGCCGACGGTAGCCTTGTTTGGTTCAACTTGCCCCTACACTCAGACTGGCCGTGATAATGTGCGGGTGATTTATCACGCGTTGCCCTGTTCGCCCTGTAAGCGCCGTCCCACATGTGGCGGACGTTTCGACTTTATGGGAGGTATTCGTCCCGTGGAAGTCTTAGACGCGCTGCGCGAGGTGATTCCATCGCAGTCCAGTCGTATGGATTTGGCAACCAATAGTGAGGAGGCTCCTGATGACTAACGTTCCGAGTTTTAGTAATGCCAAGGTGTTGGTCATTGGCGATGTCATGCTTGACCGCTTTTGGCACGGTAAAGCAACGCGGATCAGCCCCGAAGCCCCCGTACCGGTCGTTAAGGTCTCTGACGTTGACGACAGACCTGGAGGTGCCGGCAACGTGGCGGTCAACTTGGCCGCCCTCGGTGTGGCGACGACCTTGTCAGGACTAGTCGGAGATGACGCGCATGCTGTTCTATTAAGGGCGGCTGTGGAAGCCAAAGGTGTCCGTTGGTCAGTAATGCCCTGCGGCGCAGAGACCATCGTCAAACTGCGTGTTATGAGTCGTAGCCAGCAGTTGATCCGAATGGATTTTGAGGGGGAATTTTCGGACTACATGGACAGCTCCTTCCTTCAGTACTCGACGAATCTTATTGCCGAGCACGACGTGGTGCTGCTGAGCGACTATGCCAAAGGAACCTTGAATCAAGTGGGTTTACTCATTGACGCGTGCAGGCGTCAGGGTGTTCCGGTGCTGGTCGATCCCAAGGGCTCGGACTTTGAACGTTATCGGGGGGCAAGCATTATTACGCCTAACCTGTCTGAGTTTGAGGCCATTGTTGGTGCGTGTTTTCAGGACGACGACCTGATCAGCTCAAGAGCAAAAAGTTTGTGCGCAACGCATGACTTCGACGCAGTATTAGTGACTCGCAGCGAGCAAGGAATGACACTTCAACCCAAGGAGGGTGAGCCCCTTCACTTACCCGCATTGGCACGAGAGGTGTTTGATGTCACAGGTGCTGGCGATACCGTAATTGCGGCAATCGCTGCGGGAATGGCCAGTCACGAGTCGCTTGAGAATGCAACGCGCCTCGCCAACGTTGCTGCAGGACTGGTGGTGGGGAAGGTGGGTACTGCGGCCGTGACGAGGTCTGAGCTGTCAGGCGCGCTCCAGGACCAGTCGCTGTTTGACAGTTCACTTTCTGCTGACGAAGGTGTTGTTACCGAAGTGGAGGTGCTCTCCTTGCTTGCGCAGCTAAAGGCCGCGGGTAAACGCATTGTGCTGACTAACGGTTGTTTCGACATTCTTCACCCAGGGCACGTGTCCTACCTTTCGGAGGCTGCAACGCTCGGTGATGTCCTCATTGTCGCGGTCAATGACGATGCATCAGTGTCTCGACTTAAGGGTGATGATCGCCCAGTGAACAACTTAGACGCGCGCATGTCAGTGCTCGCAGGATTGCGTTCAGTGAGCTACGTTGTACCGTTCTCAGAGGACACGCCAGCTCGACTCATAGAGGCGATTACCCCCGACGTTTTGGTCAAAGGGGGAGACTACGAAGTGAGTCAAATTGCGGGGCACGAACACGTCATCACCGAGGGTGGAAAGGTTGTCATCCTGGACTTTGTCGAAGGACATTCGACTACTGCAACGATTGCACGGATGAGCACCAACGACGAGTACCGATGAGTCCGGTTAGTGCCTGCTCAGCTCTGGTCTGGCGAGAAGGTGCGGGTCAAGGTGTGCTGCGGGTTAACGGAGCGCCGGTGAGACCCAGTCTGTCACGCTTTAGTGCTGAGGTTTGCGGGGGAAGTGGCGTTACAAGAGATACAAGCAGATTAACGGGGTAGTAGTGATGAGACGGTTTATTGATCTATCGATTTATTTGGAAAATGACGTCGTCAGCGATCCACCGCCGATGCGTCCCAACATTGACTACATTCGCCATGACACCGGTGCAGAGCAAATGGCCGAATTTTTCCCTGGACTCGATAAGAGTGAGTTGCCTGATGGCGAGGGATGGGCTGTGGAAATGGTTCAACTGTGCACGCACAACGGCACTCATTTAGACGCGCCTTATCACTATCACAGCACAATGAATGACAAGCTCGGTGGCGCAGAACGTGCGATCACTATTGACGAAGTGCCCCTGGAATGGTGTTTTCAGCCCGGTGTGAAACTTGATTTTAGAGACCGTCCGGATGGTTACGTCTTAACCGCAAACGACATCGAAACAGAACTGACCCGCATTGGGGTTACGCTGGAACCACTCACTATTGTATTGGTCAATACGTCGGCCGGAAAACGCTACGGCAGTGAAGATTACGTCCAAGCCGGTGCAGGAATGGGTTACGAAGCCACCATGTATCTACTTGAGCGTGGTGTTCGCGTGACCGGAACAGACGCGTGGAGCTGGGATGCGCCTTTCTCCTACACCGCTGAACGTTATGCGGCGGACAACGACGCCAGCATCATTTGGGAAGGACACAAAGCCGGTCGCGATATCGGTTACTGTCACTTGGAGAAAATGCACAACCTTGAAGCACTTCCGGATGCGGGATTCACAGTCAGTTGCTTCCCACATAAAGTACGTGGCGGATCTGCGGGCTGGACGCGCGCGGTCGCCATTATCGACGACGATTAACTGGCCTGTTTAATGACGGCGTAAGCATCCAGCGCTCCGAGTCGCGCAGTTTTGTGATCGACAATGGGGAGAGGGTAGTCGGTTCCCAGTTTCAGGTCTGCGCTTGCCAGTGTCATCTGAGGTGCCTCCCACGGCTCGTGTAGGTACTTTTTGGGCAGTTTCGAAAGCTCAGGACACCACTGCTTGACGTAATCGCCTTCGGAATCAAATTTTTGCCCCTGCGCTATTGGATTGAAAATACGGAAGTAGGGCGATGCGTCTGCTCCGGACCCCGCCACCCACTGCCAACTGCAGGCGTTTGATGCAATGTCAGCATCCAGCAGACAGTCCCAGAACCAGCGCTCGCCTTCGATCCAATGCACTAACAAATGCTTGGTGAGGAATGAGGCGACGATCATACGAACGCGATTGTGCATAAAGCCTGTGTGCCAGAGTTCGCGCATCCCGGCGTCAACGATTGGATAGCCCGTCTGCCCTCGCTGCCATGCCGATAGGTGCTTTGAGTCATTGCCCCAAGGAAACCCAGCAAATTGTTCTTTAAAGGGTTTCGCGGGCATGTCATTGAACAAGTCGAGAAGTTGATAGCAAAATTCTCGCCAACCCACTTCGGCGAGGAACTTGTCAATGGGCGCACTCCACTGGGGGGCGGAGAGCTTACGTTGTTGTGCTGCAGACCAGATTTGGCGCGGTGATATTTCACCGAACTTGAGGTGCGGTGAAAGTCGCGAGGTGTAACGCTTGGCCGGCACGTCGCGGCCTTCGGCGTAATGCGCAACAGGCGCCTCTAAAAAGTCTGACAGCGCATGATGCGCGCCTTCTTCACCGGGCTGCCATAGATCCTGCCAGCCGTCGGCCCAGTTGGGTACACCGTCTTGCGCCTCGGGTTGTAATTGCCACTCAGCAAGATCATCGCTGGCAAGTGGATGGGTATGCCAAACGACGTCGGGTCGGGTCAGTGGCAAGGCAACTGCTTGTTTATTTGCCGCACGCCAAAAGGGTGTGAAGACCTTAAAGGCAGTGCCCGATCCTGTCAGTACTGAGCCTGGCTCGTGAAGTAAGGTGCCAGGAAAACGCTTAATCGACACATTCACGTCAT
>CBFHJX010000052.1:0-10225 GCA_965656285.1 Luminiphilus sp. | reverse complement strand
GTACGTGGGTAACAAGTGTCAACTGCAATTTGCTGTCAGTTATTACCGTTTAGCGAACTTTCTTTATGCAAAAAAAAACGGGCCATCGGCCCGCCTCTAAAACTCACACCGTTAAGTGAGACGAATTGGTAACCCCCGCACGCGTTGACCGGTCGCTGCAAAAACAGCATTCCCGATCGCTGGTGCGACAGGAATGAGCGGCGGCTCTCCCAAACCACTGGGAAACTCCTGACTGTCGATAAAGGAAATATCCAACTCGGGTACATCTTCCATTCTCAGCGGTGTGTAACGGTCAAGATTTTGCTCCGCAACTTCGCCAGCGTCGAAGCGAGCGCCCTCGTGTAAGGCAAGGCTCACACCCCAGAGCGCAGCACCTTCGGCCTGTGCCATGGCGCCGTCGGGGTTCACAACCGTACCCACATCAATGGTCTGCCAAAGTTTCTTGAGTGCCACCTGGCCAGACGCCACATCGACCACGACATGCGCAACGCAAGCAACCCAAGTCGGCATACCGCGCTCCTGGCCATGACCCACAGCCACACCCAAGCCCTCATTAGCGGGCATCTGACGGCCCCATTCGGCGCGACTGGTCACGTCTTTTAGGACGGTGGCAAGGCGCCGAGCACCGCCCACGGTACTGGCGGTATCACCGGCATTCTTCCCCACCGCATCGAGCAGCGTAAGTCGCAGTGCAACCGGATCCTCACCCTGCTGATCAGCGATTTCATCAAGAAAGCTTTCAACACCCCAGCTCACCCAGCCAGGACCCACAGCGCGCAGCCAACCGGGCAAAAAGGTTTTTTGGGCTAACGCATTGTTCATGGTGCGCACGCGATGCGAAGGGAGGGTGTACCAATGGTCTGCACCATTCACCGAAAAGCCATCAACTTCGCCTTTGCCGTCAATGCCCGGGCCGAGGAAAAAAGGCGCCATACTCTTAGTGGGCCAACCAGCAACAACAGCATGATCGACCCCTGTCAGTGCGCCATCAGCATCAAAAAACGCCTCTAAGGTACAGACCGATGGTGATCTCACACAATCAAACCGACTGTCTGATGCGCGATCAAAAATCAGTTTTACCGGCCGCCCCAACGATCGAGCGGCAAGTGCTGCTGGAATCATTTGATCACCAAACAAACGTCGCCCATAACCACCACCCAAATAATATTGATGAATGACAATATCTGCCTCAGGTATCTCAAGCGCCTTTGCTAAGACCGGCAATATCAGCGACTGCCACTGATTACCCGCGTGAATATGGCAACGCCCCTCACTGTCGAAGTCCACCAATGCATTTTGCGGCTCCATCGTGAAGTGCAGCGCTGTGCTTGTCGTGTACGTGGCACTCAAGACCACTGAAGCCTGAGCCTTCGCAGACGATACATCGCCCTCGTTCACGAACAAGGCGCCCTGCTCTGGATCGGCCGCCAATCGCTCACCCTCAGCGACAATATCTGCCTCAGTCACCAAAGCCGTGGGGCCTGGCGCCCATTCAACACTCACTGCCTTTGCAGCCTTGAGCGCAGCCGGCATGGTTTCTGCCGCAACCACCACACACGCCTGAACTGTTTGAGTGGGGTCATTAATCTGAACTGCACCAATGTAACCGGCAATTGACTTCGCCGCCGACTCATTGATCGCCACGACCCGGCTGCCGTAACGGGTCGGAGGAAGCAATGGCATGGCGTACGCCATGCCGGGTAACTCGGTATCTAAGCCATAAACAGCACTGCCCTGAGACTTTGCATCGACATCACGGTTTTGAAGATTCTGACCAATTATATTTCGCTGTGCCGCAGTCTTAACGGGCATTGCCGCCAACTCCTCCTCACTGAAAACCCGCGAGAAATCCCCGTTACTCACAATTTCTGCGAAGGTCAGCGACTGATCGCCAGCCGATACAACACCATTCTCGGCGCTGCACGCTTTCGCCGGCACACCCATAAGCTTCGACGCCGCGTCAATGACGACGGCCCGTCCTGCGGCACCGGCTTGAGACAGCTGGGTGAAGGAAGTGTGTACCGACCAAGAGCCGCCGGTCACCATAACGCCCCACTTCGGATCGGTATCGACATGTTTGAAGGAGACCTTTGACCAGTCGGCGCCCAACTCATCCGCCACAATTTGCGCCAATGAGGTTCCCACGTGCTGACCCATCTCCGCTCGGACAATATTAATCAGAACCTCGCCAGCGCCATTAATCTCAAGCCAAATATTGGGAGAGAACACCTTTGATAGATCACCGCTCGATAGCGCTTGCGAGGCCTGCTCTGAACTGCACCCCGAAACGAGCGATCCCATGCTCATCATGAGTGACGAGCCCGCAACGCCGGCAATAAACGATCGCCTGGAAAGACCTTGTCGCTGATTTTTCATGACAAAACACCTCCGTTTGCGGCCGATTTAATGGCCTTTTTAATGCGGGGATACGCCATACACCGACAGAGGTTGCCGTTCATTGATGCCACAATTTCATCATCAGAGGGCGTTGGATTTGATTCCAGTAGCCCGGCCGCCTGCATGATTTGACCCGACTGGCAATATCCGCACTGTGGAACTTGAACCTCGGTCCACGCCGTCTTCAAAGCCTCGCCGACGGGTGTAGCAAGCCCCTCAATCGTCGTCACAGAACGCCCTGCGACTGCACTGACTGGCGTTACACACGATCGCATAGGACGTCCATCAATATGGACGGTGCAGGCGCCACATTGCGCAATGCCGCAGCCGAATTTTGTACCGCGCAGCTTGAGCTCTTCCCGAAGCACCCACAGCAAGGGCGTGTCAGCCTCACTTTTGGCGCTGACCACCTCTCCGTTTAATAAAAAATCGACCATGGTGCATCCTCTGTTAGCGTTTTTGTGGCGACTACCAATAATCTCTTTTGTATCAGAAGGACGTTCTTTTGCCAAAAAAAAACCCGCAAATTGCGGGCTTCATTCGATTTTTAGTGGCCTCTGCTCATTGAGCAGATCGGTACTTTAAAAGCGATTTTTACCGATAATGCCTTCGGCAACGGCATTCGGTGCCTCGGCGTAACGGGCGAACTCCATTGTATACGTCGCACGCCCCTGAGTGGCAGACCGAAGGTCCGTCGCGTAACCAAACATTTCCGCGAGCGGAACGTCAGCATCAATAATTTTTCCAGACGCGTTGTCATTCATTCCAAGGATGAGACCACGACGCCGATTGAGATCACCCACAACATCGCCCATATTTTCTTCGGGGGTGACCACCTCCACCTTCATGATCGGCTCAAGAAGCACGGCGCCGCCCTCGTCGGCTAATTTTTTAGTCGCCATACTGGCCGCGATTTTAAACGCCATTTCGTTTGAATCAACATCGTGAAAAGAACCGTCAAACAACGTGGCTTTGAGTCCCAAAAGTGGGTACCCCGCAAGCACACCATTTTGCATCTGCTCTTCTATTCCCTTGTTGATCGCAGGGATGTATTCACGTGGCACCGTACCACCAACGATTTCGTTGACGAACTCGAGTCCTTCAGCACCCTCATCCTCCGCAGGCTCAAAGCGCACCCACACGTGGCCGTATTGCCCGCGACCCCCCGACTGGCGGATAAACTTACCTTCAATTTCAGCGGTATTTCGAACTCGCTCACGATACGCCACTTGCGGCTTACCGATATTTGCCTCAACACTGAATTCACGACGCATACGGTCAACGATGATGTCCAGATGAAGCTCGCCCATTCCCGAAATAATGGTTTGACCTGTTTCTTCGTCTGTCTTTACTCGAAATGACGGGTCCTCTTGCGCGAGCTTTGACAGTGCAACCGACATTTTTTCCTGATCCGGCACAGACCGTGGCTCGACCGCCACTGAAATGACAGGCTCGGGAAACTCCATTCGTTCGAGAACGACTGCATTATTAATTGCACACAGAGTATCGCCTGTCGTGACGTCCTTGAGACCAATCGCCGCTGCAATATCACCCGCGAGTACTTCTTTAATCTCTTCACGACTGT
The DNA here is from genome assembly GCA_965656285.1 of Luminiphilus sp. Classification (GTDB taxonomy): domain Bacteria; phylum Pseudomonadota; class Gammaproteobacteria; order Pseudomonadales; family Halieaceae; genus Luminiphilus. Next base: position 6,243 of record CBFHJX010000052.1, on the reverse strand, counting down.
TGGCGTGCATCTGGACCATGCGTCCAACTCGCTCTTTCTTACCTTTGACCGAATTAAGAACAGCGCTCCCTGACTCCAACTTTCCCGAGTAAACACGGAAGAAGGTTAGCGTCCCAACGTAGGGGTCGGTGGCAATTTTAAACGCCAGTGCAGAGAACGGCTCTTCATCATCAGACTCACGCGTAATGACCGTTTCACCGTCAATCTCCGTACCCTCGATGGCTTTCACTTCGGTCGGTGACGGCAGGTAATCCACAACCGCATCGAGTACGGCCTGCACGCCCTTATTCTTAAACGCACTGCCACCGAGCACAGGTATGATCTCATTGGCCAGTGTTCGTATCCGAAGACCCACTTTTATCTGATCCTCAGATAAAACGCCGGTCTCAAGATACTGATCCATCAACTCATCGTTCGCTTCAGCCGCCGATTCAACAACCAACTCTCGCATCTCGTAACACTGATCCGCGAGCTCATCGGGCACCGGGCCGTATTCAAATGAAACGCCCCGATCGGATTCATCCCAAACAATTGCCTTGTTCTTTATCAGGTCGATGACGCCGACAAATCCTTCCTCTGCACCAATCGTCATTTGAATCGGCACGGGATTGCAGTCGAGGCGATCGCGGAGCTGATCCACAACCGTCATAAAGTCTGCGCCTGCCCGATCCATCTTATTGATGAACACCATGCGAGGCACCTGATACTTATTAGCCTGGCGCCATACCGTTTCGGTTTGCGGCTGAACTCCTGAGGCGCCACAGAGCACCACAACGGCACCGTCGAGCACCCGCAAAGAACGCTCAACTTCAATCGTAAAATCAACGTGTCCGGGGGTGTCGATGATATTAATACGGTATTCATCGAACTGGTTTTCCATACCACGCCAGAAACAGGTCGTTGCTGCCGAGGTAATGGTGATGCCGCGTTCTTGCTCCTGCTCCATCCAATCCATGGTTGCAGCGCCGTCGTGTACCTCGCCTATTTTGTGCGAAACGCCGGTGTAAAAAAGAACGCGCTCTGTCGTGGTGGTCTTGCCAGCATCAACGTGAGCGCAAATACCGATATTGCGATAGCGGTTAATCGGTGTTTTGCGAGCCACGTTGATACCTCGTTGCTAAATTCAGCGAATTTAGAATCGGAAGTGTGAGAACGCCTTGTTGGCTTCCGCCATGCGGTGCACGTCTTCACGCTTCTTGACCGCATTACCTTTGCTCTGTGCGGCATCCAAGATTTCTCCAGCCAGACGCTGACGCATGGACTTCTCACCACGATTTCGAGCGTAGTCAACCAACCAACGCATTGACAGTGCAACGCGACGCGCGGGACGGACTTCTACTGGCACCTGGTAGGTTGCACCACCCACGCGACGTGACTTCACCTCCACCATGGGCGCAATGTTTTCGAGTGCCTCATCGAATACTTCGATCGGATCACGGTTTGAACGCTCGGCGACCAGTGTCATCGCGCCGTAAACGATCGATTCAGCAACGGACTTCTTACCACTGATCATGACGTGGTTCATAAATTTGGCGAGTGTTGTATTCCCGTACTTGGGATCGGGTATCACTTCACGTTTTGCAACAACGCGTCTTCTTGGCATAGTTCTCTCTCTTCTTCAGGTCATACAGCCACACATGGGCTGTCCTTACTGTCACACGGGGTGACGATACGGCTGAAAATCAGCCCAATTACTTCGGTCGCTTCGCGCCGTACTTCGAGCGTGACTGGCGACGATTCGCAACACCCGACGTATCGAGACTTCCGCGAACCGTGTGGTAACGAACACCGGGCAAATCCTTTACACGACCACCGCGGATCAACACCACGCTGTGCTCTTGCAGGTTGTGACCCTCACCACCAATGTAGGACGACACTTCAAAGCCGCTGGTCAAACGAACACGACAGACCTTACGCAGTGCCGAGTTGGGCTTTTTTGGTGTGGTTGTATAAACACGGGTACACACACCGCGTCTCTGAGGGCACGCCTGCAAGGCAGGAACGCCACTCTTTACTACTTTACGCTTGCGCGGCTTACGCACTAGCTGATTAATTGTTGCCATTCGGCCTTAACTCCAAGTCGTTAAGAACGCCCCAACGGGGCGTCATCAAAAAAGAGCGCGAAGTCTAATGACGGGGGGGTGCCCCGTCAAGCTCGCGCGGTTTAATTACTCTGCTTCACCACCTGCAGAGGCATTTTCTATCTCGGCTGCAAGTGCACCCGCTAAGTCATCAGCAGCCTCGGCCTTTTCAAGCTCTTCAGCAAAACTCTCTGAGAACTCCTCCGCTGACATTTGTACACTCGACTCTTTATCCAAGGCTCGCAGACGACGTCGCTCCTCGTGGTGCGCAAGACCAGTACCCGCCGGAATCAGGCGACCGACAATGACGTTCTCCTTCAAACCACGGAGGTAGTCACGCTTGCCCGTTACCGCGGCTTCTGTCAGCACTCGAGTGGTTTCCTGGAATGATGCAGCAGAGATAAAGCTCTCTGTCGCAAGCGATGCCTTCGTAATACCCAACAGCTCGCGTTGAACAGTAGGGCGAACAAGACCTTGTGCGTCCATACGGTCGCACTCTTCCAAGTACGCGTTCCACTCAATTTGCTCACCTTTAATGAAGCTCGACTCACCCGATGAAACAACGTTCGCCTTGCGTAACATCTGACGAACAATCACTTCAATGTGCTTATCGTTGATCTTCACACCCTGGAGCCGGTAAACCTCCTGAATCTCGTTCACAATGTACTTTGCGAGCTCCGGAATACCCTTTAGACGCAAAATATCATGCGGACTGAGCGCGCCTTCCGACACGATCTCGCCCTTCTCGACCTGTTCACCTTCGAATACTGACAGCTGACGCCACTTAGGAATGAGCTCTTCGTAGTGATCGGAACCGTCTGGCAAGGCCTTACCATCGGTTGGAGTAATCACTAACCGACGCTTACCTTTGGTTTCCTTACCAAAACTGAACGTCCCCGAGATTTCGGCCAGAATCGCTGGCTCTTTCGGCTTACGAGCCTCGAACAAGTCAGCAACGCGCGGGAGACCACCCGTGATATCACGTGTCTTCGATCCTTCTTTCGGAATACGCGCAATCACGTCACCGACTGCCACCTTGACACCGTCTTCGAGGTTCACCATCGCTGATGCTGGCAAGAAGTAGACCGCCGGGACATTCGTCCCCGCCAGGTAGAGTTCGTTGCCAGACTCATCAACAAGCGTCACTGCAGGGCGAATATCTTTACCCGCACTGGGTCGCTCAGACGGATCCATTACGGAAATACTCGACAGCCCCGTAAACTCGTCCGTCTGACGCTTAATGGTGACGCCTTCTTCCATGCCACCCAGCTTCACGATACCCGCGACCTCGGTCACAATGGGGTGTGTGTGTGGATCCCAGGTTGCAACGACATCACCTGCCGCAACCGGTGACTCATCACCCACCTTAATGACAGCACCATAAGGCACCTTGTAGCGCTCGCGCTCACGACCGACGCCGTCCATAACGGAGAGCTCACCGGAGCGAGACACAGCGACTAAGGAGCCGTCTGTGCGGTCGACAACCTTCATGTTATGAAGGCGAACGGTACCGTCAGAATTCACTTGAATATTATCCTGAGCCGCCTGACCTGATGCTGCACCACCAATGTGGAACGTACGCATAGTCAGCTGGGTACCGGGCTCGCCAATCGACTGAGCAGCAACAACACCAATGGCTTCGCCCATATTCACCTGATGGCCGCGACCGAGATCCCGTCCGTAGCAGGTCGAACAAATCCCGTAACGAGTCTCACATGTGATAGGAGAGCGCACCAAAATCTCATCGATGCCCATCTCTTCAATCTTGAGATTCCACAGCTCATCTACCAATGTACCGGCTGGCACGAGCACTTCATCAGTGCCAGGCTTGACGACATCGGCAGCGATAATGCGACCCAGCACTCGATCCGCCAGCGACTCAATGATGTCACCTCCGTCGATCACAGGCGTCATCACAAGACCCCGCTCAGTGCCACAGTCTGGCTCAACCACAACCACATCCTGTGCCACGTCAACAAGACGTCGCGTCAAGTAGCCGGAGTTCGCGGTCTTAAGGGCCGTATCCGCCAGACCTTTTCGCGCACCGTGAGTTGAGATGAAGTACTGCAGTACGTTCAAACCTTCACGGAAGTTAGCCGTAATCGGCGTTTCAATAATTGACCCGTCGGGCTTAGCCATCAGCCCACGCATTCCGGCTAACTGACGTATCTGTGCAGGTGAGCCACGTGCACCAGAATCGGCGTACATGTAGACAGAGTTAAAGGAGTCTTGCTTCTCTTCCTCACCATCGCGATTAACAACCATCTCCGAGGAGAGATTGGTCATCATCGCTTTGGCAACCTGCTCGTTCGTTCGCGACCAAATATCAATGACTTTATTGTACTTCTCGCCCTGTGTTACCAGACCCGCTGCGTACTGCTGCTCAATCTCGACAACCTCTGCCTCAGCGCGGTCGATTAACTCTGTCTTCGCTTCGGGAATCTCGAAGTCGTTCACACCGATTGAGGATCCGGACCTGGTCGAATACTCGTAACCCGTGTACATCAACTGATCGGCAAAGATACAAGTCTGCTTAAGACCCACAGCACGGTAGCATTGGTTAATTACTTGAGAGATCGCCTTTTTAACCATAGGACGGTTAATCATGTCGTACGACAGCCCGTCGGGCACAATATTCCAAAGCAGTGCGCGACCAACAGTCGTTTCAACGATGCGCGTTCGCGCCTCGGCAGCCATGCCGTACTCGATCACCTCTTCATGAATGCGGACCTTGACCCGCGCTTGCAGGTGCACCGAACCACTGGCGTAGGCACGTGAAACCTCTTTGGTATCAGCAAAGACCATTCCTTCGCCTTTCACGTTGACGCGCTCTCGCGTCATGTAATAAAGACCCAGAACCACGTCTTGCGAAGGAACAATAATGGGGTCGCCCGATGCGGGGGACAAAATGTTATTCGTCGACATCATCAAGGCGCGGGCTTCAAGCTGCGCCTCAATCGTTAGCGGCACGTGGACAGCCATCTGATCGCCATCGAAGTCGGCATTGTAGGCCGCACACACTAGTGGGTGCAGTTGAATGGCCTTGCCTTCGATCAATACAGGCTCGAACGCTTGAATACCGAGCCGGTGCAATGTTGGCGCCCTATTGAGAAGAACTGGGTGCTCACGAATGACCTCGGCAAGAATATCCCAAACCTCTGGTGGCTCGCGCTCGACCATCTTTTTGGCGGCTTTAATCGTACTGGCCAGTCCTCTGTGTTCGAGTTTGCCGAAGATAAACGGCTTGAAAAGCTCCAATGCCATTTTCTTAGGCAGTCCACACTGATGCAACCTGAGTGTCGGTCCAGTCACGATCACCGATCGACCGGAGTAATCAACACGCTTACCCAGCAAGTTCTGACGGAAACGCCCTTGCTTGCCTTTAATCATGTCAGCCAGTGACTTGAGTGGGCGCTTGTTAGAACCCGTAATGGCGCGTCCGCGACGACCGTTATCTAAGAGCGCATCAACAGACTCTTGGAGCATTCGCTTCTCGTTGCGCACGATAATATCGGGTGCGTTGAGATCGAGCAGTCGCTTGAGTCGGTTGTTTCGGTTTATCACGCGACGGTAAAGATCATTCAGATCTGACGTCGCAAAGCGTCCGCCATCCAGCGGGACTAAGGGTCGCAAATCAGGTGGTAAAACCGGTAACGCATTAAGCACCATCCACTCTGGGCGGTTTCCTGACTTATCAAACGCCTCCATCAACTTGAGGCGCTTCGACAGCTTCTTGATCTTTGTTTCAGAGTTCGTCTGCGGGATTTCTTCGCGAAGACGCTCAATTTCGCTCTTAAGATCCAACTGGATCATCAACTGCTGAATCGCTTCCGCACCCATCTTCGCCGTGAACTCGTCGCCAAACTCTTCCATCGACTCAAAGTACTGCTCGTCGTTTAAGAGCTGGCCGTGATCCAAGGTCGATAGACCGGGATCAGTGACGACATAAGATTCAAAGTACAAAATACGCTCTATGTCTCTAAGCGTCATATCCAGTAACAAGCCAATGCGCGATGGCAACGACTTCAAAAACCAAATGTGTGCAACAGGGCTGGCAAGCTCGATGTGGCCCATTCGCTCACGACGGACTTTCGCCAGCGCAACCTCAACGCCACACTTCTCACAAATTACACCGCGGTGCTTAAGGCGCTTGTACTTACCA
>CBFHJX010000051.1:376-10610 GCA_965656285.1 Luminiphilus sp. | reverse complement strand
TGAGCCCGGACCTGCTAGCAAAGCCGTACTTAGCGCCCACGTATGATGAGCCGGAGTTTGTAGTCCGAAATATCTGGCGCCTCTATGGGGGGTGGTATGACGGTAACCCAGCTCAGCTCAAGCCTGCGCGCGATGCGTTGGTTGCGGCCGAGCTGGCCAAGTTATCAGGGGGCGCGTTGAAGCTTGCCGAGCGCGCACGTCGCTTGGCGGAGACCGATCCGCGACTCGCCTGTCATTTGGTGGAATTTGCAGCTCAGGCTGAGCCCGAAAACAAGGCCGTGCATCAAGCGCGAGCTGAGGTGTATCAGCATCGCCGTTCGGGCGAGACGTCGCTTATGGCAAAAGGGATCTTTGGTTTTACCGCCAACGAGTCGCGTCAACTGGGAGAGGGCGACTGAGCTTGCTTCTTCTGTGCCGGAACTTGACGTCGCCAGGCCCCACCTTTGATTGACGCAGTAATGATCGCCGTATAAATCAACATGCCACTCACTGCGCCAATGAAAATGCCGGTCATGCCCCAGTTGAGGGTGCCGAGCAGAAAAAATGCGACTCCGATGGCCACCACCGGACGGGCGATCAAGGCGGTGACGGGGCCGCGCATCGCCCCTGCGCCTTGTGAGGCAAAATAAAGCGCCCAACCCACGCCATGCAGTGCGAGGCACGGACCTACAATTTGTATGAAGCCCTTTGCTGTTTCGTAAACCATGGGGTCATCGGTAAAGATCGGTATCCATACGTGGGGGAATACAGCCAGTAGGCAGCCAATAACGCCCCCCAAGACGAACGACATGGCGGCACCCGTCCAGCCAATTTTTTCCGCTCTGTCGGCATCGCGAGCGCCAATACTCATCCCAACTAACGAGGTCATGGCCGCGCCGATTCCAAAAATCAACGAAGACATTAAAAACTCGATTCGCGAGCCAATGCCGTATCCGGCGAGCGCCTGTTCTCCAAACTGTCCCACGAGCCCCGTAAGTACTAAAATCGTAGTTACTGTCGAAAGTGGGGAAAGTGATGCGGGAAGCGCAACACGACCGATGTCGTAAAAGTGTTGTTGGCTAAACTGGCACTGATCAAGCCGTAAATTCGCTTGAAGAGGCGCGCGAATTAACTTGTTGATAATCACGACGGCCATCAGGGCACAGGTTGCAATGACGGATATTGCTGCACCCAACAGTCCCAGTTGTGGCGCACCAAAGTAGCCGAGGATGAGTGCCCCAGAGAGCGGTACTTGAATCACTGACCCGATAATCATCATCCGGGCGGGGTACTTCATATCACCCAATCCCCGAAAAATAGCGCTTGCGACGCCCATAATCCAGATGCTGACACTTCCACCAAAGAGCACAGCGCTGTAGGTAAACGCCAGTTCAAGTATAGGTCCTGAACCACCGAGCAGTGACAAGAAGAAGCGGCCTGAGATCAGGAATGCGACCAGGAGTGCGGCGGGGCCTGCAACCGCTAATACGAGACCATGCCACATTAGCTGCTCGGCTCGCGCTTTGTCACCTGCTCCCAGCGCACGGGCGATGGCGGATGAGACCGCATTACCCAGCGCACCCGCAGACAGCATTTGCATCAGCATGAGCATAGGAAATACTAGGGCCATGGCCGCCAGAGGGGTGCTGCCAAGCTGTCCTACATACCAGACTTCAGTGAGGCTAACCGTTGATTGAACGATAAACGCCAGACTACTGGGTATCGACATTTTGACCAATAACGGCAGCGCAGGGGCAGTGAGAAGGTGGTGTGTGCGTTGATCCATAGCGCGCCATTACGACCTATGTGTCGGACCCACACAAGCTTTTTTTGATACTTATGGCAATACCGCGCTGGACTCGTCATACATCCTTCGCGCGCCCAAGAGGTTGCAATGGCGCCAGCACATCCTCGAAATTAAAAAAACATACCAAGAGTTCAATTTGATCGGTATAAAGCATCGATTTTTGTCGACGAATTTGGCACTGTAACGGCCGCTCTATTCACACATATTAATAATCTGTCCATTGGAGATGGTTCATGCCTCACGCTGCATACATTTACGAAGCCCTGCGAACGCCTCGCAGTAAGGGAAAAAAAGACGGCACGCTCCACGAAGTGAAGCCTGTGGATTTGGGGGCTGGTTTGCTTCGGGCTCTACAAGCGCGCCATGATCTGGACACCAGCTATGTCGACGATGTTGTCATGGGGTGTGTCACACCGGTTGGCGAGCAGGGCTCAGACATTACGAAAATGATTGTTCAGAACGCAGATTGGGATGAGTCCGTTCCTGGCGTTCAGCTCGACCGATTTTGTGCCTCAGGATTAGAAGCCGTGAACACCGCCGCACAGAAAGTGGCTTCTGGGTGGGAGGATTTGGTCGTTGCAGGTGGTATTGAGTGCATGTCTCGAGTACCCATGGGGTCAAACGGGGGTGCGATGGCGAGCGACCCAGCCTTCGCGCTAAAGACCGGATTTGTGCCGCAGGGTATTGGTGCAGATATGATCGCAACCATTGACGGTTACAGCCGTGAAGACGTCGACGGTTATGCCGTGGAGTCTCAACGCCGTGCCGCGCAAGCCAGAGACAACGGCTGGTTCGACCGGTCGGTTGTACCGGTTAAAGACGCTGCAGGTATCACGATCTTAGAGCGAGATGACTTCATTAAGCCTGACACAACCCTTGAGGGTCTGTCGCGACTCAAGCCGTCGTTCGAAGTGCCCGGTCAAATGGGCTTTGATGACGTCATCCTCACTAAGTACAACGAGTACAGCAAGGTCAATCATGTCCACACACCGGGAAACTCGTCGGGCATTGTCGATGGCTCAAGTGCCGTGCTGATCGGGAGTGAGAAGGCTGGGAAAGATTTATCCCTGACTCCACGAGGACGCGTCGTTGCAACCACCGTGTTGTCTACAGACCCCATTATCATGCTCACCGGACCGGGACCTGCGGCCAAAAAGTGTCTTCAAAAGGCGGGCCTGACGGTCGGCGATATTGACTTGTGGGAAATCAATGAGGCTTTTGCATCAGTGGCCCTTCGCTACATGAAGGACCTGGGTATCAGCCACGAGATTACTAATGTTGTTGGCGGTGCGATTGCGATGGGGCACCCGCTCGGGGCAACTGGTGGATGCTTGGTTTCTGCCATGTTGGACGAGCTTGAGCGGCGCAATATGAAACGCGCCATGCTCTCACTGTGTGTGGGCGGTGGCATGGGTATTTCCACGATCATCGAACGCGTTTAAGCGGTAACGGGAGTTAACACCAATGAGTTTTCATTACGAAAAAGACAGCAACAACATCGTGACCGTCACTATGGACATGGACGGCCCCGTTAATTCCATGAGCGACGCATTCCTTCCTGCACTAGAAGCGACACTGGGCAAGCTGGAAGCTGATGCTGACCTTGCCGGGGTGGTTTTGGCGTCGGGCAAGTCAACGTTTTTCGCCGGTGGTGACCTCAATATGCTGTGTGCGGTCACTGAAGAGACTGTCGAAGCGTTTTTTGAGGGTATGTGTGCGACGAAAGCCGCAATGCGCCGACTTGAAAAGCTGCATGCGCCAGTATGTGCGGCCATCAATGGTGCTGCGCTGGGTGGTGGACTGGAACTTGCTTTGGCGTGCCACCATCGAATTGCCTGGAACAACCGTAGCGTCCAACTTGGCTTTCCCGAGGTGACGCTGGGACTGCTTCCTGGTGGCGGTGGCAATGTGAAAGCGGTTTATCTCCTGGGACTGATGGCGGCTAACGAATACATCGTCGAGGGCAAACGTGTGGCGCCGGAAAAGGCACTCGTATCCGGTCTTATCGACGCAGTGATCGAGGACAAAGATGAGCTTTTATCGGCGGCTAAGCAGTGGTTATTAGCGAATAAAGACGATGAGTCTGCTCGGACTCAGCCCTGGGATACCAAGGGTTATAAAATTCCAGGTGGGAACATTCGCAACCCACAAGTTGCGCAGATGGTGACCATGGGTGCACCGATGATTCGGAAGAATACGCGCGGTCTACTCCCTGCTCCCGAGAAGATTTTCGACGTCGCCGTTCAGGCATTGACCGTCGACTTTGAGACCGCTATGCGTATTGAGAGTCGAGGTCTTGCTGAGCTCGCACTGACGCCTCAAGCAAAAAACATGATCAATACGTTTTTCTTTCAGATGAACAAGGTCAATGGCGGCGCATCACGTCCGAAAGCGGTTCCACCGCAAAAAACAGAGAAAGTCGGTATCTTGGGTGCAGGCATGATGGGGCAGGGAATCGCCTATTCGTCAGCTATGGTCGGTATTGAGGTGGTGCTCAAAGACATTAGTCTTGACGCAGCCGTCAAGGGCAAAGCCTATACTCAAGCCTTACTTCAAAAACGAGTCGATAAAGGGCGGATGACCTCTGAAAAGATGGCTCAGGTCCTATCACTGATCCACCCCACTGCGTCTGACGCGGACTTGGACGGATGCGATTTAATTATCGAAGCCGTGTTTGAGAATATGACGCTGAAGCATCAGATGACTCGGGATCTAGAGCCTCGCTTGGCGGACGGCGGTGTGTGGGGGTCAAATACCTCGACGCTCCCAATTACTCAGTTGGCGCAAGCGAGTCAGAATGCTGAAAACTTCATCGGCATTCACTTTTTCTCTCCGGTCGACAAAATGCCGTTGGTGGAAATCATCATGGGCGAACAAACCGGTGATATGGCGCTGGCCAAAGCCTTTGATTTTACCAAGCAAATCAAGAAGACACCGATCGTGGTCAATGACTCATTGGGTTTCTTCACGTCGCGAACCTTCGGAACATACCTTGACGAGGGCGTTCGGTTACTCGTCGAGGGCATGAAGCCGCTTCGTATTGATAATCTGGGAAAGGCGGTTGGTATGCCCGTAGGCCCATTAACGGTCTATGACGAAGTGAGCTTGGAACTCTCGCGCAAAGCGTCACAGACCTGGAAAGAAATGGGACTGAGTGTGGGCGACGACGATCGCTCGATTACGGCCGGGGTTGTTGAGACCATGGTCGGCGATTATGGGCGCGGGGGTCGCTACCACGGTGGTGGCTTTTACGAATACGGCGCTGATGGATCCAAAGAGGTCTGGTCGGGACTCGCTGAGCTCTATGGGGCAACAACGTCACCCCTCTCCGATGCGGATGCCAAAGATCGCTTACTGTTCCGTCAAGTGATTGAGGCGCTTAAGTGTCTTGAGACGGGCGTTCTGCGGACGGTTGCAGATGGGAATATTGGTTCGATCATGGGCATTGGTGCTCCCGCATGGACCGGGGGATTGTTGCAGTTCGTCAATACTTATGGCCTGCAAAACTTTATTGATCGATGCGCGTCGTTGAGCGCAGCCTACGGCGAGCGGTTTCAAGCGCCGGCCATTGTGGCCGAAAAGCTGGCCAAAGGTGAGACGTTTGTTTAATACTAACGCCCGCTTAACAAGCATAAAGGGTGCCTTCGGCACCCTTTTTTTTAGGCCAGCGTTAAGGGCCCAATGAGATCACCAGATTAAAGGGATAATAACAATGCAAACATTTTCTGTGACACTGGGCCGAGGCCTGCTGGGGCTCTACTTCTTACTGCCTGGAATTTCCAAGGTAACGGGATACGCGGGAACACTGGATTACATGGTCCTTCATAATGTTCCACTACCCGAGGTGCTTTTGCCGATCACGATTGTTTTGCAAATCGTTGGGGGTCTGATGCTCATCTTTGGTCTGCGCGTTGGACAGATTGCACTGATGTTCGCTGCACTTACACTGGCTATTAACCTGGGTATGCACGATTTCTGGAACACCTACGAAGGCGTTGATGCGGGGCGTGAGACGCAAAACTTCGTCAAGAATTTAGCGATATTTGCAGGTCTTCTGGTGATGAGCGGCGCTGAGGATTTGCCTCAGCACCGCTTTTTTGGCCGCGGTTAAAGCGATTTTATAATCAGTCTTCGATACTGAAGGTGAGTCCCGCTTTGGACGTCAGCCGGGCGATTAACTTATCGCCCATGGCCGGCGCAGGGGTATAAATGCCTCCGGGCAGATCTGCGCAATCCTGGATAATGCACAATGCACTTTCAGCGATCATCTTCGAAGTCGAGCCATAGCCTGGGTCCATGTCACCGGTGACTGACGCTTTAAGAGTGTCGCCCTGAGCGTTGGTGCCGAGAAAAAGGACGTCGTAGTGTCCAGCCTCTCGGCTCTCCTTCGAGGGACCCTCGCCGGGCTTGGGGGCGTCATCGCCTCCGAGTGGATTGCTCGTGGCCATCATCTCAGCGACCGCTTTTCCTTGGTCTCCACGGCCTGTCACCATCATCTCGTCGTACTCAAAGTCCTCACCGTATAAGTGACCCAACAGCGTATTCGAGCGATGCACATTTTTCGTATTGATCGGTGCCATGATGAAGGGCGCAACCCAAGCACCAATCGCCTCGTCCTCATAGGCTTTGGCGTCAGAGGGTTGCGTTGGGCCTTGAAACCCATTGGCCAATGAGAATGGGTTTGCCAAAATATTAATCAGCCCTGGGTTGGTTTTGAGCGCGGCCATCGTCGCACCCAAAGACGCTGCAGTGCCGCCCGAAAACTCGCCATTCATTGCCCGGACTCGACCTCGAATACGCGGCATCGGCGCCCCCGTGGTCTTAATCGCTTCATGTTGAAGAAAGTACACGCCTAGATCAAAGGGAATGGAGTCAAATCCACAGCTGTGTACGATGCGTGCGCCTGAGGCACGCGCTGTCTCGTGATGTGCAGCAATCATGTCGTGCATCCATCCCGGCTCGCCCGACAGATCCACATAGTGGGTACCCTCTTCGGCACACAGTTTCACAAGGTCAGAGCCGTAGAGTTGATAAGGACCTACCGTGCTACAAATACATTGAGCGCTTTTGACCATCTCACGTAGCGAGTCAAGGTCGTCCGCATCTGCGGTGACAAGGGGCGTATCTGGCGAGGCGCCGATCTCATCGCGAACGTCTGCAAGCTTTGCTGCATTTCTTCCGGCCATTGCCCAATTAATCGATCTACCGTAAGTGTTGCCCATGTACTCGGCAACTAACCGGCCGGTAAAACCACTTGCACCGTAGATGATGATGTCAAATTCTCTGTTCATTTGGGATCCTGATGTAGTTGAGGTGGAGGGGCGCCTCTGCGAAGTGCGCTCTGTAGTATATCGGCAACGTCAATCCTCTGCTTAACCGACGGGAATATAACGCCGATTCGTATAGGTTATAAATACGAACTGGATAGTTATGGGTTGTCAGGATGATGCGATCTTTTGTCGCTGTAGTGATGTTGTCGGTGCTTGCTGCTTGCGGTGGTGGCGGTAGCAGTAGCAGTGGGTTGCCGAGTGGGCGGAAGTGTCGCGATGGATGGGCGTCCCGTCAGACGCCCTGACCACGGTACTGCCCAACTGGCGTAGCTTCACGGGGTCGGCTCAGGGTGTGGGACTCACAGGCATGTTGGCCGGTTAATTGTAAGCGGTGACCAACCAAAAGTTCGCGTCAAATGAGACACCGCTACCCGGCGCATAAAAGTCGTTTAGACGCTCGTAAACCGCGCTGCGCGCACTCTCTTTAAGCGTAGGATCACTCTCTGCAATCAGCGCTGCAGCAGGCCCAATTTGGATGAGCTCCTCAAAAATTTCGTCGAACGATTGTGCATCGCCCACAGAGAGTTTTAGTGCCAGAGGGGTCATCGTGCTTGACTGAAAGCCCGCCTCGTCGAGAATCGTGTCGACTCGGGCTTTATCGGCAAGACTAAACGGGCCTGGCGCGCCCGGAGTCGCCGCAGGTTGTGACGGGAGAACGGTTAAAGCGGCTTGCAACGGTGCTGTAAAAAAGGGGTTTAGCCGGGGCTCTTGCCAGCATACAAAGGCCAGTTGGCCGGCTGGTTTTAAGGTCGCTTTGAGGGACTTAAATGCCTCGGTCGGGTTAGCGAAAAACATGACGCCAAACCGAGAGTAAATCGCGTCAAATTGTTCGTCTGCGAACGGCGGCTCACTGGCATCGCCCAGTAAAAATTCGACGTCGGCACTCAGAGCATTGGTGTTGGCCTCTTTGAGATCGCGGGCGAGCGCAAGCATGGGCTCTGACAGGTCGATACCGGTTACCAAGCTGCCTGTGTCGAGTCGCGCGGCCAAGTCAAAGGTCTGATTTCCGCAGCCACAGCCGACGTCGAGTATGCGCATGCCCGGGGTCAGTCTGAGGCTATCCATGCACGCACGACCCGGTTGCCCAAGCAGCGTCTCTAATAGCGCATTGTGTCGGACCCAGCTTGCGCCTGCGCGTCCGTTCCACATGACTTTTTGAAGCTCGTTATTCATAGCCGTTGCTCATCAATTTCCAAAAATATAGGTGCTTGCATCAATTAACCGCTCTAGATCCTCGGGCGTGTCAATGTCCCAAGCCGCCGCGTCTAGCCGCATTCTTCTTACCGTATAGTCCGAATTGAACAGTAGCTGTTTAGCGCCCATGGCCTCTGACAGTGTTAAGAGTGAGGGAAAGAGCGTTGCTGAGAAAATAGCGGGTGGTCCAAGGGTATTTTTAAAACTCGCGCAAGCGTTGCCCTCACCGGCCAGTTCCACGAGCGCCTTGAGCTGGTGAGCGGTCACTAAAATCTGATCGGAGAGTAATACCATGAGTTGGTCACAGCGGTCGGCAATATGCTCGGTTGCCAGAGCAATGGAGCTGCTCATGCCGTGCTGCCATCGATCATTTTTTATGAGGGTTACCCCACTGATTGTTCCGTTTTGTTGGGCCTCGCTAATTGCGTCGTGCCATCTACCAGTAACAACGAAGAGTTCGCTGGCCTTGAGCTGTTTCGCTTCATCGATGACGTGTTGCAGGAGAGGTTTATATTGGAATTCTGCCAGTTGTTTACAGCGTCCAAAGCGGCTCGCCTCGCCCGCGGCCAGTATGGCTATCCCGAGCTTAGGCTCAGCCATTATGACTAGACTGAGGTCCGAATAAAGCGGAATGACACTGTGCAATAACGGCTAGAGCGATACTTTCTGGCAGTTCCCCGCCAATATCAAAACCCGCTGGACCGTTAATGAAGGAGGAAAAATCGGTGTCGACGAGACCGGCTTCACTCAGCACATCTTGCCGGCGGTGGGGAGGCCCTAGGAGTCCCACATAGTCCAGCTGTCGACCCTGGATCGCCTGCAGGCTTTGCGCGTCCATGGGAACACTGTGAGTCATAATCATTGCTGCATTCACCGATTGCTCGGAGATCCAAGGACCAAGCTCATCGGCGTGGCAGCGCAATCTGGCATCTGCTATCTGGAAAAATTCGTCTCTTGCGTTGGCAGGTCTTGGATCCCAGACAGACACCTCCCATCCGAGTTGTTTGGCAAACATAACAACCGGTTGTGCGTCGATACCGCCGCCGGCGACGAGCAAGTGGGGTGTTGGCGTCACCGAAGAGACCAGCCAGTCCTCGCCTTCAATCTGTTCGAGGCGACTCCGCGCTCGGTGGCGAACGAGTGCGGAGTCGAGTGTGAATTCAGCTGATCGACTCGACTGTCCTGCTTTGGGTATGTGCTGTTTGAAAAGGCCACTTTGACGTTTGCTGAGGGCGTCATCAATATTCGAGAGCCCCTGATAGTTATTTTCACGACTCACGGGTTCGAGCAGTACATAGACCACGCCACCGCAACCGATACCCAGTCGGAAGGCGAGGTCATCTTCGTCATCGCCGTCGTATCGAATGCTAATGGGGACTCCTGTGGCCATCACTTTGCGGGCATTGAGTCGAATGTCGGCTTCTAGACAGCCACCGCTCAATAGTCCCAGCTGTTGGCCCTCTGAGCCGATCAGGCTCATTGCACCGGGCTTGCGATAGCTCGATCCCTCGGTTTTATAAACGGTACCCAAGACCCAGTCGAATGAATCCCGATTGACGCGCCATTGTTTCAGCATAGTTGCCAGCTGCATCGACACGATTAATAAATCTCCGGCCTGAGCTTTGCCGCACGGCTGTCCTTTGCTCGGGTCGGACGTCGCAGATATCGACAATTAGTCACTGGATCGAATTCCGTGAAGAATATGATAAGCACTTTTTTTAAAACGTCGCTCCATATTGAAGAGATCGATGAAATGAGCAACATCATCAGGGATGGCTTCGTGCTCTAATAATTCTGCCGCATATCCGTCATAGCACCCCGTCAACAGTGCTGAAAAGGCGGTAAACGCCTCTGTCATTTGAGTATGAGACAAGCAAACGTGCTCTGCTACCGCAGCGATTAAGCTCTGAAATCGTTCGAGCAT
>CBFHJX010000051.1:0-366 GCA_965656285.1 Luminiphilus sp. | reverse complement strand
AGGCGATCAACGCGTCCACTGATATATTGTACTCGATCACCGTACTGATCCTGGCGTGCAGCGCTAAGAAGACTGGGTCGTCAACGCTTGCGCTATAGACTGCGTTGATGAGCTCGTGATCTGTCAAGCCAGGCGTCACCTGACGGACTAATGCCGCACAGAAGCGATCGAATTCGCTGTTATAGAGTGACAGTAGCACCTCTTCTTTGGTTCCAAAGTAAAGATAAAGGGTGCCCTTTGCCACTCCCGCGCGCTGGGCTAAAACGGCCATTGAAAAGCCTTCGTATCCTGTCTCTATGAACTGCTGTTTCGCCGTCAACAAAATGGTGTCTCTTCGATCACTCTTTTGGGCGGGCGTCCGAGCGC
>CBFHJX010000050.1:0-11310 GCA_965656285.1 Luminiphilus sp. | reverse complement strand
CAGCCACTTCATTAAGCACTTTACGAATACGCGCTTCACCGCAGATCGGCAGTCCGTGCGCGGGCAAAAAGAGCTCAGCGCCCCGAGAAGCCATGTCCCGAAGGGCCGCGGCCCATTCACGCGGATAGCGTTGCGCCTTTTGCGGGTTTCCTGCGTTGGGAAATGCCCAAATAAAAAAATCGCCCGCACAAATGGCTTTGTGCTTGGGTATCCAAGCCCACGTGTGGTCGTCGGTTTCTCCCCGCGCATGATTGAGCTGGATTTCGAGTCCGCCCACCGACATCGCCAGATCGTTGTGATACGTAATATCCGGCGACGGTGTGCTCAATGGTAAGAAATGTGACTCGCCTGCAAGGTCATAGCCTCGACGCTTAAACTGCCCAAACTGACGTTCGTTGATGACATGGTTATAGCCGTTCGTCATGCGGTAGCGTGCAAAGCGCGCGGCAACATTTTCGTGTCCAACAATGGTGGGCTTGCGACCCTCGTACGCCGAGCAAAACGCGCCACAGCCTCCAACGTGATCAATATGGCCGTGCGTAAACACCACCGTATTGAAGGGGTCTTTTGTCCACGACTGAATGGCCCCCACACACTTCTTGCCACCGTGCTCATTGGAGGTATCGAACGTCACCAGACCATCATCTGTCTTAAAAACGATGCAATGTGAAAAGGCCTCAACCACAGCCAGCTCGCTGCCAAGCTCTGATAACTGATGGTTAATCCGATTAAGCGGACCCAGCTCGCCAGGCGCGGCATACCCATCGATGATGTCAGTTGACATTGCTAATAAATCCGCCACGCTCTTCTCCTTTTTAGAATTATGGATCGGTCGAAACCAACCTCTAAATATTCGGCTACAATCAGCGCAATCGCAAACGCCTCAGTCAAAAAATAATCAGGGCATGCTTGGAGCACGATAAATGGACGACGTACTAGCGGTAATGCAAGACGACTGGGTGATGATGGCATTGCCCTTCTTTTTCGGTGCGCTTGCGATCGAGTTGCTGTGGGCCTACCAAACCAACACAAAACATTATGAGCGTGTCGACTTCTGGACCAGTATGCGCGTCATGGTCCTCACCGTCTTCGTCGATTTAATTCCAAAGTTTCTCGGCATCTCGCTCATGTTTGCCGCTTATTCAATATCGCCGTTAAAGGACATTGTCGATACCAGCCTTCACTGGTGGGTGCTGTTGTTCTTTTTAGACGACCTAACCTACTACACGTTCCATCGTGGCAATCATGAAATCCGACTGCTCTGGGCTGGACACGTCTCGCACCACAACTCGCAATACTATAATCTCGGCACAGCGCTCAGGCAGGGTGTCGGGGAACGCGTCCTCAAGTACCCCTTCTGGGTTCCTTTGGCATTTCTTGGCTTCCACCCCGCGATGATCGTCACGATGCTGAGCGTCAGCCTGATCTACCAGTACTGGCTTCATACAGAAGCGTTCTATAAATTTCCAAAGCCTATCGAGTTTATCTTCAACACGCCCTCTCACCACCGCGTACACCACGGGTCCAACGTTCGTTACCTGGATCGCAACCACGGCGCGACGCTCATCATTTGGGACCGGTTGTTTGGTACCTTTTCAGAGGAGCTGAGTGAGGAGCCTGTTCGTTACGGACTTACAAAAAATATCGATACGCACAACGTGGTCGCTGTTTCTTTCGGGGAGTACGCTGCCATGTGGCGCGACTTTAGACGCGCCAACACATGGCGTGACAAGCTGAGCTACGTATTCAGGGCGCCCGGCTGGAGTCACGACGGGCCTGACCTTCGATCTGACACGTTGAGAAACGCGTAGACGTGATATGGACCATCGCATCATCGCTATCTACGACGCAGACTTCTCAGTACTGGGTGAGCTCACCTATGCTCTGGGTAAACTAACCCAAACGCGCCGATGCGCACTGTGCGACATCTCTCACGGACTCAACCCCCTAGGAAAACGCGCGTGGCGAGCCTACCGTGACGTGCGTACGGACATTGAGTGGCTTCATCGTAATGACCTAGAGACAGCGCAATTGGAAGCGCTACCGATTGAGTTACCCTGCGTTGTCATGTCAACAAATGAAGGCGTTTTCATTCCATTGCTGAGTAAAAAAGACCTAGACGCCTGCCACGGTGACGTTATCATTTTCGACCAAAAGCTGTCTGCCGCGCTCAAGCAAACAGACGTCAGCTGCGGTGTCGCACACGCATCATGACCTGCTCTGCTGGCCGGGTGGTCAGTCGTGCCGCGGGAACAACCTGCTGATCCGGTATCATCTCAAAGTCAAACTTAGTAATCAGTTCAGACATGATCAATAGACTTTCTACCTGCGCGAAACCCGCCCCCACGCAAAGGTGCGGACCTTGTCCGAAGGGAATGTAAGCACCCGCCGTTAACGACTTTTCGTTTTCTGGTAAAAAACGCTCCGGAATGAAGGCGTGTGGATTCTCCCAATATTGACTGTGCCGATGGAGTGTCCAAGGAGCAATCATCACCAAAGCCCCTCGGGGCAGACGCTTCCCCTCAATTTCCACCTCTTCAAGTGCCACTCTGGGGACAAAGGTAATCGGTGGATATAAACGCAACACCTCTTTGAAAAACGCCCGAGTCAGCGGCAACTTTTTCGTATCGTCAAATGACAGCGCTCCATCAACCATGACGGGATCAATCTCTTCTCTTAATCGGACCATCCACTCAGGTCGCTCCGCCAAGATGTAAAAAACCCAGGTGAGTGCGCTGGCGGTGGTTTCATGTCCAGCGAGAAAAAAGACACCTAATTGATCAATCAACTCCTCGCGAGTAAACGGCAGACCCGTGTCTTTATCTTTCGCCTCAATCACCGCCGATGCAATGTCGTTAAATTCACTGTCATGACTGTCCAAATGCGTATCAATCAGTCCACCAATCTGATGCCGAATACGCTGACACGCCTCGAGCACCTCCGGTGCCTGCTTTGTTTCTGACCACGCCGGCTTCAAAATCATCCCCAAGATATCGACTTGCGCGACTGACTTTTCAAACAGTGTGAAATCATCAAACACTTCTTCGGCAATATCCGAGGCTAAGGGTGTAGAGAAGACCGTCCTGCATATGACGTCGGCGGTCAGGTGGCTCATGGCGAGGTCGAGTGAAAATGAGGCCTGCGTATCCGCAAGTCGCGAGATCATCTGCACATGATCATCAGTCGCCGCGCACATGGCCCCGTAGGCTACATTGAGCCGCATCAGGCTGAACGCCGGATCAATCATCGCGCGCTGTCGACGCCACTTAGGTCCGTCGGTCACGAACATACTTTCACCAATAAGCGGATCGAGCGCCCCCACCATTAGGTCGCTCTTGGGAAATACGCCTTGCTGGTCACGCATAATTTCCTTCACGGCCGACGGCTTGTTAAACAAAACAGTACCGCGCCTAGAGCGCCCCAAATGGCCTATGTCAAAGTGGTACGCCTCAGCCGGTAAAAGCTCCAGTAAGTTGCCATCTCCCTTCCAAAGTGAACGAATCAGCGCAATGACTGCAGGTAGTGAGTTGGGCTTTGGTGGTGTGTAAAGTGTTTCATCCACGAAAACTATCCAATAGTATCGACGTTACACAGTATGGAGACCCGATATGAGCCTGTCGACCCATGGCATATTCGAAACACTGGTGATCATTCATATCATCACGGGTACCGTGGGCCTCATCTCTGTCTGGATACCTATCGCTGGTAAAAAAGGCGGCACGCTGCACCGTCAAGCAGGCACTATTTTTGTTATCAGTATGTTGACCACCGGCCTCGTGGCAACAGGGATCGCGATCACGACCTTGTCTGACCCTGTGGCGACACACCCGCACCTGTCGAATCATGAACTCTTTCAAAACTCACAAATGATTGCGGGTATTTTTGGCTGGATGATGCTCTACCTCGCTACACTCACAATCAACCTAGCGTGGCACGGATGGCTCTGCATGAAAAACAAACGTAACCACCACAAAAACGCCGCATGGCACAATTTAGTCATGCAGTTCGTCCTCGTCGCGACATCTGCAAACTGTTTTCTCCGCGGTGTTGAACTCGCTCAACCGATGATGATGGGGATTGCCTTAGTCGGGTTTGCGACCGTTGGAACCAATCTATGGTTTATTTACCGACAGCCCACCTCACCAAAAACGCGTATTAAAGAGCACATCAAATCTTTAGTGGGGGCCGGGATTTCGGTTTACACGGCCTTCTTCGCCTTTGGTGCAGTCCGGTTCGTACCTGAAATTGCACTCACGCCGGGCTTGTGGGCCATTCCACTCGTCACTGGCTTGGTACTTATCGTTTACCACCAGCGTGCAGTCATGTCCCCTTCTCGTTCAGTGCAACCGACCTGATGTCGAAAAAAGCGATTGTCGTTGGTGCGGGCGCAGGCGGGCTGGCCACAGCGGTTGAACTCTCGAGTGCCGGTTGGCAGGTCGATGTTTTTGAGAGTCGGCACGAGCCCGGTGGAAAGATGCATCAACGTCAGGTGGGTGATTCGAGTATTGATGGCGGACCGACCGTGTTTACCATGCACTGGGTCTTCGAGCAGTTATTTCGTCGGGGTGGTGCTCATTTTGACGACCGACTGAAACTGACAGAAAGCCGACGACTGGCACGGCACGCATGGACGGACGGCAGTCACTTAGACCTTTTTCACGATACCGACCAGTCTGCTGACGCCATTGCTCACTTTTCCAATGAGGAAAACGCAGCGGGGTATCGCCGGTTTTGCCGCGACGGCGCATTGATTCATGGACTCTTGAAAGACAACTTCATGAGCACCACACAACCGTCGCCAATTACACTGGGGTACCGACTGATTCGCGACGGTGGCATTAACGCACTGTCCGTGGCACCTCACCAGTCACTCTGGAGCGCACTGGGCAAGTACTTCAGCGACCCTCGACTCCGGCAGCTCTACGGGCGATATTCCACCTATGTCGGCTCCTCGCCCTTATTGACGCCGTCAACACTGATGTTAATCGCACATGTAGAGCGAGAGGGCGTCTGGTGTGTCGACGGCGGCATGCGAGCACTCGCTCTAGCAATGGCAGAACTTGCCCAGGAACACGGCGGGCGATTCTACTACGACTCGCCTGTGCAGCGCATCGACTGCGTCAATGGCAGGGCAACGGGCATCACACTCGCCAGCGGGGAAACTCATTCTGCCGACGTTGTTGTATTCAACGGCGATACAGCAGCCTTGAGTGATGGTCTGCTGGGCGCAGACGTTTCAACCTCTGTTCCTCTCAGGCCCCGCCATCAACGCGGGCTTTCTGCGATTACGTGGTGCATCAACGCCGAGACATCAGGCTTTGAACTTGATCACCACAATGTTTTTTTCGCGCAAAACTACGCGCAGGAATTTTCGACGATTTTTGATAAACGCGGTATCTGCAATGAGCCCACGGTCTACGTGTGTGCGCAGGACCGCATTAATGGCACACCGCTCAAAGCAGGTACCGAACGATTGTTATTGCTCATCAACGCGCCAGCCGATGGCGACCACAAGGCGTGGACAACTACGAAACTGGACGAACAACGAGAACATGCCTTACGCGTCGTACAACGCGGTGGTGCGAATATTACTTTTTCAGAGCAAAACTGCGTCGTGAGCTCTCCGGATGATTGGCATCATCGATTCCCAGCCAGTGGGGGCTCACTTTACGGGGCTGCGTCGCACGGCATGTTTTCAAGCTTCACCCGGCCGTCGGCAAAAAGTCGCGTAAAAGGACTTTATTTATCGGGCGGCAGTGTACATCCGGGACCCGGTGTCCCCATGGCTACTTTGTCAGGAACACTTGCTGCCAGACAGATACTTCAGGATACGGCTTAACAAGACACGACTTACTAAGATAATGCTTACAGAGAGGCGTAAAATTCCTTCAGAGCCTCTGTCGTCTGCTCGGGGCGCTCCCACTGAGGCATCCCCATACTGGGTTGAATACGACGGAACCGCCAACGACTGTCGTCCTCAAACTCTGCGAAACGCTCAAACGACACATTCGGGTCTTCATCGAAAAGAACCAGCACCGGAACATCCAGACGTCGGTAAAGCGCGTCCACTGCGTTGGGGGTAAATAGTCCCATGGATAAGAACTGAAGTGGCATCTGGTGAGCCTCTCTCTGACGCGTTGTTTTCAACGCGTAGCGCACCAATTCATCGGGGATCTGACCCAAAAAATTCATACCGTAAAAATAACGAATGCTGCGCTCTGTCCGCAATAGTTTGTATGCCCCGCGTCCCAAACCCGCAAAGTTAAACAACCGCTTTAGTCGTTGTTGCACTCTGGGAGAGGGTGGCGTTCGGGCTGAAAAACCACTGGGCGATATGAAGGTGAGACTCCGTACCTTCATGTCAAATTCAAGGACAGCGCGCGAAACGAACTCACATCCGAGCGACAAGGCAACAATGTCGGGCTCACCGCGATCCGATATTCGCGCAACAAATGCGGCAATCTCGCGAGCAAAGTCCGGCGCAGAAAAAGAGCCCACTGCACGAGTGGAGCGACCGAAGCCCGGCAGGTCCGGCGCAAATACTGAGCGGGTAGGTCTAAAATATTGAAAGAGCGGCTTGAGTTCAATGGCGCTTGGCGCTGCATTAATGCTGTGTATAAAAACAATGGGGCGACCGTCTGCCTGCGTGTCAAAGTACCAATAAAGTGGATGTCCGCACTGACCTTCAACGACCTCGCCCTCACTGGCTATTGCTTGCTCAAGTTGCGCCATCTTCCCTGCTCTTTCACTGTCGAATTCTATACGCACCCAAGCAGGTCTAGACCTATCCATTCAGAAAAAATACATAAAATTTGACAAATAATGTGTTTAAATAAAATGACATTTAACCAACACACAAGCGCTGTGTTGTAGTGCTCACAAGCACTGGGCCTATTTTTTTTGGGGACAAATCATGACCGTAGCGTATCCCTTTACGGCGATCGTTGGGCAAGACGACATGAAGCTTGCCTTGTCGATTGCTGCGGTAGATCCGAGCATTGGGGGCGTACTCGTTTTTGGTGAACGCGGTACGGGCAAATCAACGACTATTCGAGCACTCGCTCAGCTGCTACCCAAAATCGCAGCCGTAAAAGACTGTCCCTACCAATGTGATCCACAGGCACCCAGTAAAAGTCTGTGTGCCCAGTGTCAAAAAACGCCCCCCTTAAAGAGCCATAAAATTGCCATCCCCGTGGTCGATCTTCCTCTGGGTGCCACAGAAGATCGGGTCCTCGGTGCGCTCGATATCGAAAAAGCCATCCACAACGGAGAAAAGGCGTTTCAACCGGGTTTACTCGCTGCTGCGAATCGCGGCTTTTTATACATCGATGAAGTCAATCTGCTTGAAGATCATATTGTAGACGCCTTGCTCGATGTCGCAGCCAGTGGCGTCAATGTTGTTGAACGAGAGGGCTTGAGCGTTCGACATCCAGCGCGCTTCGTTTTAGTCGGCAGCGGCAACCCAGAAGAAGGCGAACTG
Organism: Luminiphilus sp.; assembly: GCA_965656285.1. Classification (GTDB taxonomy): domain Bacteria; phylum Pseudomonadota; class Gammaproteobacteria; order Pseudomonadales; family Halieaceae; genus Luminiphilus. Next base: position 3,830 of record CBFHJX010000050.1, on the reverse strand, counting down.
CGCCCCCAACTCCTCGACCGGTTTGGCCTGTCTTTGGATGTGAGAACACCCCGAGACATTCCTACACGTGTTGAAATTATTAAGCTACGCGATGCGTTCGATCATGATCCCGAGGGTTTCAGCAAGCGCTTTTCACGAAAAGAAGGCGCACTTCGACGAAAAATAGATACCGCACGCAATGCGGTTGACGCTGTCGATATTCCTACCGAAATTTTAGAAAAAGCCGCGTCTTTGTGCCTCGAACTCGGTACTGATGGGCTCCGTGGAGAGCTGACGCTGATCCGCAGTGCACGGGCGCTTGCGGCACTAAAGGGTCAAGATGTTGCGACCCTTCAACATCTAAAACAGGTTGCGCTATTTGTACTCAGGCATCGCCTGCGGCGCGACCCAATGGACGAGTCCAGTGCCGACGCTCGTGTCGAACGCGCAATCGCAACCTCACTCTCCTGAGCCCAGCGGCGCAAGCCTGTGGCGCGACGCTGACTTAGCTGCAGCGCTTATTGCAGTGCTCGGACATGCCGGCGGCGGCGTCCGAGTCATCGCGCAACCGGGTCCGGTCCGCGACTTTTGGCTCGACAACCTCAACTCGCGCATCGACCAATCCGCGCGACGGGTTCCGGGCGCCACACCGACAGAGCGGCTCATCGGCGGCATGGACATCACCGAAAGCATGCGCCTGGGAAAACCAGTGCTCGCGCAAGGTGTGTTTGCAGAGTGCCACAACAGGCATATTGTTTTGCCAATGGCTGAGCGCCTGCCAAAAGAGTTTACTGGCCATTGGTGTGCGGCAATCGATACAGGGTCTGTAAAGGTGGCGCGCGATGGTCTCAGCCAAACCTCTAATGCGATGATCACAGTCATCGCACTCGATGAAGGTATTGACGAAGAAACGCCCCCCGCGGCGCTCCTAGAAAGACTGTCACTGAGCATAAACCTTGATGAGATAAGCATCCGCTGCGTGGATGAACCGCTGTTTTCCAAAGGCGATATCAAGCACGCTCAAGAACGTATGGACACCGTGTCGCTTGATGAGAAGACCCTGCTGCTCCTCACTCAGCTGGCGGCATCGATGGGTATTCACTCCATTCGTGTGCTGCGATTCGCGGTAATCGCATGCAAAGCGCTGACTCTGCTGCTGAAGACGGCTGAAACCGACGATGCGGTTATTCACCCGATTATCAGGCTCATTTTCCTCCCGCGGGCCACACACATTCCAGCACCGGCTGAGGAGCCTGAGCCACCGGAGGACACCCCCCCCCTCCCTGAGGAAAGTCAGCAGCCCGATTCCGCGCAGCAGCAAGGCGAGCATCAGGAGGCCGATGAGGCGGTCCAATCTGCGATTGCTGAGCTGCCCACAGACCTTTTAGCCGCCTTGTTAAAGCGAGCCGAGCGGAGCCGAATGCGGCAAAATAAGGCCGGCAATTCCGGACAGATAGCACAAGACAAGCAGCGTGGAAGACCGATCGGTGTGAGACGCGGAGAGCTCAAACGCGGGCACCGCATTGACATACCTGCGACCCTCAGAGCAGCGGCACCCTTTCAAGCCGTTCGCGCACGATGGGCTCCGTCCAATCACCAGCAAGCAAGCCTGTACATCGAACCCCAAGACATTCGAGTCAAACGCTTTGAGCAGCGAAAATCCAGCGTCATGATCTTTGCCGTTGATGCCTCAGGCAGCAGTGCTCATCAGCGCATGGCAGAAGCTAAGGGAGCGATAGAACTATTGCTCGCCGATTGCTATTCGCATCGGACTGAAGTGGCACTCATTAGCTTTAAAGGCGAATCAGCAGACCTCCTACTTCCACCGACCCGCTCGCTGGTGAGGGCCAAGCGCACGCTCGCACAGCTGCCCGGTGGCGGCGGTACGCCAATGGCAGCGGCGCTTCAGTCAATTTACGAGTTAGCAACGACGATAGAAGCAACGGGAGCTACACCGACATACGTGCTACTGACTGACGGGGCGTCAAATGTCGCACGCGATGGCACGAAGAGTCGATCGGCGGGAACCGAAGACGCGCTAAGAGTGGCGAAGAAAGTCGCAGCCACTCACTATCGTGGCGTACTGGTCGATACCGCAGTCAGGCCCAGTCCCCGTGCACGCGAGCTCTCGAGCGCGCTCGACGCGACTTACCTTCCCCTACCCAATGCATCCGCACAATCGATTAATGCATCAATTCGAGCCTTAAACGAGGAATAATCAGCGCATGGGTCCAGACCGCATACCTGCAGATTGGCCCCTCAGGGACTGTAGCGAGTTCATCCACTGTGGTGAGATCGTGTGGCACACCCAGCGAATCGGGGCAGGCCCAGTTGTATTACTGCTGCACGGGACAGGCGCCTCATCGCATTCAATGGCTGGACTGGCGACCCTGTTAAGCCGTCAATTTACTTGCGTACTGATTGACCTTCCCGGACAAGGATTTACTCCTGCGCTGCGAGAGCGCAAACATTTGCTCAGCGCCATGTCCTCAGCGGTCGCTGACCTCTGCGATCAACTGGATCTCGTACCCGACTACGTTATTGGTCACTCTGCAGGCGCCGCCGTTGGCATCAGGATGAGCCTCGACACTCCCATAGCACCCAAAGGTATTCTATCGATTAACGGTGCGCTATTGCCCTTTGGTGCGTTCATTGAACCCTTCATGATCAAGACGGCGCGGGGCCTTAGCCAGTCGTCGCGATTTGTCCACTTCCTCGCCCGAAGAGGCACGGGTAAAGCCTATGTACGACGCGCGCTGCGTGATACCGGTGCGGCGATATCGGAACCCATGATCAAGCGTTACTCCCAACTGATCTCTCAACCGGAACATATCGAAGGGACACTTCGAATGATGGGGGGATGGGAACTAGGAAAACTCGCCGCCGATCTTGCACACGTCACTGCGCCGGTTCACCTCATTGGAAGCGCCAAAGATCAAATTGTACCGGCGACTCGAGCGCACAGAGCAACACGCGATATTCCCGGCTCTACAGCAGTCACATTGGGCGATGCAGGACACTTGATCCACGAGGCTGACCCTCAACGCATTTTTGACGAATTTATACACTTTCTCGAACGCTTGAATTAACGGGTGTGCATTGAGAAAACCGATGGTAGACTGTCAAGGTTAATTGACAGTCAATGGCGTCTATAAAAATGAACACAGCGCATCCAGACTTCGAAACTCTTCAGCAAGCCGGACCTCATGAGCGTGCTATTGTCATTGGCAGCGGCTTTGGAGGCCTCGCGTCGGCTATCCGACTCGCAGCCAAGGGCTATCACGTCACCGTACTGGAGAAGCTCGACGCCCTCGGCGGGCGTGGCTACACCTACAAACAAGATGGCTTCACCTTTGACGGAGGTCCCACCATCGTCACGGTTCCAGAGTTGTTTGAGGAGCTGTGGGCGCTCTGCGGTAAGACAATGAGTGATGACGTCGATCTTCGACTCATGAATCCTTTCTACCGTATTCGATTCAATGACGGTCGGATCTTCGATTACTCAAACGACAAGTCGGAAAATCTACGCCAAATACTCGAATACAATCCTGAAGACGCTCAAGGTTACGAGCGATACCTAAAGGCCAGCGAAGCGCGCCACAAGGTCGGCTTTGATCTGCTCGATAAGCCTTTCAGTACGTTCACCCAGCTCTTACGTTTTGCGCCTGACCTGATCAGACTGCGAGGCGATCAAAGTGTTTACAAACTCGTATCAAAGTACATCAAGAACGAACAATTGCGGCAAGCTGTAAGCTTCCACCCACTGCTGATTGGTGGAAACCCCTACACTGCCAGCAGTCTTTATTCGCTGATCTCTCACCTGGAAGTGACCGGTGGCGTGTGGTCAGCAA
>CBFHJX010000049.1:0-11417 GCA_965656285.1 Luminiphilus sp. | reverse complement strand
CGGGAGTCGGCTGGATATTTATTTACCAAAGGACGTCGGTCCAGCGGTCTGTCTAGGCCAAAAGATGGTCGCGGGTGAAACGATTCTTGCTCACCTAGATCAAGCTGACGCTCGCACAGGAATAGCCAAGTGAGCGAACCGCTTGATCGCGATCTCAGTCAGTCAAAAGGTCGGATTCGACCGCTGATGTTGCTCCCTAATTTTATGACCCTGGGTGCGGTGTGTGTCGGACTGACCTCGGTCCGATTTGCGCTCGACGGACGCGTCGATCTCGCAGTGATCGCCTTGGTGGTCGCTATGATTTTAGATGGTCTCGACGGTCGAGTCGCGCGCGCACTCAACTCGACGTCTCGCATTGGTAAAGAGTTAGACACTCTGGCCGATTTTTTTAACTTTGGCATTGCGCCTGGATTGATCGTGCACTTAGCGCTCTTTAGCGAGTCAACCCGGGTTGACTTCACCTGGGTGGCGATCATGGTTGTGGCAGCCTGTTGTGCCTATCGGTTGGCGCGATTTAATGCCCACGATGACACGGAAATTGCAAAAACGTTTGAAGGCGTCCCTGCGCCAACGCTTGCCTTGCTGACGCTTCTGCCGGTCTATTTGCATCTTTTGGAATTTGATCTGGTGACCGAGGTTCCGGGTCTCGTTTCTGCTTATCTTATATTTTGCGGCTTCTTGGCGGTCTCCCAAGTGCCCACGGTTTCACTCAAGTCATTTAAAATTCCATCCGCCTATATGTTCATCGTCGTGCCGCTGATGATCACACACATGGCGAGCCTGCTGATCTACCCGTGGGAGACACTCACCGTCATGAGTGTGGTCTATCTCCTGTGTATGCCGGTCTTCGCTTATCGCGTCCGCTCGCTTGACGTGTAGCGTGGACGCCTGATGTCGACCACGCGCGGTCGCACAGTGTTGGAGTCGTATTGATCTGTCCACCAGAACCTCCTGTGGGGCGTACTGTTTTTTCGTAGTGGCCTCTTGAGGTCGCAGTCGCTAGACTTCTTCGCTCGATTGAAAGACTCGCTTAGGTCATTCCTCGCGGCGGGCAAGACCATAACAAGGCAGGACAGGCAGATGATTCCACGACACATTTTTGACTCAGATCACGAGGTATTCAGAGACGCGGTTCGTAAGTTTTTTCTGGAGGAGGCTTACGAGCAACACGTCCAGTGGGAGAAGGACGGGCAGATCGACCGCTCACTGTGGAATAAAGCCGGTGCGCAGGGCATGTTGTGTCCTGGCGTGTCGGAGGCTTACGGCGGCGTCGGCGCCGATTTTCGTTACAACATGGTGGTCAGCGAAGAAGCGTCACGCTTGGGCCTCACTGGTGTGGGTTTTATCTTACACAACGATGTGACGGTTCCTTATCTTGAGAACGTGGGAAGCGAAGCCCAGAAGCAAAAGTTTTTGCCAAAGTGTGTTTCTGGTGAATGCATCGTGGCCATCGCCATGACCGAACCTGGAACGGGGTCAGATCTTCAAGGCATCAGAACAACTGCCGTCGACAAGGGTGATCACTATCTGCTCAATGGCTCTAAGACGTTTATTACGTGTGGGCAACAGGCGGACATTGTGCTCGTTGTTTGCCGCACCGACACGGACCCGAAAGCGGGCGCCAAGGCCTTTAGTATATTAATCGTTGAAGACGGCATGGCGGGCTTTGAGCGGGGTCGGAACCTTGAAAAAATGGGCATGAAAGCCCAGGACACCTCTGAGTTGTTTTTTAACGACGTCAAGGTCCCCAAAGCTAACCTGTTAGGGGAGGCCGGAATGGGGTTTATCTACCTTATGCGAGAGCTGCCGCAGGAGCGTCTGTCGATTGCAGTATCTGCCGTCGCTGCCTGTGAAGCTGTTATCCAGGAAACCGTAAAGTACGTGAAGCAGCGTACGGCCTTTGGCAAGACGATTGCAGATTTTCAGCACACGCAGTTCAAGCTTGCAGAACTTGAAGCAGAGGTAACGGTGATGCGCGTGTTCATTGACCGATGTGCCGAGCTGTTGGTCAAAAAAGAGCTGTCCACGGTTGAAGCGTCGAAGGCGAAACTGCTGGCGACCGAGCTTCAAGGGAAAGTGACAGACCAGTGCGTGCAAATGCACGGAGGCTATGGGTACATGTGGGAGTACCCGGTGGCGCGAGCGTACGCTGACGCGCGCGTACAGCGAATTTATGGCGGTACCAGCGAGGTCATGAAGCTCATTATAGGGAGAGATTTACTCGCAGACTGAGCGCACTTGTTGCTTAAAAAGGGCAGCCAAGGCTGCCCTTTTTTTTACTCAAAACCTGGGTTTATTTTGTATGACTTACCACATCGCCACTGGGTTAATGATCATTTGAACAGCGCCTTTGAGGCGCGCTTGGCCCAAAACAAACATAAACTCGTGCACCGACTCTTGAGCCAGTCGACCGGTGTTCATTGTCTCAAGAATGTAAATGCCATTTTGCTTGAGCAGTACGACGTGGTCATAGAATATCTTGTCGCCGGGGCGCGGAGGAACGGCGCCTAGACCCCAGGTGTCTGCCCCTACGGCGGTGGGTTTAAAGCTCGCAAGAAACACAGCCGCCTCATTGGTAATGCCCGGAATGCTGGCGGCCCAAAGTTGGGGCTCGGTTTTCAGTTTCGCGTCGGTATAGCCCGTGTGCAGAAGCACAATGTCGCCTTCACCAATGACGATATTTTGGGCTTTCATTGCGGCCTTAATGTCGTCCGAAGTAATGGGCTCTCCTGCGGACAAGTGGGTGACGCCCATCTGTTTAGCGATGTCGATCAAAACGCCTCGTCCGACAAGGGGAGGAATGCCGCTGATGTCGAGTTTTGTCAGACCCGTAATGACTGAGAAGTCCTTGCCTTGGTTGCAGTTATAGAACTCGCCCGCTTCACCCATATGACCCAGGCCGTCGATCTGTGGTCCGGTACCCAGCCACATCTGAAGCACATCATCGTTAGAGCTCGCATCCCAGCCCACACCCAGGTCGGCGTTGAATTGTTGCAGCGGCTGAACGACTTGAAGTTGCGTGTAGCGTGGCGGATAGGCGGGCATGCCGGGCTCGATCACAATACCCAGTGGGTGACTTTCACCTTTTTTGACCAGCTGAGCGGCTGTGGCTGTGCGCTCCGTCGTAATTCGGTTAGCCGCACCAATTTGATCATCAGTACCCCAAGGGGAGGGCATGCATTCATCAGCCGCGGCGCCCATGGATGCGGCCCAAGTCAGAAGAAAGAGCGTTGTTTTTAGAGATCTGGCAGTCGGTGTCATCAGGCATCCTCGTTATTTACTATTTTTAAAATCGACGTCGCAAAACCCACGTTGCGAGACGGTGGGCGCGCGTTTGCTTAAACACTACACGGAACATATCGCGTGCGGGCCGGTTGGCCAAGTGCTAACCGGTAAGTCTCTCCAAGGATAAACAGCTCGGTTTAATGGGGCTTTTAGCCGAGCAGCAGATTGCTCAATCATTGGCGAGGACACATTGCATCGACTGACGCTTGGTGCGAGCATCGATGGCTTCGATTTGAGGGGTACATCATGGCAGCAGGTGCGTTAAACGGAATCAAAGTGGTAGAGCTTGCAGGGATTGGGCCGGGGCCTTGTGCCGGCATGATGTTAGCGGATATGGGTGCGCAGGTGACCGTTATAGATCGACCTGTACCAGACAAAGAGGCCGCGGCGGTATTTGCGAAGTACGCGATCTTCAACCGCGGTAAGAAGTCCGTTGCTTTGAATTTGAAAGATCCTGATGCCGTCGAGGCGCTGTTACGGATCATTGATGATGCCGATGTGCTGATTGAGGGCTTTAGGCCCGGCGTCATGGAGCGCCTAGGGTTGGGCCCAGAGGTGTGTTGTGCTCGAAACCCAAAGCTTGTGTACGGTCGCATGACCGGTTGGGGGCAAACAGGCCCCTTGTCGCATGCGGCAGGCCACGACCCGAATTATATTGCTCTTACCGGCGCGCTTTGGGCCGGCGGGAGTCATGAGCAGCGGCCGACAGCACCCTTGACACTGATCGGTGACTTGGGTGGGGGCACCATGATGCTCGTATTTGGTATTTTAAGCGCCATCATTCACGCCAAACAGTCGGGCGAGGGTCAAATTGTCGATGCGGCGATTACCGACGGATCCGCTTATATTTCGACGCTGCTGTGGGGTATGCACAACTCGGGTCAGATGACCGATGTTCCGGGCTCGGGCTGGGCCGACTTTGGGTCGCCGTGGCACGACACGTATCAATGTTCCGACGGCGAGTACGTGACCGTGTGCGCTCTCGAGCCACAGTTTTACGCGTTGCTAATTCGAGCGCTTGAGCTCACTGCAGACCCAGTATTCGCCGATCAATGGGACAAAGCACAGTGGCCAGCGGGTAAGGCAAAATTCCGCGATATTTTTGCAGCGAAGACGCGTCAGCAGTGGTGTGATCAGTTCGAGGGTACTGATGTTTGTTTTGCACCAGTACTTAATTTCTCAGAGGCGCTTGAGCATCCGCATAACGTGGCACGAGAGACATTCTTTACCCGGGACGGAATTTCTCAGCCTTCGCCAGCGCCAAAGCTCAGTCGAACCCCGGGCGATGCCGGTGAGGTCCCTGTGGCCGGTGCAAATACCGCTGAGGTGTTGGGTTCATTGGGTCTCGATTCTGAGACACTCGCAAAACTCAACGGTTAACAACATCAGATAAGCTTTATTTGTCATCAACACGCGGGGGAGTAGAGCGTGATAAACCAACTCAACGATCAAGGTCTTTTTAAAACGCAATCGTTTATCAACGGTGCCTGGGTTGATGCCAACGATGGTTCGACCATTGACGTGCTCAATCCGGTTAACGGTGACGTGATTGCACGTGTTGCCAAGTTGGGCGCACAGGAGACACGGGCTGCAATTGAGGCAGCGTCTGAGGCGATGAAAAGCTGGCGTGAACTCCCGGCAAAGGCTCGGTCAAATATTCTGCGCGATTGGTTTAACATTATCATGGCAAACCAAGAAGACCTTGCGCGCATTATGACACTAGAGCAGGGCAAGGTGATCGCTGAAAGCCGTGGCGAGGTGGCCTATGGCGCCTCGTATATTGAATGGTTTGCCGAGCAGGCAAAACGAGTAGACGGTGACGTCATACCCAGCCCATCTGCCGACAAACGCATTGTCTGTATTAAACAGCCGGTGGGGGTGTGTGCGGCGATCACCCCATGGAATTTCCCCAACGCCATGATTACGCGTAAAGCGGCACCCGCGCTTGCAGCAGGGTGTTCTATCGTGATTAAACCCGCCAGTGAGACGCCTCTCTCGGCACTCGCCCTAGCCGAGCTTGCTCGCCGCGCAGGAATTCCAGATGGCGTACTTAACGTGGTGGTGGGCAGCTCTGCCGATATTGGGAATGAATTAACCAGTAACCCTGTGGTTCGTAAACTGTCATTCACAGGCTCCACGGAAATTGGAAAACTGCTGGAGTCCCAATGCATTCCTACGCTGAAGAAAACGTCGATGGAGCTTGGCGGCAATGCGCCATTTATTGTGTTCAACGATGCTGACATTGATTCCGCGGTGCAGGGCGCTTTGGTGTCGAAGTATCGAAACAGCGGTCAAACGTGCGTCTGTTCAAACCGTTTGTTGGTTCAAGCGTCGGTGGCAGAGGAGTTCACCCGAAAACTCGTCGCTGAAACGTCAAAACTGACGTTGGGTGACGGTCTTGAGGACGGTGTTGACTTGGGTCCATTGGTCAACAACCGCGCGGTACACGATGTGGATGCGTTGGTACAGGACACGGTAAATGCAGGTGCCCAAGTGGCGCTGGGCGGATCTCCGAGCGAACGTGGTGGTAATTTCTACGCACCAACCATATTGACCGGCGTGACATCTGATATGGCTGTTTTTCGCAATGAAATTTTTGGTCCAGTTGCACCGATTACCGTCTTTGATACTGAAGCAGAGGCGATTGCACTGGCGAACGATACTGAGTTCGGATTGGCGAGCTATTTTTATACGCGTGATATTGGTCGCGTATGGCGCGTCAGCGAGGCGCTCGAATACGGCATCGTCGGTGTTAATGAAGGTATTATCTCTAACGAGATGGCCCCTTTTGGTGGCGTCAAAGAATCGGGATCGGGTCGCGAGGGTTCAAAATATGGCATCGAGGACTACTTAGAGATTAAGTACGTCTTAATGGGTGGTCTTGCCTGAGAGGCCACCTCACATTAGTTATGGTCGACCGGGAAGACGGTTAAACGACGTTTGCGCACTCAAGTGACGAACCCCGTGTCTGCTCCAGAAATCTAAAAATCGTTTTGAGGTGAGCGCTGCGATATTGACGGGGCTTTTACCTGGCGAGTCTTACGCACTAAACTCCGTGAAGATAAGAACACCACACCTAATAAAATAGAGGTAAACCGATGACAAATCCCCACTCTGACTCAAAAGTCGCAGACTATTTGCGTCATGCCGCACATCAAGCCTGGAACGTTGACGGCATCGCCGATGATTTGCCGCGCCGCAATATTGAGCGCGTTGGTATTATTGGCGCGGGGACCATGGGTGGCGGAATTTCCATGAATTTTGCGTCGGTGGGAATTCCGGTCACACTGGTTGAAACGAAGCAAGAAGCGCTGGATCGTGGCTTGAGCACTATTCGCAAGAACTATCAGCGCAGCGCAGACAGAGGCCGTTTTCCGCAAGAGGAGGTCGACATTTGCATGAATTGCTACTCGCCAGCGCTGGACGTCTCCGCACTGGCAGACTGCGACCTCATTATTGAAGCGGTGTTTGAAGACATGGATATTAAAAAGTCCGTGTTTAGTCAGCTTGACAAGATAGCGAAGCCGGGCGCAATTCTCGCAACCAATACCTCTGCGCTCAATATTGACGAGATCGCCGCGGTGACTTCTAGGCCAGAAGATGTCATCGGCCTTCACTTTTTCTCGCCCGCTAACGTCATGCGCCTGCTAGAGATTGTTCGCGCACAGCATACGGCGGACGATGTCGTTGCAACTTCCGTCGACCTCGCTAAGCACATTGGCAAGGTTGCAACGCTCGTCGGTGTCTGTCCGGGCTTTGTGGGCAACCGCATTCTATTCGCTCGCCAGTACCAGGCGAACAGGTTGGTTTACGAGGGTATTATGCCGTGGGATATCGACGCGGCCTTTAATGAGTTTGGGTTTAAGATGGGCCCGTTTCAAATGGCCGACCTTGCGGGCCTTGATATCGGTTGGAAAAAGGGCGCGAAGACTGCCAATCCCATCCGCGATGCACTGTGTGAGCTCGACCGACGAGGTCAAAAGACCGGGGCGGGATATTACGATTATGACGAAAGTCGGAAGAATATTCCCTCGGACGTGACGGCCGGAATTATTCGAGACATTACCGGTGCGACCGAGGCCACGTTATTGGCTGCGGATATCGTCGATCGCTGTGTCATACCGATGGTCAATGAGGCCTTGGCGATTCTGGAGGAAAATAAAACGCAGCGCCCGAGTGATATTGATGTCGTGTGGATTAACGGCTACGGCTGGCCGCTGGATAAAGGCGGTGTCATGTATTACGCGGACACCATTGGCGCTGACAAGGTACTTTCGGTTATGACTGACCTTGCGGCATCTGACGACTCGATTCGTGTGTCGCCGCTGCTTGACGAGTTGGTGCGTACGGGAGGCCGGTTTGTGGATATAGACACTGGTGGACTGAAGGTTTGAGCGCATTTCAGTCGCTCAAAAGTAGCACTGCATGAATCAGATGCTGACACAAAGCGGCTCGTTTACGCAGTTCTTTTCTCGAACAGTCAATGACTCGGACAAGCTGTTTTGGCTGCTGAATGCGGGTGGCTGGATCGGTCTCTCGCTCGTGACGTTGGTGAGTTTATCGCTGCCCTACGACCAATTGCAGTTTGCGTACATCGCGCACAACATTATCCAATCTATTATTGGGTTCATGTTAAGCGTCCCCCTACGAACGGCCATTAAACACACGTGGAACTGGACGCCGTGGCATCGCGTTTCTATTGCGATTGGTCTGATTATTCTGAGCGCCACCGTGTGGACCGGATTGCGTCTTCAGCTCATGATGACCATTACCTATGAGACAGGATTATGGGGCGACTTTGGAGGTTGGTTCTTCGCCTCATTGTTTGTGTTCCTTGCGTGGGTATCGCTGTATCACCTGGTCAAGTTTGCGCAACTACTTCAAAGCGAGAAGGAGTCTCTACTGGTGATCGAGGCCGGTCGCCGAAAAGAGGCCTTTAAGCTCGTATCTGCGGAGTCGGCGGCGAAGGAGGCGCAACTGAAGTTGTTGCGTTATCAGCTTAATCCGCATTTCTTATTTAATACGCTCAACTCAATTGCATCACTGGTTGGCACACAACGGAGTACGGACGCTCAGAGCATGATTGCAGAGCTCTCGACGTTTCTTCGGTTTTCACTGGAGTCAGACAGTAATATTACGATCCCTTTGCGCGATGAAATAGAGGCGCTGGACCACTACTTGAGAATTGAGCAGGTGCGATTTTCAGATCGGCTGGTCGTAGAGCAAGACATCGACCCCAGCGCGCTCGCCATCCAAGTTCCGAGTTTGCTGCTTCAGCCTTTGGTTGAAAATGCGGTTAAGCATGCCATTGGTCGCGCAGAGGAGGGGGGGTGCATTCGCGTGACGGCCCGTCGTGAGGCTACAGCGTTAGTGCTCAGCGTTGAGGACAGTGGGTCAACTGAAGACACGAAACCCCCGAACTTGGCGGACTTATTTGATAGCCCGGGTTTTGGACTGCGCAGTACTGCCGAACGGTTGGAAAATCTCTACGGCGACATGTTCAGCTTTAATGCCTCAAGATCACCGCTCGGAGGATTAAAACTTGCGTTACACTTGCCGACAAGGGGTAAACGGTAATGCCAGAAAAACTTCGAATTTTGATTGTCGATGACGAACCTTTGGCGCTCGACTATATGGAGACGTTACTTAAGTCGGTCCCCGGCGTGTCGGTTGTGAGCCGATGTCGCAGTGGCCGGGAAGCCCTAGCGACGCTCCAAAAGCAGTCCGTAGACTTGATGTTCCTTGACGTACAAATGCCAGGTTTGAATGGATTCGAAGTCGTCAAACGCTGCCAAGGTGACATCATGCCCGTAGTGATATTTGCGACTGCTTATGACGAGTACGCGGTCAGTGCATTTGAGGCTAATGCCGTCGATTACTTGCTTAAACCCTTCGAGGCAGAGCGCGTTGAAGTCGCGGTAGCGCGTGCTCGCGATCGTATCCTGTCGGTAGCCATGCAGAGCGGCAAAGAGGCGGCAGTTGCTGCGATTGCAGGTCTTGAAGGGGGCAGCGAACTCTTAGCCAATGACCCGCTCGACCGTCTGTCCCGACTACCGATAAAAGACGGTCCTCATACCCATTTGGTGGAGCTTGAAACGATTGAGTGGATCGATGCCGCTGGTGATTACATGTGTGTTCATGCGGCCAATGAGACGTACATTTTGAGATCGACCATGAAAGAACTTGAAAAAAAGCTCACTGCCGAGTTTGTTCGAATACACCGGTCCACCATTGTCAACCTTCACAAGGTGCGCTCGGTCGATGCGATTCCGAAAGGCGAGTGCCTTCTCCACTTGGATGACGACGTAAGTCTCAAGGTCAGTCGAAACTACCGTTCTGCTGTCCAAGATCTTATGGGATAAGGCGCCACGAGGCGCTTTCCCACTTGTCTCGCTGAAAGTCCCTATCGTCGCGTTTGTATTAAGTGCTGTTCTTCGTTGTGGGATAAAGCACTCTGCTAAATCTAACTAATATATTGAATTGGGGTTACTCATGTTTGATCGCTTGTATCGTCATGGCCGTCTTTTTGGAATCGGCCTTGCGGCAGCTCTCCTAAGTGCGTGTGGTGGAGGAAGTGCGACTTCTCCGGAAGTTGAGCCGTTCTACCTTGAAGAAGAAGAAGAGTGGAGCCTGGTATGGTCCGATGAATTTGACGGTGCCGGTGTTGACTCAGCTAATTGGACGTTTCAGCTCGGTGACGGCAGCGATAATGGCTTGCCTGGGTGGGGAAACTACGAGCTCCAGTACTATCAAGCGGATAATGCGTCCATTCAGGACGTAGACGATACGTCTGCGCTGGTCATTGAAGCGCGACAAGAAGACGTGGGTAACAGCGCCTTCACGTCTGCGCGTATGCGCTCGGTGAATAAGTTCGATTTCCAATACGGACGTGTTGAAATTCGATCGAAGGCGGCGCCCGGCGACGGGATGTGGTCCGCGGTTTGGATGATGCCGTCTGATTCAACCTACGGCACGTGGGCGGCTGGTGGCGAAATTGACATTATGGAAGTCGTCAATGCCGGAACAGACAACCAAGGTGTGTTCATGGCAGCGCACTACGGATTTGAGTGGCCACTTAACCAAATTACGACAGACGCGGCTGACGTGGACGATGCCAGTGATTGGCACACCTACTCGCTGGAGTGGTCAGGCGATTACCTGCGCTGGTTCGTTGACGGCGAGCACTTGAAGACAGTCAGTAAAGACGTGTACTACAGCTACTACTTCAAGGACAGCACAGACGGCTATCAACTTGCTAGCAACCCTGCCGCACCATTTGATCAAGACTTTCACCTCTTGGTGAACTTGGCCGTAGGTGGTGTGGGTCCGGGCGTTGAGCTGGATACCGCGGCTGTACCGGGCGAGATGGTGGTGGACTACATTCGTGTATACGAGTGTCAGGTAGCGACTGCGAACGGCGTCGGCTGTAACAGCCTCGCTGATCGGTCTGTTGAATCTGCTGATGGTCAGACACCTGAAGTCGTAACAACCTCTATTTATGCCGATGCTGCGGGGCCGCTGGCATGGACCTTCCTGACAGGCGACGTCACGCGTGACCTGCAGGCAGTTGTTGGCTACAACGACAATGGCAATATCAACATCACTGCGTCAGATGTCGCGGTTGAGGGTCGTGGAAACGTACTCGACGTCATGAGCGATGGCGGCGGTAACGTTGTCATCAATGCGACTGACGGCAAAACGTTTGACGTCTATGGTCATCGCGGTGGTGGTGAACTGAAGTTCGACATGTACGTCGACAGCTCACAGACGGCACCAAACAGTTCAATCTCGATCAAAATGGACAGTGGTTACCCCGCAATGGGAAGTGTGACGCTAAACGTTGCTGACCTTCCTAAAAACGAGTGGTTCAGCTACAGCGTGTCGATTAATCAGCTTCTAGCCAATCGAGGCGAGCAAACGCTTGCGCTCGGTGCGGTTCAGAACCTAGTGGTTGTTGAGCCTAGTTCGAATGCGCACGTCCAGCTCGATAACATCCGCCTGGTCTGTGGTACGCCAAACGGCGACTGCGGTATTGCGCCTCCAGCGCAGTCTTCTGATGACTTGGTGATTACGGTATTGGACGATAACGGGCAGGTCGGTTCAGCGTGGTCGCCGGGTATCTGTGCGGTCTC
>CBFHJX010000048.1:0-11460 GCA_965656285.1 Luminiphilus sp. | reverse complement strand
GTTCACATTCAGGATATTGCTGAAAATTCTTGTGATCCCGAGCACTTTCAGTACGTGCACAAGCAAAATCAAACGCCCCCCTCCTCTGTCTCAGTCGAGGATGACGGTGCGGTGCATTTGCGCTCCGAAATCGAGGCGCAAGGCATGACAGGAGAGCTTCACGCCACCATGTTCCAACCGGGGCTTGCACGCGTTGTCACCAGCTACGGTCCTGGTGCTGAGATGATGGTG
Organism: Luminiphilus sp.; assembly: GCA_965656285.1. Classification (GTDB taxonomy): domain Bacteria; phylum Pseudomonadota; class Gammaproteobacteria; order Pseudomonadales; family Halieaceae; genus Luminiphilus. Next base: position 11,229 of record CBFHJX010000048.1, on the reverse strand, counting down.
TACAACTCGGCACAACCGATTTCTCGCGATGAAACACTCCTGCGGTGGACACTCATTGTGCGCAACGAAATAGCGGAGTTTGTGGGCGATCAGGTCATGGACGGCATTATCGAGGGGCTGTCAGACGACTATCCCATTTGGGAGAACAAAGTTCACCGCAAGCAACCTATTTTCTGCAAAGGCGACGAGACACTGGTGCTGTTCAGAAAATGGGTGCGCCAGTTTTACCTTCCCGACAGCCCGCGAGGTCAACAATGAGCGACAACTATTACAGCGGAAAAACAGCCATTATTACCGGCGGAGCCAGCGGTATTGGTCGATCAATAGCCTTTGGATTGGGGCGTGCGGGCGCTAACGTTGTCGTTGGCGACGTCGATGCCTCCGCCATGGAATCCATGGCGACCGACCTCAACGCTGAGGGTATTTCGCACCGTATTGAACGATGCGATGTGACCTCAACAGAGAGTCTTCAAGCATTACTTGATACGACCTTAGAGGCGTTTTCACAGGTGGACCTGGTATTTGCTAATGCCGGCATTGGCGCAGGCGAAGCGGGTCCAATCTGGGGTTTTTCTGAGAAGGATTGGCAGTGGTGCTTCAACGTCAATTTGTGGGGTGCGGTCAACAGCATCAGTGTGTTTATGCCCTACCTGATCACACGAACTGATCGAACGCACATGATCATCACTGGCTCAGGTAATGGCGCCTACACAGTACTGCCTGATGTGCCCATTTACACGGCCACTAAAGCGGCGGTTCATACCATCACAGAGAACCTACACTACCAAGTACAAATGGGTGGACTTCCGGTTGTGGTGAGTGCCCTCTTCCCCGGACCGCACGTGGTTGAAACGGGGCTATTTAATTCGGGACGTGTTCGACCTGAAGAGTTTGATAAAGGCGTCATTGGGAACGAAACAGGCATCAACTCTGTCGAAGACATGAAACGCATGGCCGAAGAATATGGGATCAACATTCAGACGACGCATCCGGATGAAGTGGCAGAGATGGCACTTGCAGGTATTCCAAACGGCGATTTTTGGTTGCTGGCGCACACCGACGAAAGTAAAGCGAAGGTCCAGCGCCGCGCCGATATGATTATTAATAAGACCACACCGGTCCCAGAATCGGTCGGCTAACAACACGGTTAAACGCCACAAGGAATAATAATATGAGTGAAGCACAAGCACCGACGGGAAATACCGGCGACATCATCAACTGGCCCATGCTGAAAATCCATTACCGCACCGATCCAGACGCCATTGCCGCGTTGTTACCACCCGGGATCACAGTGGGTAAAGAGCCTAACGTCAACCTCACCGTGTATAACTTCCCTGTCCCCGATGTACCCGAATACGGCGTCGTGACCACCGTTAATGCTGACTTTGACGGTGTTGAGGGCGAATTTACGCTGGGCTACGGAATCGATCAGGAATCAGCCATTTTCGTGTCTCAAGAGATGAATGGGCAACCCAAGTACCCTTGCGAAATAGACTTCCACCGCCTCGGTCCAATGGTGCGGGCAAAGTGCACGCACCAGGGATACACCTTTCTCGAGTTTGACGGTATGAGCGAGGGCCCGTCAGAGCCCGGAGAAGAATTTGTTCAAAACGAGTGGTGGATTAAAGTGTCGCGCGCGGTCAGCATGGGCGGGCCCGCAACCGGCTATGACTTCCCGCCACACGTTGTTCACGTCGCCAGTAAATATGGCACCGCTTGGCGAGAAGATGTTCAGGGGCAAGTCGTGCTACGAGACAGCCCATGGGATCCGCTCGCCAGTAAGCTCCCCATGCGCGAGCAACTGTCTGCGTACCTTTGGTGGCCCATCTTTTTAGACCGCTCCATTACGTTGTCTAAACCACTGGATCCTGACGCATTCCTTCCCTTCGCCGATACTATCTCTGGATCGAGATGGCCCGGCGTCAACGGTGCACCGGGTAAGTAACGCACACTATGACACGCACGGACGATCTGGCCTCAAGGGTGCAAGCCCTTGAGGACATTGAGGCCATAAAACGTTTAAAGGCTCGCTGGTGGTTTGCCTGCGACACCCGCGACATCGTTGGGATGCGCTCGTGCTACGACGAGGCCAATTTCTGCATCGACTTTGGGTTCATCGGTGAGTTCAATGACATGGATGCGTTCATTGAGGTCTTCGAGTCACTCGCCTGCCACCCGACACACGTCGATATGCACCACGGGACGGCCCCCGAAATTGTCATGACCGGACCGGACACGGCAACGGGTCGATGGCGCATGCGTTTTCAGCTCCTTGAGACTCAGAAAGAACAGGTCCAGTTAATGAGCGGTTACTACGAGGACGTATACGCGCGCGTAAATGGCGAGTGGAAAATGCGGAAGTCCAAATACACGCTCATGTCCAACCTCTTCTTATCCTCGTCCGACGGAGTGCTGGCTATCGAACAGATCGGCGCCGCCCCCGGACTCGTGACCGAGTAAGGCTGGCGATTAGCATGACTACTAGCCAAGCGAAATGGGTAGAATTTTGCGACACGCTCAAGGCGGCGGGAGCGCTGCTTGGCGAGGACGGTGTCCCTCAAGATGAACAGACTCAAGCCGAGGGCCTCAGATACCTCTCGCGTATCGCCCGCGCAGCCCTCGAGTGGTATGTGGAATTTAATGATCCCGAGTTCCCGGAGCTCTACAAGCCCTCTCATGAAACCATCAAAATCGGCGCCGATAACCCCGATAATATCTATGAGAAAGCCGTCATCGATGGTCGCTACGACTACCTGCTTACGGGTCATCGGGGGACAGTCGACTACATCAGCATGGCTACCAGCAAGGGCAGTTATGCAGAAAACTTCAAACAAATCGAAACCGGGTTTCTCGATAGCAACGCCCTGACAACGGCCGACGACGGTTCCTTCCAAATCGTCCTAAGCCGGCATGAGCACGAGGGCAACTGGCTACCGATCGATGAAGACAGCGAGTCACTGCTGATTCGGCAAACGTTTTTAGATCGTGCAACGGAGAGCCCGGCCGTGTTCCAGATTCGGCGGCGCGACAGCGGAGCAACACCCAAGCCCCTCAACTTAGCTACGGCCACGGCCAACTTTGACAAGGCCATCGCTTTTTATAACAACACCTTGGGGCTGTTTGCTCGCTGGAGCCAACAGATCATCGAGAATCCAAACACCCTGTCTTTGTGGGATCAGTCGTTTTGTCAGTCAGTCGGTGGGGACCCCAATATTCTCTACTACCACGGGCACTTCAAACTCGAGGCTGACCAGGCCTTTCGCATAAGGCTCGAGCGCATTCCAAAATGCCAGACGTGGAATCTGCAGGTCGATAATTACTGGATGGAGTCACTCGACTATCGGTATCAACGAATATCGCTGAATAAGCATGGGGCAGAGGTCAATACTGATGGCTCCGTCACACTTATTGTAACGCCCGCTAATTTGGACGCAGTGAATGCGTTGTCCACGGCTGGCCACAGTGAGGGCACACTGTGCTTCCGCTGGGTGGGAACGGATGACCCCGTACATCCCAAGGTGGATATCGTGAACCTGGCGGAGCTGCACTAGCCGATGAGTGCCCAATGGCAGGTACGCGGCAATTCGCTGCTGCGTGTCGTTGTCGGACTTGCTCTCATCATGATCATCACCTACGCCAGTTACCAAGCGGGACGATTTTCCGGAACGACGGTGATCACTGCACCAGAGGACGCCAGGGCAACTAACGATGCCTCAAGTCGGGCTTTCGATAACCTACTAACGAGCCTTAGTTTCGCCGCAGGCGAGGCACATTCAGCCACCCAGACGGGCGAGACTGGACTACCCTCTGACACAAGTTATGAATATCTGCTGGAGCTTTTGGCCGCGTCTATCGAAATGCAGCTGTCAAAAGGTGATCCCTCTGCACCTGAATTTACTGACTGGATGAGTGGCTACCGGAAGTTCCTAGGGGACACCCCTGACGCTCGGTATCTCACGGCCCCCATCGACTCAGCGTACGACTATGAGCTCACTTTCGACCTGGGCGATGCTGACTACCTCGGTGTGGTCATCTATGATGCCCACCCACTTACCGGCTGGAATCGATCGTCAGATAGCCTGTATTTTCTCGCCGAAAACGCGCCCCAGGAGAACCTCATTCGACTTGTCTCGAGTGACACAAGCGCGCAGACAAAAGATCAAACTAGCGGCTATGAGCTTAAGCTCTCGAAGACTGCGCATACAGTGATGGTACGCACCTACCGCTTTAACGCGACAGTTGAGGACAACAGCCGCATCGCAATAGCGGTCGCTCCCTCGACACGTCGTGCGAGCGACGGAGTAGATCAACCGCGCCCGAAGGAGTCGATTGATGGCGCACTGTCGGTTGAGAAGCGTCTTGCCAACACCACCCGCTTCTTTAACAAGACCTGGCAGGGAAGCCGGGCACTGGCGCGCGCGACAGCTTCGACGGCGAATTCCTTCGACCAACCAGCGGAGGTGTCACCCGATTTCGTCGGTATCTTTTATCCCACCCCTGACAACAGCTACCACGGCGGTGCATTTGATCTCGCGCCTGACGAACACCTAGTGATCGACGGTAAGGCCCCACATGCGGCGTTTTGGAGCGTCACGTTACAAAATCACTGGATGCAATCGCTTGAGCCCAACACAGGTCAAGCATCGCTTCGAGGAGACGAAATTACAGTGCGCGATGGACGGTACCGTATTTGGATCGGGGCTCTTTCCCCGCCAGAGGGCGAGAGCTGGCTCAGCACAGGTGGTCTGCAGCAGGGCCTTGTGGCTATTCGCTATTTACTCGCGACATCAGAAGAAGCCCCGACGGCACGCGTTGTAAACACAAAACATTCAATGGACGAGGTCCTTCGATAATGCTCGACAAACAGACGCTGGTTAACGAGGCGTTGGTCCAGGCACAGCGAACCACATTTTTAGACGCCAGTTTTGAACCTTTGCTCGACCGCCTAATAACGGCTCTTAACACGGAGGCCGCGCTTAACGAGGTCGGTGTGAGATTTCATGGCGCACGACTCCGCGACCTACTGACTAATCGACTCCGCATGGAGGCCTGGGTCGAGAAGCATCCCGAGATTCTTGAGGAGACCATCGAACGCCCCATTGTCGTCGTGGGCCTGCCTAGAACAGGTACCACGATGCTGCATCGCACCATCGCGACTGACAGATCGTTGCTGGCACCAATTTGGTACGAAGTCCGGCAACCTGTTCCGCTTGCCGACGATTTCGAGCGCGAGGATGAACGCATCGGCATTTCAGAGGCCGAGGTGACAGCGATGTTGGAAGCCGCACCTGAGCTGGCGGCCATTCACCCGATGGATGCCCGCGCACCCGACGAAGAGATCATGCTGCTCGAGCACTCGTTTATGAGTACTGTGCCAGAGTGCTACGCCCACATTCCCAAGTTTGGCGATTGGCTTTATCAACAAGACCAGTCTGCGGGTTATGACTATCTCTACCGGTGTCTACAGTTTTTGCAGTGGCAAAAGCGTAAAAAAGGACAAACCGGGACCCGCTGGTTACTAAAAACGCCGCACCACCTGCACTATCCCCACTATTTGTTTCAACGCTTCCCTGACGCTGCGGTAGTTCAGACACACCGTCATCCTGTCGATGTCATCCCCTCCTACGGCAGCATGATGGCTGCCTTGGCACAACCATTCACTGATGTGCTCGATCCGCCAGCGCTCGCGCAAGACTGGGCAGAAAAATGGGCGACCGGGCTGGCCAAAACAATGAACTACCGGGAGTCAAACCCTCAAGCGCCTTATTTAGATCTCTACTTCATGGATACGGTGGCGAATCCCGAGACGGAGATTCGGAAAATCTACGAATTTGCAGGCTTGGAGATCACCTCTGAGGCGCTGTCGGAAATGGCAGATTGGCGAGCCTTTAATGAGCGCGAGAGTCGCCCGGAGCATCACTATCAACTGGCCGATTTTAACTTTGATGCTGAAGGTATTGACGATCTGTTCTCGCCATACATCGAGGCTTACTTTTAAGTCCGTTGTGCTCTTTGCTGCGCCCGTTAGTACGGGGGTTAAGAACGGTTGAACGTGCTTTGAGACTGACTGGGACTCTGAAAGCCCGATCACTTTAAAACCATGAGATCAGAGTTATCGTACCGCAGTCTTTTATTTAGTTAGCCTCAACATAAGCCTTCAGCGCGTGCGCTGTGTCATCAAAGGCACGCTTCACCCATGACCCTGCAAAACGCATCACATGGATACCATGAGGTCCTAAAAAGGCATCTGTCGAGCAGTACTCGCAACTATTAGGGCCCGTAGAAATAACAAACTGATCGCGTCGCGCAGGATAGGGCCACTCGTCGACCCAGGGTGCCGACCAGGAGACGAGGCGAGGCTCATCAATTTCCGTGATGAACTCGACGTTGTCGAAGTACTGCCCCTCCTCCGTGTAACTTTTGAGCTTCATCGCCAGTGGCTCACCCACTTCGAGTACCCCTGAAGCCTCAACGCAAAAGGGGTTCCACTCGCTGTAGCGGTCAAAATCGACCAACACATCCCACACAACCTGAGCCGGTGCGGCGATCTGTACGGTAATGGAGCGCACAATCGCGTTGGGATCTACAGCTAGCTTTTCGTCTTCGGTCATGTCTCTCTCCTTTAAACCGCCTTATCCAGCACCGACGAGAACTAAGGGGCCATATACTCGCCGCCGTTCACATCGACCGAACTACCGGTAATGACCGCCGAATAATCAGACAGGAAGGCAAGTACCGCCTTCGCGCAATCTTCTTCTGGGGGAATGATCCCCAGCGGAATTCGATCAGTAATGCTGCGCATCACGGCATTGCGATCTGCACCTGCAGCCACCTGAGAATCGATGAACGCATAAACGGGAGCCCCACCAATCCAGCCCATTCGCAACGCATTCACTCGAATAGAGAACTTCCCAAAATCATTGGCCATGTGTCGAGTAAGTGCATTGAGCGCGCCTTTACCGGCCGCGTACATCGTCTCCCCCGAGAACGGCTTCACCGTCGACATGGTCGAAACATTAACGATCGACCCTCCCCCCGCGGTTTGCATGTGCGGCGCACACGCCTGCGCCATTCGAAGCGCGCCTTGGCAAATGACATTAATAACGTCGCCCACTTTATCAGGATCCGCTTGATCGGCCGTTGCCCAGTCACCGTGCGCGTAAGCGCTGTTAACAAGACCATCAATTCGTCCAAACGCCTTCACTCCTGCAGCCACTAGCGCGTTGCATTGCTCGGTCGAGGTGACATCGGTACCGAGTGCGACTGCCTGCCCACCGATTTTTCGAATCTCGTTCGCAACTGCTTCAATAAAGTCTTCATTGCGTGCACCCAGTACAACGGCGGCGCCCTCTGCAGCCGCCATTTTCGCCAGTGTTTGCCCAAGTCCGGGACCGACCCCGCTGATCACCACCACTTTATTTTCGAGCAACATCACACCACCTCCTCAGCGCCCAACACCACGGTAACTTAATCCAAATACTTCGATCGAGACAGGACTACGCACCGACCATCCCACGGTATGACTTTCTTCTCATGGTCCATTTGAGCAATCGACTGCACTTGCAGTCTGCTGTCCAAAATAGGCACTCTTGTCTCTCATTAAATTGCGTATGTACGCTTTTAGAAAAGCCCGGAAAGGAGTTGTTTTGTGTCGAATACAAATAATCGAGTCGCAGTTATCACCGGAGCTGCGGGGGGTGTCGGCCAGTCGACGGTCAAGAAATTCGCGGAACAGGGCTACACTGTTATCGGAACGGACATACGACTACCCGATGGGTTGTTTAAACATGACTGTGTGAGCTATCGCACCTGCGATGTGACAAGTGAGACAGACTGGCAAGCACTTGCTCAGGCAACGATTTCGGAGCACGGAAAGCTCGACGTTTTGGTAAATAACGCGGCGATTCTAATGACTTATACCATCGAGACGTCGTCTGTTGAGGACTTCAAAAACATGATGGAGGTCAACAGCACGTCGGTATTTCTCGGAATGAAGTACATGCTCGACGCGCTTAAAAAGAGCAGCGCCGCCTCGATTATAAATCTGTCCTCGTCTTCAGCCTTGGCGGGATACCCTCACTTCATTGCCTACGGTGCAGCGAAAGCTGCCGTGCGAAGTCTCACCATGAGCGTTGCCGTTCACTGCCAAACCAATCAGCTCCCTATTCGCTGTAACAGTGTTCATCCCGATGGAATCTTGACCGACATGGTCACCCACATGAAAGGCGAGTTTCCCGAAATGACGCCAGATCAGGCGATGAAGGCGTACAGCTTTGCCTGCGAACCCGAGGCCGTCACCGACGTCATTTACTTCTTGGCCAGCCACGAATCACGACACATCAACGGTGCTGAAATTAGAGTAGATAACAGCTCAACCATACAAATGCCCTACCTTTGAGGGAAAGACGCCGCATAGAGCCAGGTAAAAAGGGTACCGTTTTAAATCGTCATCATGATCTTGAGAACGTTGTCCTCTCGTCGGTCAAACATGCGATAAGCCTCGGCGCCCTCAGACAGTGCCATTGTGTGCGAAAAGAGCCCCTCAGCCTTCAAACGTCCGTGCTGCAAGAGCGGAATAAGGTGGGGCCACTGGTCAATCACCGATGCGACACCCGCGCGAATCGTAATATCCTTAAACAGCACCTTCAGCATTGGCAGTTGAACGTCGGGTTGCGGCAATCCGACAAATGAAGCGGTACTCCCCCTCCCCGCTATTTTGATCGCCAACGCCACTGCGTCCTTAGACCCCGAGGCCTCAAATACACGCGGCACCCCTGCGCCCAGGGTTTTGTCCATGATCACCGGCAGCGCCTCACTGGGGTCTAATGCCGTGGCGCCAAGTGCCTGAGCATGATCACGGCGGTGACTGACCGGATCAATGGCAAAGACTTGGGACGCACCGAGCGTGAACGCCAGTTCCACGCCGATCAAGCCAATAGGCCCCAGGCCCACCACCGCTACAACATCGCCGGGGGATAGGTTGGTACGCGTGAGTCCAAAGTAGGCTGTGCACATGGCGTCGGTTAAAAGAATACTTTGTTCCGCGGTCACACCCTCAGGAATAGGCTGCAATGTCAGATCGGCCATCGGCACGTTAACAAATTCAGCTTGCCCTCCGTTCATCGCGCCACTCAAGCCAAATGCTGTCCAGCCCAAACAGCGTTGAGCGTGTCCAGATAAACAGTTTTTACACTTGCCACAAGGTGCACCACCCGACGCCAGAACCTGTTGACCAACAACAAAACGATGGACCTGCGAACCGACTTCAACGATTTCTCCTGCAAATTCATGGCCCACGCAGAACGGCGTTATACCCCCTCCGTAGCTTGCCTTACCTAAATTTTCACCGTGGTACATGTGCAGGTCAGAGCCACAAATACTGCAGCGCTCAACCTTCAAAATGACACTGTTATTAGTTTCTAGAGACGGGTCAGGATACGTCTCATACTGGATGTCACGCGGACCGTTAAAAACGAGGGCCTTCATGATCGCACTCTCCTTTGGCTTCTAGTATCGAGGGCCGCGGTTGCCCCACCCCCACTAAAACCATACTACGACTTAGCAATATGATTTTGAAAAGGGGTGGATTAGACGTTTACCGACCAAGCAATAAGTGGCTCTCGTCTGACGCAATTTTGCCGCAACACTGGTCTAAAACGGGTAGTCCGTTTGCTCTAAACAAAGGCCTAGTCAAGGATTCCCTCGGCAGTCGCTCTGAGCGACACTACCCAGACAAAATAACGACAAAAATGTGTGTTGTTATTAAAGTGGACGAAGACGCGTAGCTTCAACCGAGCAGTACAGTGAAACGCGGGTCTCAGAATTGAAAAAGAAAAATTGATTTGGCACACAAAGTGCCATATCTTTTAAGAGAAAGACGTAGTCTCTATATCAATAACTCTAAAAACGAGGTTAAAACCATGAAGCCATCTAGCCCTAAGACGCTGTTAGCGACCGCTGTAATGACTGTTATGGCCGCAGAAACAGCATTTGCACAACTCGAAGAAGTGGTTGTCACGGCTGAGCGTCGCGAAGCCAGCGTTCAGGACACGCCGATTTCAATTGAAGCCCTTAGCGAAAAAGATATCGCTGAGCGTGGCATCAATAACAACCTCGACCTGATGAATGAGGTTGTGGGTGTTAATGGCTACGGCTCTCCTCAAGGCGGCTCATCAACCGCATTTGTCATCCGCGGTATTGGAGACGGCGCGCCTAACCTCTCGCTTGACCCCGCCGCGGGTCGCTATATCGATGGTGTCTACATTGGTAAGAACCAAGGCAGCTCAGTAGACATCGTCGACTTGGCACGAATCGAAATTTTGAAAGGACCGCAGGGAACGCTCTCAGGCCGTAACTCAACGTCGGGCACCATCAACTATATTTCAAAGGCCCCCGCAGACGAGTTCGGACTCTCCCTTCGCGGAAGCACGGGTAACTATGGCCGCACTGAGTACTCTATTCGGGCCGATATCCCACTCTCCGACACCATTAGAACTGCGATCTCCTGGAACGATAGACAGCGCGACGCCTTCTACGAGAACACCAATCCTCAACTCGACGGGTTCAACAGCATCGACCGCGATGGCTACCGATTCGCGATGGCGTGGGACATGACAGACCGCCTATCGCTGGACTACGCGTTCTCGAGCAGCAGTGTTAACAATGAGTTGGATAACCACAACGTGGTTACGGGCCTAAACCCGAGCTATGCGGCGCTTGCAGGTTACCTCGCTGCTGGTGGCGATCAGACTGCGGTCCCCATTGACAGCGCCTCACGAATTCAAACGGTTCAAGCGATCGCCGGCGGCGTCGCGCAATCAGTTCAGTTTGGCTTACTGCCGAATCTGCCACAGATTCAACAGTTCCTTGGGTGGTCAAATGACTACGTAGAGTGGGCCAATGGCGTTCTCGCCAACGCAGATACTCACCCCAACTCGGGCTCGACAGATGTCCCAGGCTACGCGTCCATTGATAATGACTCACACACTCTGACACTCAACTACGAGTGGAGTGATAGCGTTAACGTCAAGTATATCTATGGTAAGCGCACCATGGAGGACTACTCCATAAGTGACCTCGATGGCATCGACAACTCGATCTCTTCGGGCGTAAGGAGTGACCTTACTCTGCAAACCATTGGTGGTGCTTTGTTTGGACAAGTCATACCTAACCTGGGCTTTAACAATGCGGCGGCTGATAATTTCACCCTCGCGATCGATATGATCGATG
>CBFHJX010000047.1:0-11499 GCA_965656285.1 Luminiphilus sp. | reverse complement strand
GGCTTTAAGAAAGGTTTCTCAGCTCGGTAAGCGCCTCATTCCAACGCTTAGCGGACTCCACACCTCGTGCAGTGATGATCTTTCAGAGGATATTGTGTCTCTGAAGGACGCGATAGAACGCCTCAACATCATGATTGAAGGCAATGACGCAAACCAACACGACATGCTCAATTCCATCGCGGCAGTCAAAGGCTACGCCGAAATGTTGCTGGAATCAGAGGACGAGGCGATCGCACCGTTGGTTAAAGGTCTTACCGAGATGACCGCGCTACTCAGTACTGCGACCAAGGCGCCCTCCAACACCGCCACCAGCAACCGCTCCACTGAGACCTTCGAAGATTGCACGATCCTCATCGTTGACGACATGCCCGAAAATCTTGATCTCATGTCGCGTTTGCTGCGAAAAATGGACTGCACCATCGTCACCGCCAACTCCGGAGACGCCGCACTCACGACATTAGCCACAACGCGTGTCGATCTCGTGTTACTTGACCTCGTGATGCCGGGTACAGACGGTAGAGAGGTGCTTGCGCGAATTAAAAGCGATGAGAACCTGCGCGCGATCCCCGTAATTATGATTTCAGGTCGCCAGGACATGGATCAAATTATTGATTGCATTCAGGTCGGCGCCGACGACTACCTCCTTAAGCCCGTCAATGCGGTGCTGCTCACCGCACGCATCAAGTCAGGCATCGAGCGCAAGCGATGGCACGATAAAGAGGCGTCCTATCGCGAGCAGCTTGAAAAACGCGAGCAGTTTATCCGCCAAACCTTCGGTCGGTACATCTCTGACGCGATCGTTGACGAGATTTTAGAAAAGCCAGAGGGGCTGAAACTGGGTGGCGACTTACGAAACGTCACGCTGATGATGAGTGACATCCGAAGCTTCACAACACTGGTGGAACATTTGCCGCCCGAGCAGGTTATGGCATTGTTAAACCGCTACCTTGGCAAGATGACTGACATCATTCTTCACCACGGCGGTACGATTGATGAGTTTTTGGGTGACGCCGTATTGGCGGCTTTTGGCGCACCGTCGGTGTCAGCCGATCATGCCACCAAGGCCGTCAACTGTGCGATCCAGATGCAAGAGGCCATGGCTGAGATTAATGCGGAAAATATTGCAGACGGTCTGCCCGTTATCGAGATGGCGATTGCCCTAAATACGGGTGAAGTCGTCGCTGGCAATATTGGTTCAGAGCGTCGTTCAAAATACGGCTTTGTCGGCCATCAGGTGAATCTGACCTCGCGAATCGAAGATGATGCGCGACCTCACGAAATTCTGATCTCAGAGCAAACCTATCGGGCGCTAAACGGTGATGAGTTTGTAGCGGGTAAGAGTCGGACGATTAAAGCCAAGGGAATCGAGGAATTGCTCACCGTTTACCCCATAGTAGGGAGCTCATCCAATGCCTAATTCTGAAGTCTTACTGGTTGAAGACAATGACATCAATAGAGACATGTTGACCCGAAGACTCAGTCGGGCGGGTCTAACCGTCATTACGGCACAAGATGGCGAAACGGCGCTTGAGACCATGCGCACAGCCCAACCTGGCGTGGTACTTATGGATATGACGCTCCCTGTCCTTGACGGTTGGGAAGCGACCCAGCAAGCAAAGACCGACCCCACGATCGCCAACATACCCATTATTGCATTAACTGCCCACGCTATGGCCGCAGATCGCGAGCGCGCGATGAGCGTCGGCTGCAGCGAATACGAAACGAAGCCTATCGACTTTCCCGCTCTACTTGCCAAAATTTATCAATTCTTGGGGGCAATTGACTCATGATCACAGCGCGACTGGGGCTACAAGCCCGGCTCTACTTGGCCTCGGCATCGATTCTTATGCTGTTCGCCTTCAACGTGGCGACCCATTTATGGGGAAGCTACGCGCGAAGCGAGAGCGTTCTGGCGTATCGAAATGCGACTGAGGCGACAGCCTTGGTCCAGAGTATTCAGCAAGGACTGACAACGGAGCACCAGCGAGTTCAAGTGCTTGCCGCACTGCGCGAAACTAATGCACCTATTCGGTCCACCCAGCGCGATCAAGCCAATGCAGAACTGACTGCCATCTCCGATCAGCTGCGGGGTTTAGGCGGATTGAGCGACGTGCAAACCGAAGCGGCATTTCGCGACTTTTATAAGGTCTCGTCCGACCTATTAAACGAATGGGCGCGCTTTTATCAAAACTACAACAATGGCGCGCTCCCAACGCAACTCACAGCGGCCATTTACGACGCCAGCGTCGATAAATTGCGTGTGTTGGCCGACAAACAAAATGCGGTCGCACTAGAGCGATCGACGGTCATTGACAACACCATTCAGTTGACCGACCGCATTACCATTATCGCCTTTATCAGCTCGATCACCATCACCTTAATCTTGATACTCACATTAATACGGTCCACTAATGCGTCTTTATTTCGTCTGAGGGTCGGTGTTGAACGATTTGGAGCCGGAGACCTGACTCACCGAATCGATGAGAATCGCGACGCGGGTGAGATCGCAAACCTCGCCCAGACCTTCAACGAAATGTCCGCCTCACTTCAGACCGCCATGTCTGACCTCAACGAAGCCAGAGCAGATGCCGAAGCCGCTAATGAGGCCAAGAGCATGTTCTTAGCCAACGTGTCACACGAATTACGTACGCCCCTGAACGCCATTATCGGCTATTCCGAGATGCTTCAGGATGAACTCAGCGATGGCGGCGCGATTGATCGGGATCAACATCACCATGACCTCACCACGATTATTTTTTCGGGCCGCCAGCTGCTCACATTGATCAATGACATTCTCGATCTTTCTAAAATCGAAACAGGGAAAATGTCGGTCAGTTATGAGCCGTTTAATGTTGCCGGTCTTGTGGTCCAGGTGTGTGACGCGCTGTCACCCTTGCTGGCGCAAAATAACAATCGACTTGACTTGAATATTGAGGCCGCAAAGGACATCGACATCGACAGTGACGCGGCTAAAGTTCAGCAAATACTGACCAACCTCTTTTCAAACGCCTGTAAATTTACAAAAAATGGCACGATTACTGTCGATGCCAGCGTGGAAAACGAGCGTTTTACGCTCAGTGTGTCAGACAGTGGTATCGGCATGACCGAGGAACAACAGGCTAAGGTTTTCCAAGCGTTTGTTCAGGCCGACAGTAAAACCAGCGTCAACTATGGTGGGACCGGCTTGGGTTTGGCCATTGTCAGTAACTTTTGCGATATGCTTGGAGGGACCGTGGCGCTTACATCATCACCCAACGAAGGCTCTCGGTTTGACGTCAGTCTTCCAGTTGGCCCAGCGTAAGCTCGCGTAACCGCTTGAGCACGGCCTCTCGCTTTTCGAGGTCGCTCGCAAGCTTAGTATTGACCTCATCGAGTCGAGACACCTGACTTTCGAGCTGCGTCAGTAACGCGAGGGCCAGAGCCATAACTTCGGCTCTGTCGTCTAACGCCTCCGAATTAGATTGGTCTGTGCCATCTGCACGTAAAACTGCGATGAAGGCCAGTCCTATTTCGGCTTCTCGTGAGGCACTTACGTCCTCCGTTTGGGCGTGCGATTGAAAATACCGAAGTGCCTGTGGATAGTCACGGGCAGCCAACGCACGAACCCCACGGTCAAAGTCGGTTTCCTCTGGCGTGACTACCAGGTCAGAGCAATTACAGTCAGCGTCTAACACCGACTCTGGGATATTAAGTTCCGGTGTCTGCTCTGCGGAAGCCTCGATTGTTGTTGCGGGAACCACCACAGAAGCGTTTGAAACGGGCGTCGACTGACAACCCACCAGTATCCCACTTGTCAGAAGTGCCAGTAGTGCAGTGCGACTGTGTCGTGAGACTTTGTTCATTGGCGGAGAATAGCAGTCTTTTAGGAGCACGGCGTTAGTTATTCACTCAGGACGCATGTGAGGAAATAAGATCACGTCGCGTATCGACGCGGAATTGGTCAATAACATGACCAAGCGGTCGATACCGATGCCCTCTCCCGCAGTTGGGGGCAAGCCGTATTCCAAAGCTCGAATATAGTCGTGATCATAATGCATGGCCTCGTCATCTCCCGCGTCCTTCTCAGCGACTTGAGCGCGGAATCGATCAGCCTGATCCTCCGCGTCGTTCAGCTCACTAAAGCCGTTAGCAAGTTCTCTACCACCGACAAAAAACTCAAACCGGTCAGTCACGTCAGGGTTGTGGTCATTGCGGCGCGCCAGTGGCGAAACCTCGGTCGGGTACGCAGTAATAAACGTCGGCTGAATCAGTTGGTGTTCCGCGGTCTCCTCAAAAATTTCCATATGAATACGACCCAGCCCCCAGCTGTCTTTCGCTTGCACACCCAGCTCACTGAGCACCTCAACAGCCGCCTCTCGCGTGGCCAAACGGTCTTCAGTGATACCGCTGTTGTGTGCACATATGGCCTGCGTCACCGTCAACCGATCAAAGGGCTTACTAAAGTCGACGGTTTCATCCCCGCAGGGGACGACTGTCGTCCCTAACACCGTGTCTGAGAGCTCTCGTAGCAACTGCTCGGTCAAATCCATCGCATCACGATAGTCCGCATAGGCCCAGTAAAACTCAAGCATTGTAAATTCGGGGTTATGACGCGTAGATAGTCCTTCGTTGCGAAAATTACGGTTAATTTCGTAGACTTTTTCAAAGCCACCAACGGTGAGTCGCTTGAGGTAGAGCTCCGGGGCAATCCGCATAAACATGGGCATATCGAGCGCATTATGATGTGTCGCAAAAGGCCTCGCCGTTGCCCCACCGGGAATAGGGTGCAGCATCGGGGTCTCCACTTCCATAAACCCGTGACCGTCTAAAAATGACCGAATAAAGGCAACCACCTGAGAACGTATTTTAAACGTCTCTCGCACTTCAGGATTAGTAATTAAATCAACATAGCGTTGTCGATAGCGCAGCTCTTGATCCGCCAAGCCATGATATTTATCAGGGAGCGGTCGCAACGCCTTTGTTAGCAGCTCAGCACGCTCCATATTGATGTACAAATCGCCCTTCCCGCTCTTACAAAGCACCCCTGAAGACGCCACGATATCGCCAAGATCCCAACTTTTTATCGCCTCAAGGGTCTCGGTTGGGAGACCTTTACGGTCAATGTAAAGCTGAAGCGTATCTGAACCGTCCTGAATCAAGAGAAACGAACCGCGGGTACGGATTAATCGACCCGCCACTGCAAACGACTCATTTTTTTCAGCTAAGGCTTCTTTAGTCTCATGTCCATAAGTCTCTTGAAGATCGCCCGCCATTGCCGAGCGTCGAAAATCGTTGGGGAACGCGTTCCCAAGCGCCCGCAACTTCGCGAGTTTCGCCCTACGCTCAGCAATGAGCTTGTTGTCTTCTTCGTTCGGTGTGGTCACTGCTTCAGTCATAAGTCGTCCTAACCTATAGGCCTTTTTTCAACGAGGCCTCAATAAAGGGGTCGAGCGCGCCGTCTAAAACGGCTTGCGTGTTTCGATTTTCAACACCCGTCCGCAAATCTTTGATTCGCGAATCATCCAATACGTACGAGCGAATTTGACTGCCCCAGCCAATATCAGCCTTGCTGTCTTCCATCGCTTGCTTTTCAGCGCTGCGCTTGAGCATCTCCATCTCGTAGAGTTTCGCTCTGAGCTGTTTCATCGCGCTGTCTTTATTCTGGTGCTGTGACCGCTCCGTCTGACAGCTCGTCACAATGCCCGAGGGCTCGTGAGTAATGCGAACAGCGGAATCCGTGGTATTAACATGCTGCCCTCCCGCACCCGACGAGCGATACGTATCGATGCGCAAATCGGCAGGATTTATATCAATATCGATATTGTCATCGATTTCTGGCGACACGAATACGGACGAGAACGACGTGTGTCTCCGACCACCACTGTCAAATGGCGACTTGCGCACCAGACGATGCACACCGGTCTCCGTTCGCAACCATCCGAAGGCATATTCACCCTCAAACTGCACCGTTGCGCTCTTAATTCCGGCCACGTCGCCCGCAGAGACTTCCGTTAATCTTGCCTTAAAGCCTTTGCTTTCACCCCACCGCAAGTACATTCGAAGTAGCATCTCGGCCCAGTCTTGCGCTTCTGTGCCGCCTGAGCCCGCCTGGACATCGAGAAACGCATTATTGGGATCCATTTCGCCCGCAAACATACGCCGGAATTCAAGCGTCTCGAGTTGAGCGAGGAGCTGTTCAATGTCGTTACCTACTTCATCAGCAGTTTCCTGATCATCTTCAGCCTGCGCCATTTCAAGCAAGGCCTCGCCGTCTTCGTGGCCCGACTCGAGACTCTCTATGGTGTGAACGACCAGCTCCAAGGACGCGCGTTCCCGACCTAAACTTTGAGCACGATCCGGGTCATCCCAAACACTGGGCTCGGCGAGCTCGAGCTCTACCTCAGCGAGCCGCTCTTTCTTGGTAGCAAAGTCAAAGATACCCCCGAAGCACATCTGTTCGTACCCGAATATCTTTTAACTGATTAATCAGAGGAGCGATTTCCACGTTCAATCCCGGTCATGTTACGCGGCGCAGAGTGTAGCCGAGCCCGAACCTTTGTTCCAGAAAATCAGCCCGAGGCCTCAGCCCAAAGTGACTCTATCTGAAGCTGTAACCGTCGCTCGCCGCGATACTCATTCACACAAGGTCGATACACGCAGCGCAGCGCCTGTGGCTTATCTCGCGTCCACGTTTCAACATCCGCATTAAACGCGATGGCGTCGATCAACCCGGCCTCAGTGAATAACCTAAATTTTAAATGTTTCTCGCCCACCACACGCATATCAGAAACAGTAAATACGCCCTCAAAAGACGGCGCGTCAAACGCCTGCCCCCACGGGCCACCAGACTCAAGAGCTTCGGCGAGTTCCAGCGTCAGGTCTGACTGGGGTAGCTGGCCATCAGTCACCGTCACTTGATCGGGAAGACTCCCCTTTAGCGCTTGGGCGACGACACGGTTGAAGGCCTCTCTAAAGCTTGGCAGGTCGTCTTGTGAGAGGCTCAGACCCGCGGCCATCGCATGACCGCCAAACTTGGTGATTAAGTCCGGCGTTGATGTTGCCACACGGTCAAGCGCGTCTCGCAAGTGAACACCGGGAATAGAACGACCAGAGCCTTTCAGCTCGCCATCGCCCGACTGAGCAAAAACGATCGTCGGTCTGTGGAAACGCTCACGGATCCTCGATGCCAAAATACCCACAACACCCTGGTGCCAGTCTTCATGAAACAGTGACAACGCAAAGTCTTCATTGCCAACCGACAGATCACCCTTTTCCAGAAGCGCCATAGCATCCGTCTGCATTGTGCGCTCTATTTCTTTTCGCTCTTTATTGAAGTCATTGAGCTGTGTCGCCAATATCCGCGCTGACGCTGACGATTCGGCCAGCAAACACTCGATACCCACAGACATGTCGTCTAATCGACCTGCCGCGTTCAGCCGAGGACCGGCAACAAATCCAAGATCGGTTGAGGACACCTGGCTAATGTCACGACCCGCGACCTCAAAAAGTGCCTCTATGCCAGGGCGCGCTCGCCCACTGCGCATACGCGCCAAGCCCGCAGCCACCAATGTACGATTATTCTTGTCCAGCGGAACGACGTCTGCGACCGTGCCGAGAGCCACTAAATCAAGTGCGTCTGCCAAGTTGGGAATATCGATACCCATCGACTCAAACCACCCTCGTCCTCGCAGCTCAGCGCGCAACGCCGTCAGTACGTAAAACATAACCCCCACGCCTGCGAGCGCTTTACTTGGAAACGGACAACCCGGCTGATTAGGGTTCACAATAATGTCTGCCTCGGGCAGCGTGTCTCCGGGTAAATGATGGTCTGTAATGATGACGCTCATACCCAGCATTTGGGCGGCCATTACCCCGTCAATACTCGCGATTCCGTTGTCGACGGTGACCAACACGTCGGGCTGATACTGTGCCGCAATGCCAACGATTTCAGGTGTCAGCCCGTAGCCAAACTCAAAGCGATTAGGCACCAAATAGGTCACCTCCTCCAAACCCATTTGCTTCAGCAAAGACACGGCAAGCGCACAGCTCGTCGCCCCGTCGGCATCAAAGTCGCCAACGATGACGACACTTGCATGAAACTCAATCGCGTCGGCGAGCATTTCAGCCGCTGCCTGAGCGCCCTTAAGTGCCGAGGGTGGCGCTAGCTGACTCAGCGGGAGGGTAATGTCATCCAGCCGATCAACGCCACGATTGGCATAAATTTGCTTGAGTGCTTGAGGTAGTGCCGCCGCGCTTAACTCCGACGAAATCACACCCGATCTGTGGGTTACGGCGTGAGACATCAGGCGCGACAGTTTTCGGCCATGAATCGCTGAACGTCAGCCAGGTTATTGGGTAGCACGTCGTAGGTCTCCACCCGCTCGAAAAGGTCGGCTAAGTGAGCCGGAAGGTCGGCTGTCACACCAATGCCAGAAGCCTCTATCGAGGCCGGGAATTTTGCTGGGTGCGCCGTGGCGAGCGTCACCATAATCGCTGAGCTGTCTCCCTGACAGGCGCGCGCAGCCTTGGTGCCAATCGCGGTGTGAGGATCCACCAGATAGCCGTTATTTTCCCAAACCTGTGCAATCTCTTCACAGGTCTCCTCATCAGAGCATCGGTGGCTATCGAACAGTGTCTTCGCTTGGGCCAGCACCGACCCAGAGAGTGTCAAATTACCCCCCGAGAATTCCTCCATCCATCGACTCAAAACAGCCCCATCGCGACCGGCCAGATCAAAGAGCAACCGCTCAAAGTTAGACGAGACGGTAATGTCCATACTCGGCGACAACGAGGGCTCGAGCGACAACTTTGCATAAGTTCCATGGGTCAGGACTCGATGTAAAACGTCGTTGCGATTGGTTGCAATAACCAACTTCTCGACAGGCAACCCCATTTGTTTCGCCAGATAACCTGCGAAAATATCACCGAAGTTTCCAGTAGGCACCGAAAAGCTGATCGGTGCCTCAATGCGCCCAAGCGCGAGCGCTGAGTAAAAGTAATAGACAATCTGGGCCATGATTCGAGCCCAGTTAATAGAATTCACGGCGACCAACCGGCGGCCGTCCGGCAAAAAGGGTTCCGCAACAAAACTCGCTTTAACCATGGCTTGGCAATCGTCGAAGTTACCCTGAACGGCGATATTATGAATATTGGGTGCAATGACCGTCGTCATCTGACGACGCTGGACGTCCGAAACACGCTCGTGTGGATGCAAAATAAACATGTCAATGTTGTCGCACCGCTTGCATCCCTCAATCGCAGCACTGCCTGTGTCACCGGATGTCGCTCCCATAATGACAACTTTTTCTCCGCGCCTGTCCAACACATGGTCGAGCAACCGCCCCAACAGCTGCAGTGCAAAGTCTTTAAACGCAAGCGTTGGTCCTTGAAACAGCTCCAAAACCCACTGATCATCCTCAAGTTGCACTAAAGGCGCCACCGCTGGGTGACGAAACTCCGCATAGGTGTCATTGAGAATTGTCCGTAAATCGGACTCGGTAATACATGGACCCACGAACGGTGCGACGATCTCATAGGCGAGTTCCGCGTAGGACATCTCGCGCATGGAAAGCAAATCTTCTTTGCTAAAGTGAGGCAGCGACGTCGGTACGTAAAGGCCACCATCGGAGGCCAGTCCCGCCAACAGTACGTCTTCAAAATTGAGTTCAGGCCCGTTACCTCGAGTGCTCACATAGCGAATTGACATAGTTTGATCAGCCCCTTGGAATCAAAAGTTTTCGACACGGAGGCTTGTCACAGGCCCCTCAACCGCCGCTAGCGCCTCTATTGCAGTAACTGCCTCAACGACGCTGTGAGTCGATGCCTCGTCAGTAAGAATAATCACCGGCACCCTCGAGAGCTTCGCTGATTCTGGCTTTTGTATCAGTGACTCGATACCGATACCGTGCTCACTCAAACGTTGCGTAATAGACGCCATAACGCCCGGCTTATCATTGGCCTCAAGCCGCAGATACCATGCTGATGAGACGTCGTCGATATTGGAAATTCTAATATCTGCGAGATTTTCGATCGGAACGCCCAACGCGTTGATCTGTGGTTGTCCATTTGACGCTATCGCACGCGCAATCGATATTATATCTGCAGACACAGCGCTCGCAGTGGGTCTAGAGCCTGCACCAGCGCCCACCAGTAATAGCTCGCCGACACCCGATGCGTTAATCATTATGGCATTCAAAACACCGTCAACCTGCGCAAGCGGTTTTGTCGTCGGAATCAGTGTCGGGTGCACACGAAGTTGTAGCGAGTCACCCTCGCGCTTAGCAATGCCCAGATGCTTAATTCGGTACCCCAGCTCCAACGCGTATTCAAGATCGAGCGGCGCAACACTATCGACGCCTTGTTTGAAGGGCGCTTGCGCATTGACCTTCGCGCCAAAGGCCAGTGCGGCCAATAGTACGAGTTTTTGTGCCGCGTCTGTGCCGTCGACATCGAACGAGGGATCAGCCTCTGCGTAACCCAGTCGCTGAGCTTCTTCGAGCACATCGGCAAACTCCCTACCCTTCGCCGCCATTTCAGAAAGGATAAAATTACCGGTGCCATTAATGATCCCCGCCAGCGCTGTAATGTGGTTCGCTGCCAGACTTGCTCGCACGGCCTCAATAATCGGAATACCGCCAGCGACTGCCGCCTCAAAATAAAGGGCCTTTCCCTGGGCTTGCGCCAGCTCAAATAACTCGTCACCGTAATCAGCAAGCAACGCCTTATTCGCCGTGACCACGTGTTTACCCTGGTTAAGCGCTTCACGCACCAAGTCGTGTGCCACAGTGGTCCCACCAATGAGCTCGACCAAAATATCCACGTCTGGATTACGAGCCACATCGAACACGTCGCGCGACTCATAAGCGTCCAACAAGTCGACGTTGGGTTTCGCTGTGCGAGTGGCAACGTGCACGACCTTTATTGCACCGCCCACTCGCGCCTCGAGGACTTCATCGGCCTCCGCTAACAGCGTAAGAAGTCCCTGAGCCACAGTTCCTAGACCACAGATCCCTATGTTTATCGTTTTTTGTGTCATTGCGCATTCCAGTCACTGGGCAGCCCAGCTCTTAATACTTTTTTGATACCGCGCAGGGCCTGACGGGTTCGATGCTCGTTTTCAATGAGCCCAAAACGAACATATCCCTCACCGTATTCGCCAAAACCAATCCCTGGTGATACCGCAACTCCCGCGTCTTTAAGCAACAGCTTACTGAACTCAAGCGATCCCATTTGATCAAAGGGTGCGGGAATTTTAGCCCAGACGAACATGGTCGCCTTAGGAGGCGTTACCGCCCAGCCCGCCTTGTTCAGTCCGTCACAGAGCACGTCGCGACGTTCCTTGTACATTTGACGGATCTCTTCAACACAGGTTTGATCAGACTCGAGTGCCGTAATGGCGGCAACTTGCACGGGCGTAAATATTCCGTAATCCAGATAAGATTTAATCCGCGTTAACGCCGCAATAAGCTCCTTGTTACCGCAGCAAAATCCAACTCGCCAGCCCGGCATGTTGTAGCTTTT
>CBFHJX010000046.1:0-11526 GCA_965656285.1 Luminiphilus sp. | reverse complement strand
CTCTGGAGCGGGTTTTTCGACCATTTTATCGACTCGGTAGAGACCATTGCCCATATCGTCCCCCGAAATCACGCCGTAAGCGCTAATTTGATCATCCGGCACTTCCATGACGGCCACGATCGAACAGCGAAATTGGTTATACAGCTCCGACATTTGCGCGAGCACCCCAGCTCCCTGCTGGTTGACACACATATCATCGGCCAGCAGCACCCCAAAGGCCTGATCGCCGATCAACGGCTCACCGGTCAAAATCGCGTGTCCCAGACCCTTCATCTCGCGCTGACGCACCATCGTGAAGATGCCGCGGTCAATCACGTCGCGAATGCCCTCGAGGTACTTCTCCTTCGACGTGCCGGAAATTTGATGCTCAAGCTCATAGGAGATATCAAAATGATCCGCAATCGCGCGCTTACCTCGGCCCGTCACAAAAGCACAGTTGTTCATGCCCGCCTCGAGTGCCTCCTCCACCCCATACTGGAGCAACGGCTTATTCACCACGGGCAACATTTCCTTCGGTGTGCTTTTTGTTGCGGGAAGAAAGCGCGTGCCGTAGCCGGCGACGGGAAACATACACTTTTTAATCATTTCTAATCTCCAAAATTCATGACCAAATCGAGACCTTATCGGCCGTAGTCGTCGTCAAATCGAACGATATCATCCTCACCAAAGTAGCTCCCCGTCTGCACTTCTATCAGCTCCAACGGGACAGCACCCACATTACTCAATCGATGCTGAGTCGCCACTGGTACGAAGGTGGACTGGTCCTTGACCAGCGTCATTGCCTGGTCACCGTTGATAACCTCTGCCGTGCCTCGCACAACCACCCAATGCTCCGCACGATGATGGTGCATCTGCAACGAAAGCTGCTGACCCGGATTGACGACAATACGTTTCACCTGGAACCCATCACCCACAATCAGTGACTCGTAAAAACCCCAGGGTCTAAATACTCGGTGATGCGCATCCGCCTCGCTTCGCTGCTGAGACTTCAGCATGCTTACAATATTCTTAACGTCCTGTACCGAGTGGCGATCTGCCACCATTACTGCATCGGCCGTTTCAACCACCACCAAATCGTTTACACCAGAAGTCGTCACCAAACGCGACTGACTACGCACATAGCTGTTGCGCGTGTTATCAAGAACCACATCACCGTGCGTGACGTTCCCCTCCCCGTCTTTACCGCCCGTGTCCCACAAAGCGGACCACGCACCAATATCACTCCAATCACAATCCAGCGACACAACAGCGCCGTCTGTCGTGTGTTCCATGACCGCGTAATCAATACTTTCAGAGGGACAATTGGCAAACGCCTTCGAATCGGGCCTCACAAAGTTCATATCACTTTCAGAATTTGCCATCGCGGCGCGGCAAGCGGCCACTATCGTGGGTTGAAACTCAGACAAAGCGTCCAAAAAGTGGCCTGCCTTGAACAAAAACATGCCGCTATTCCAAACGTACTCCCCCGATTCAAGGTAGCCTTTAGCGGTAACCTCATTGGGCTTTTCAACGAACTGATCAAGAACGGCCACATTCCCAGACAGTGTCTCGCCGCGCTTGATGTACCCGTAACCCGTCTCGGCACGGGTAGGCACCAGCCCAAAGGTCACAAGCTTGGTGTGTAATGCGACGTCCAATGCCTCTCTGACAGCCGCCCGCAAGTGCTCAGGACGCCCAATGTGATGGTCCGCGGGAAGCACTAAGAGCGCACTGTCGGGATTGGTGGCTGAAGCGACAAGCGCCGCCAGCGCAATAGCCGGCGCCGTGTTCTTTCCTTCGGGCTCTAGAATAATTGTGGCCGACTCAATTCCAATCTGGCGAGTTTGCTCAGCCACCAAGAATCGGTGCTCCTCGTTACACACGATAATCGGCGGTGCCTGATCCAGGCCCTCAAGTCTTATCAGTGTTTGCTGGAGCATTGAATCTTCGCCAATCAAATTCAAATACTGCTTAGGCCGACCTTGTCTCGAGACCGGCCAGAGGCGACTTCCCACGCCTCCGCAAAGCAAAACTGGCACGATTTGACTCATGAACGTCCCCAATACAACCTGACAACTACTGAAACCAGCATGCGAATGAGATTATAACCCGTGAGCTTATATCATCTTCGTTACAAATTTTGGCGAGCCCACACAATGGCAGGCATTTACATCTGTGCGCCTACAATTGTGACATCCTCCACTCCTCTGCCTCAAAGCAGATGCAAGTCACAGCGCTCCGCGGTATCCTAGTCCGATGAGTGATAAATTTGTGTTTACCCCCCAGAGTTCCTACGCCAAAGACGAATTAGTCGCCTGTGGCATGGGTGATTTATTCGGTCCCGGCAACGCCAAACTACCGATTGATAACATGTTGATGCTCGATCGCATTGCAGAGATCAACAGTGACGGTGGCAAGGCCGGCAAAGGTCTGATTTTGGCTGAGCTCGACATACACCCGGACTTGTGGTTTTTCGACTGTCATTTCCCGGGTGACCCCGTCATGCCGGGCTGTCTGGGCCTCGACGCGATGTGGCAGCTGGTCGGCTTTTTCTTAGGGTGGCGCGGTAATCCTGGACGTGGCCGCGCACTGGGGTCCGGCGAGGTCAAGTTTACTGGGCAAATTCTGCCGACCAGCAAGCGAGTCACTTACAAAATTGAAATGAAGCGCGTCATTGAGCGCAAGCTCGTGATGGGCATCGCCGACGGCTCGGTTTCAGTCGACGGCAGAGAAATTTACACCGCCACTGACCTTCGGGTGGGCTTGTTTCAATCGACGGAAAACTTCTAATGACAAAGCGTGTGGTGGTAACGGGCTTAGGCATCGTCTCGAGCCTTGGAAATAATGCTAAAGAAGTCACAGATTCGCTGAAGCACGGCAAGTCAGGCATCACCTACAGTGCCGCCCAAGAAGAAATCGGCATGCGCTCCTGGGTGTCCGGAAAGCCCAACATTGATCTCTCCGAACATATCGATCGCAAGCAATGGCGATTTATGGGCGATGCCGCCGGCTACGCGTTTTTGAGCATGGAACAAGCAATCGCAGATTCGGGACTGACGCCGGAGCAAGTGTCTAACGTTCGCACTGGAATCATTGCAGGCTCAGGTGGCGCTTCATCCGCAAGCCAAGTTGAGGCTGCCGATATTTTACGCGAGCGTGGACTGCGCCGAGTGGGTCCGTACCGCGTCACCCAGACTATGGGCAGCACCGTGTCTGCGTGCTTGGCGACACCGTTTCAAATTAAAGGCGTCAATTACTCGATCTCATCCGCCTGCTCTACCAGTGCACACTGCATTGGTAATGCAATGGAGCAAATCCAGCTCGGCAAACAAGACGTTGTATTCGCCGGTGGTGGCGAAGAGCTCGACTGGTCGCTGAGCTGTCTCTTTGACGCCATGGGTGCGCTGTCTACTAAGTACAACGAGACACCAGATTGTGCATCGCGTGCCTACGATGCGGATCGCGATGGATTCGTGATCGCTGGCGGCGGCGGCATGTTGGTGTTGGAGTCGCTCGAGCACGCGCAAGCCCGTGGTGCGCATATTTACGCCGAGCTCGTGGGCTACGGAGCAACGTCGGACGGGCACGACATGGTCGCGCCCTCCGGTGAAGGTGCCGTTCGCTGCATGCAACAGGCCATGGCAACGGTTGATGGCGACATTGATTACATCAATGCTCACGGGACCAGTACACCCGCCGGTGACATACAGGAGCTGAGGGCTGTTCGTGAAGTTTTTGGTAATACGACGCCTGCGATTGCGTCGACTAAATCACTGTCGGGTCACTCTTTAGGTGCCGCGGGAGTTCAGGAAGCTATTTATTCGCTCTTAATGTTGCAAAACAACTTTATTGCCGCGTCCGCTAATGTCGATAACTTAGACGATGGTGCAGAGGGCATGGACGTGGTGCGTGAAGCGCGCAATGACGTTCACCTCAACCGAGTCATGTCCAACAGCTTTGGCTTTGGCGGGACCAATGCAACGCTGGTGTTCCAGCGCTTTAATCGGGCCTAAACAGCCTAGCGCTCGAAAGCCTGTCCCGTCTTTAAATCTGGCCCTTTAGCACCTTCGAGAAATTACAGGGTCGGTGTTCTGCGTCCAACTGATCCTTGATGACACCGTTCCAGGCAGTCTTGCACGCACCCGTCGATCCCGGCATACAAAAAACAGCGGTTCGATTGGCCAGCCCCGCGATGGCGCGAGACTGAACGGTTGATGAGCCTATTTCTTGCAAACTGAGCGCACGAAATACCTCACCAAAACCTTCGATCGTCTTATCAAATAACGGCAATACGGCCTCAGGCGTCGAATCTCGCCCCGAAAACCCCGTTCCGCCAGTCACTAAAACCGCGTGCACAGTCGAGTCAGCGATCCAAGCCGACAAACGAGCTCGAATCTGATAAATGTCGTCAATCACAATAGCACGACTCGCCAATACATGACCTGCCGCCAACAGCGCGTCCTCGAGAAACTGACCCGATGTGTCCGTGTCCGCGGTTCGCGTATCGCTTACGGTCAACACTGCAATGTTTAATCCATCACTCATGATTTTTCGATCACTCCCTCACCGTCAACATATAACTCCAAATAGCGGGTGACGGCTCGCTCAATAAAATTACGCCACGGCAGTTGCTGTATTCCAAATTCGCGCCGAATCTTACTGCAATCGAGAGTGTGATTCCGCAAGGGTCTGGACTCGTCAGTCACGTCGTGCAGCAACTCACTGGCACTCGCCAACGGCGCATATTGCGAGGCGCACGCCATGGCCGCCTCTGCAAAATCCATGTACCCGGTTTCCCCAAGACTGCAGTAATGAAAAACACCGTGTCTGTCCCCTCCAACACTCATTTGGTCAAGAATACCCATACAGACACGCGCGACTTCGCCAACATGCACGGGGTTACCCTGCAAACGATCGGAAACGCGTACCGCCTGACCACGCCGAAGGGCATCGAGCGATGTGCACAACGCATTAGGGCGTCGCCCAGCAAATAAACGCCCCAGTCGCAGTATCAATACGTCATCCAATCGTGCTGTGAGTGCCTCTTCGATATCTATTAAGACGCGACCCAAGCCGGAAGTCACATCGGGCGTGTCACTCTCGAGATACGGGCGCGTCATTTGTCCTGAAAAAACAAAAGCGCTGGATAAGTAAAAATAACTTGCACCCACTCGCTCGCAAGCTTCTGCGAGCCAGACGGTCCGCTCCACGTCTCGGTGGTCTATGCGTTGCGACGAATCGATTTGGGTCACTATTCGAGCATCGAGGACGATGTCTGGCGCGGTGTCTCGCACCAACCGACGTGCTTTTCGTTCGCGACTCCAGCGCGTCTTATCAAGGCTTACGCCAATAAGCTCGTGTCGCCTGAGCGGACTGGCAAACGCACTCACGGAGTAACCAACGGGTGTGTCGTTGCCGAGAACCAATACACGCATTGACTGCGGTTACCTCTCCAGACCAGCAACGTTTTCCCAGGACCACTCCATTAAAATGGGATGTCGTCTTCTGGAAAGTCCGCAGGTTGTGATGTGGGTGTCGGCGCGGCGTAGTTGTCGTTAGACGTCGCCTGAGCCATTGGGGCAGATGACGGACTAGGTGCGTAGCCACCACCATCTTGTGACATATTTCGGCTGTCTAGCATTTGCATTTCGTTGGCCACAATTTCCGTTGAATAGCGGTCTTGTCCCGACTGGTCTTGCCACTTGCGAGTTCGCAATGACCCCTCAACGTAAACCTTAGAGCCTTTTCTTAAGTACTCAGCGGCAATCTCTGCCAAACGATTAAAAAACACCACCCGATGCCATTCTGTCCGCTCTTGCGGTTGCCCAGTATTTTTGTCCTTCCAAGACTCCGAGGTGGCAATACTGATGTTGGTCACGCCGCCGCCCGAAGGCAACACACGATGCTCGGGTTCATTACCCAAGTTGCCGACCAAAATTACTTTGTTTATGCCTCGAGTAGCCATCGTATTCTCCTGTATCGCCCGCCTTACATCGAATTTTGAAGGCACGGGACGCTATGGCGTTGTTAACCGTGAGGTCACTATACCAATCCCACAAGGTCTCGGGGAGAGCTATCGGAGTCTTTATGTGGCTTCGAACGAAATTGGTGACGCCAAACGCGACACACTCAATAAAAAGACCCATCCGAGCGCCAGAACCGACAGCCCCAACCACACACCAATGACGCCAGACGTTTCGAGCAGTGCGCCGCCCAACACTCCGCCGAAAAAGACCCCGCTAAATTGCGAAGAGGCAAAGACACCCATTGCCGTGCCACGCGAGTCGGCCGGTGCGTAAATTGACGCGAGTGACGGTAACATCGCCTCGAGCGCCGTAAATCCTGTAAAAAACAGCAACAAGCCAAACAGTGTGGCCGGTGGACCGCCCATCGCCAGCGATATCAGACCCACCAACAAAACACCCAAGCACGTCAGTAAGGTCCGGGTGGGCGCCTTCATGTAGCGGCGCCCTTGAATCAACCAGTAGATTCCGGGAACTGCGAGCACTAGTGCACCCAAATAAACCCAAGCGTGATGTTCTCGGGAAATATTGGCCTGAGTCTCAAGGCTTGAGGGCACCACCACAAACACGGCCATCAATATGAAGTGTAAAAAAAAGATACTCAGATACATCGTATTCAACGACCTAATGGACAAGACATCAGCCAGACGAGATCGATTAAAGCCAGCACCCTCCGCGCGATGTGCTCGTTGAAAGCGCTGTGGCTTGGGCAGGAATGCAACGACCGCCATTCCCGCAAGCGCTAGCGCGCCAGTTGCTGCAAATACCGCCTGCAGACCTCCGAAATTTGCAAATGTTGGGCCCAAAACCAAGGCCAAACCAAAAGCAATCGCAATGCTCCCACCAATAATTGCGCTCGCCTTGGCGCGCTGCTCAACCCGTGTGTAGTCGGCTACTAGCGCCATAGTGGCTGATGCAATTGCGCCTGCGCCCTGCAAAAAACGCCCGCCAATAACCCCCCAAATTGACGTCGACAACGCGGCGACCACGCTTCCCGCTATGAGCAGCGTCAGACCGAACACGATGACCCAGCGACGATCAATGTGATCAGACAGCCAGCCCATAGGAATCTGCAACGTGGCCTGAGTCAGCCCATAGGCGCCAACCGCCAACCCCAATAAAAATGGCGTTGCGCCGACCATGTCAGCGCTGTAAATCGAAATCAGGGGAAGCACCATAAACAGCCCCAGCATGCGCACAACATACAGGGTGGCAAGCATCGAGACGGCGCGCGTTTCGTTAGCAGAAAAAGACGTCACAAACGAATAACCTCGGCAAAAGCGTAGATTATCATGATCGCGACAAATCTCGGTGCTCGCAGTCTAAGCGGCGTCGATCAGCGTATACTCCACCGGTTTATCGATTCACTTCCCGACGTACAAAGAGCCCACCAATATGGACACGATTCAGGTTCGCGGAGCACGCACGCACAACCTAAAAAATATTGACCTCGACATACCACGGGACAAGTTAGTGGTGATTACGGGCTTGTCGGGTTCAGGAAAGTCGTCGCTTGCATTCGACACCCTCTATGCCGAAGGCCAACGTCGTTACGTGGAGTCTCTCTCGACCTACGCACGCCAGTTCCTGTCGATGATGGAGAAGCCTGACATAGACCATATTGAGGGTCTTTCTCCTGCGATCTCCATTGAGCAGAAATCGACGTCGCACAATCCACGTTCAACCGTGGGGACGATCACTGAGATCTATGACTACCTCCGACTTTTGTTCGCTCGAGTCGGCGACCCAAAGTGCCCGACACACGGCATCAGTCTAAAAGCTCAAACGGTGAGCCAAATGGTCGATACGGTGATGGCCATGCCCGAGGGTGAGCGACTCATGCTGCTGGCACCTTTAGTGCGCGACCGAAAAGGCGAACACTTGCATGTCTTTGAGCAGGCACGTGCCGCAGGGTTCATCCGTGTGCGGGTGGACGGCATTGTTTGCGACCTTGACGATGTGCCCGAGCTCGACAAGAAGAAGAAGCACCGCATTGACGTCGTCGTGGATCGATTCAAAGTCCGTGACGACCTTGCGCTGCGTCTTGCAGAGTCGTTTGAGACGGCACTTGAGCTCACCGACGGACTCGCCAGCGTTGCCCCTATGGAAGGCTCGGCCGATGAGACCCTATTTTCAGCACGCTACGCTTGCCCACAGTGCGGCCACTCGATTGACGAGCTCGAACCACGGCTGTTTTCCTTCAACAATCCAGCCGGGGCCTGCGATCGGTGTGATGGTCTCGGGGTGACACAGTATTTTGACGAGGGGCTTGTGGTTGCGCACCCTGAAGCCAGTCTCGCCGCTGGCGCCATACGCGGCTGGGACCGACGAAATGTGTATTACTTTCACCTTCTTACGTCACTCGCCAAGCACTTTGACTTTGATATTGATACGCCCTTTGAAGCACTCTCCGCCGACCACAAAGCTATTTTGCTACACGGAAGTCAGGGTGAAGAACTTGAATTTGCCTACATCAACGACCGAGGCAGCGTCTTTAAACGACAACACGCCTTTGAGGGCGTACTGCCCAATATGGAGCGACGTTACCGCGACACTGAATCATCAGGTGTCCGAGAAGAGCTGTCGAAATACGTCTCCACTGCGCCCTGCAATAGCTGCCAAGGCACTCGACTGTGCGCTGATGCACGAAACGTTTACGTCGATGGGCGGACGCTCCCGAGTATTACTGAGCTGCCCGTCGGTGACGCGCATGCTTATTTCGAAGCGCTCGAAATGGCGGGCCGAGAAGGCGAAATCGCAGATAAAATATTAAAAGAGCTGCGAGCACGCTACCGTTTTCTCGTAGATGTTGGCCTAAATTACCTGACCCTTAATCGAAGCGCCGAAACCCTATCAGGCGGCGAGGCGCAACGAATTCGGCTTGCCTCACAAATTGGGGCAGGGTTAGTGGGCGTTATGTACATTCTCGACGAGCCCTCTATTGGACTTCACCAACGAGACAACGAACGTCTACTGCGAACACTCACCCACCTGCGTGATATCGGTAATACCGTACTCGTTGTCGAGCACGACGAGGATGCGATTAGAAACGCCGACCATGTCATCGACATCGGTCCCGGTGCGGGAGTGCACGGGGGCACCGTGGTCGCCGAGGGTACAATGCAAGACATTATGGACGCAAAAACCTCTTTGACCGGAGACTACCTCTCCGGCCGACGAGAGGTTTCCGTCCCCAAAAAACGGCATATACCCACCAAAAAACAACTGATCATTGAAGGTGCGTCCGGAAATAACTTGAGAGATGTGGAGCTTAAGCTTCCAGTTGGGCTGCTCACCTGCGTGACTGGGGTTTCAGGATCTGGTAAATCGACACTTATTAACGGCACCTTGTATCCGTTGGCGGCAACCGTGCTTAATGGCGCGACAACACTCCGTGCAGCGGCGCACCAAGACTGCTCAGGACTCGATTACTTCGACAAGTGCATCGATATCGACCAGTCACCCATCGGTCGTACGCCGCGCTCCAACCCTGCAACATATACCGGCATCTTTACACCTGTCCGCGAACTTTTTGCGGGTACGCAAGAGTCTCGTTCTCGCGGCTACAAGCCGGGTCGTTTCAGTTTTAACGTTCGTGGTGGCCGTTGTGAGGCGTGTCAGGGTGACGGCGTCACCAAAGTTGAAATGCACTTTCTACCCGATATCTACGTCCCCTGTGACGTCTGCAAGGGGAAACGATACAACCGTGAAACCTTAGAAATTAAGTACAAGGGCAAGAATATCGCCGAAGTGCTCGACATGACTGTTGAGGACGCGCTCGACTTCTTTGAACCCGTGCCGTCAATTCACCGAAAGCTCCAAACCCTGATGGACGTGGGTCTCACCTACGTGAGCTTAGGCCAAGCGGCAACAACGCTTTCCGGCGGTGAGGCGCAACGCGTCAAACTCTCGAAAGAGCTTTCAAAGCGAGACACTGGCAGCACGCTCTACATACTGGACGAGCCCACTACGGGCTTGCACTTTGAAGACATTCGTCAGTTACTCGAGGTGCTACATCGGCTGCGCGACGGTGGTAATACGGTCGTCATTATCGAGCACAACCTTGACGTCATCAAAACGGCAGACTGGGTTGTCGACTTAGGCCCAGAGGGCGGCTCTGGTGGTGGTCAAATTATCGCTACGGGCACGCCAGAAGAGGTTGCTAAAAACAAAAAGTCTCACACCGGCAAGTTCCTTGCACCCATGCTGAAGTAAGGACTAAAAAATACGAGACAAAAAAAAGCCCGGCAATTGCCGGGCTTTTTAATAACTGAACGTCTTAGAAGTTCATGCCTACTGTTAAGCCAAACGTACGTGGCTCCAGAATAAACTGGTTAGTAAACAGTGACGACACTGAAGACGTTAAGTAGCCGCCTGTAATGTTGTCATCGTCCATGATGTTACGAACCCAAGCCTCGGCGTACCAGTTCTCGCCCATAACTCGCGCGTTCGCGTTCCACATAGACCAGTCTTCAATCTCGTTCGATGAGCTGTTGAAGTTGGTTGTGTACATTTTATCCTGCCAGTAATAGTTCGTCTGCATAATCACGGGCATACCACCCATCGCTGTGCGATAGATTGCACCGAGGTTGTAGTTGAACTCAGGCGTCAGGGCAATTTGATTACCCTTCAAGCTCTGGCGATAGCCCGCACAAGGGAACGGTTCTGGCTGGTCACAACGACTGTAATCAACTGGAACCAAATTTCCGCTGCCGTCGACGTATGGCGTGATGAAGTTAACGCCATTCACACTGGTCACACCTTGCGTTGTGCCCAGCGCGTTCGGGTTAGCCGTATCCACCGTGTCGTACTCACCCAGCTCTGCATTGACCCAACCCACATTAGCCGTCAGTTCAAGATTTTCAGTGGCCGCCCATCGGAACTCACCCTCAAAACCGGTGATCTCCGCATCGGAGTTCTGGTTCAGTGAAGTGACCGAAACAATCTTAGATTGCTGCATGTCCTTGTAGTCATAGTAGAAGAATGCACCGTTGAACTGCGCCGCTCCGTCCATGAAGGTGGTCTTCATACCAATTTCAATCGCGTCCACAAATTCAGGGGCGAAACCGAGGTTTGCTGGGTCACCACCTGCGGCAGGATCTGCCAGATCGTCATCAACGGAAATTGGATTCACACCACCAGACTTGAAGCTGGATGACAATGTTCCGTAGACCATGGTGTCGTCACTCATGTTGTACGTAGCATTCGCCTTCCAGGTGAACTCGTCCTGGTTGTACTCAGGGAAGCCGTAGGCATTGTTCTCAGCATCGAGCGGAGGGAGGTCTGCAAACGTGACGTAGATCGTACGTTGCTTACTCTTCTTCGTCTCATCTGAGTAACGAGCACCCAAGGTTAACCGGAGATCAGGAGACACGTCATAGTAGAGTTCGCCAAAGATCGCTTGGGCGTCGAGTTCGTACAATCGTGTGTCGTTCTCGTAACCTTGCATGTGAGGATTCACCTCATCATGTGGGTTTGCCGCACCAAACGGTGCAGGGAAGACAGCTTGGTCAATTGGCAGTAT
>CBFHJX010000045.1:0-11934 GCA_965656285.1 Luminiphilus sp. | reverse complement strand
AGGCTGCTCAGGCACGCAAGGATGTGTTCATGGAGCGTTTCACCCCGCACCTGAGAAGCCTGCTGAGCGAGGATCGGGAGTTTATAATTTGTGCGGACTGGAATACTTGCCATCAGAATATCGACCTGAAAAACTGGCGAAATAATCAGAAAAACTCTGGATTTATGCCCTATGAACGTGAGTGGTTAACTCACCTATACGAGGAGCAGGGTTGGGTTGATGCGTTTCGGGAATTCACGTCAGAACCCGAGCTTTACACCTGGTGGTCCAATAGGGGACAAGCGTGGGCGAACAATACTGGATGGCGACTTGATTATATGCTGGTCAGTCCAGGGCTCTCAGGGCGCGCCCGTGAGGTCGCCGTGTATAAAGAGACGCGATTCTCGGATCACGCCCCTGTTATTATTGATTTTGAAATGTAGAAAAATTATTACATTTATTCCGTAAGTTATTAATTTATTGAGGTTTATTTATGTTTATTAGTCAGGCGCATGCACAGACAGCAAACTCAGCACCCGCGGGTGGGGAGTGGTTCCTGCCGGCGATGATGATTGGCTTGTTGATTTTTATGTACTTCACCACGATTAGGCCTCAGCGCAAGCGCCAGAAAGAGCACGCGGAGCTGGTCAGCTCGTTGTCCAAGGGTGATGAGGTTTTGATGAGCTCCGGACTGATGGGAAAGGTTATGGATCTGTCGGACTTGTACGTGGTGGTCAATGTGTCAGAAAAGGTCGATCTAAAGTTTCAACGCACGCACGTCACCGCAACATTGCCCAAAGGCACGATTAAAACCTTAGGCGCATAAGCCCATGGTTCAGTACCCACCGAGGGAGCCACTGGCGCTCTTGCCATCGCCTTTTGTGCTTCTCGAACGTGCAACTGCTCGTTGGGGCCGCGGACGCCGAATCTGGTGCAAGCGCGATGACCTCACGGGTTCACTGTTGACTGGAAACAAGGTCAGAAAACTCGAGTTTATAGCGGCAGAGGCTCGAGCACGCCACTGTACCGTATTGGTTACGGCCGGCGCGCTGCAGAGTAACCATTGCCGAGCAACCGCTGCTGTTGCAGCGCAGTTGGGTTTAAAGTGCGAGCTCATTCTCCGTGGGGAAGAGCAAGCGCTTGAGGGAAACTACTTATTGAGCCGACTGCTCGATGCCGATATCACTTATGTGTCTCGAGGTACTACCGGCGATGAAATGACCCAACACTTAGCCAACGCGGTGCAGCGCTGGGCAGCTAGGGGAGAGAAGGCGTTGTCTCTGCCCATTGGTGGAAGTGATGAAATCGGTATTTGGGGATACATTGCAGCGGTTGAAGAGCTCTCATTAGACATGGAGCGCCACTCGATACCGCAAGCGGCGATCGTTCATGCAACTGGCTCTGGGGGAACGCAGGCGGGCTTAAACGCGGGTGTACTAATGCACAACCTCCCAGCAGACGTGATCAGTTATGCCGTCTGCGATGATGCTGCCTACTTCAACGAAAAGGCGCAGCAAGACTGGCAGGCCTTGCGCGCCTCGACACCTGACTTGCCGGTCGAGCCCATAAAGACGATCACCAATGACCAGTTTATTGGACCGGGGTATGGACGGGCTGATCAGGCAGTATTTGATACACTGGCGGAGTTGGCTCGACTGGAGGGGATTACGCTTGATCCAGTCTACACCGGCAAAGCCTTTCACGGCATGGTGACTGATCTTGAGCATTCGTCGTTTCAGTCGGACGCTGCGGATATCATTTTTGTGCATACGGGAGGGGTATTCGGTATCTTTCCACATGCAGATGCGCTTCAAACTTCGCTGCAGCGAGTTCAAGCCGTCAACACACCACAGTAAAAGCGAGAGTAGGCATGGTTGAAACAATAATCCGCGACATTAACGCCGTGGCGTGGGGGCTTCCGATGCTGATACTGCTGCTGGGTACGGGCATCTACCTGACCGTCGGACTTGGCTTCATGACCCTGAGAAAGATCCCGCGTGCCGTGTCTTTGCTGTTTTCCGGGGTGTCAGGTCGTGGCGAAGGAGACATTGCACCGTTTAAGGCCTTGATGACGTCGCTGTCGGCCACGATTGGAACGGGAAATATTGCGGGTGTCGCAACAGCCATTACGTTGGGCGGGCCGGGCGCCTTATTTTGGATGTGGATTACGGCGCTCTTTGGAATGGCGACGAAGTACGCGGAGGGTGTCCTTGCTGTTCGTTACCGGGAGCAGGACGACCAGGGCGGGTTCAGTGGCGGCCCAATGTATTACATTCGAAATGGATTGGGCCCTCGTTATGGTGCGTTTGCGACAGGGTTGGCCTTTGCATTTGCGCTCTTTGGCGCAACCGCCGGCTTTGGACTCGCCAATACCGTACAGTCGAATTCAGTAGCGCAGGTTCTTACAGACAATGCGGGCATCCCGTGGTGGGTGACGGGTATTGCCCTGATGCTTGTAGTCGGCGCGGTTATCCTAGGGGGAATCAAGCGGATTGCCGATACCGCGGGCGCCGTGGTTCCGGTAATGGCAATCTCCTACATCGTCATGAGCTTAATCGTGATTTCGTTGAATCTCAGTGCGGTGCCAGAAGCCTTTGGCGTTATTTTTGATAGCGCCTTCAACGGCGCCTCTGCAGTGGGTGGCTTTGCAGGAGCAACGGTCTGGGCGGCGATCCGCTTCGGTGTGGCACGCGGTATTTTCTCGAACGAAGCCGGTTTGGGCAGTGCACCGATTGCACACGCGGCGGCTAAAACCAAGGAGCCTGTGGAGCAGGGTTTGGTAGCCATGCTGGGCACTATGATCGATACACTCATCGTCTGCACCATGACGGGGCTTGTTATCGT
Source organism: Luminiphilus sp. (assembly GCA_965656285.1). Lineage (GTDB taxonomy): Bacteria > Pseudomonadota > Gammaproteobacteria > Pseudomonadales > Halieaceae > Luminiphilus. The sequence continues at coordinate 9,111 of CBFHJX010000045.1, read as the reverse complement.
GCTGACAGGCGTTCTAGATTCTGGGGTATCAGGGGCCAGTCTCACCTCGATGGCCTTTGGCGCCGCGCTTCCGGGAGGCGAATGGGTAGTGACGATCGGTGTTGTCGTGTTCGCAACCACCACCATGATGGGCTGGGCATTCTACGGAGAGCGTTGCGTCGTTTATCTCTTTGGCACCCGGGGCATCATGCCGTTCAGAGTGCTCTGGGTATTAGCAATTCCTGTCGGAGCAGGCGCAGACTTGGGTTTGATTTGGCTTATCGCGGATACACTTAATGCCTTTATGGCGATTCCCAACCTGATTGGACTGTTGCTACTGTCGCCGGTGGTATTTGCTTTGACGAAAGATTATTTCGCGCGCGACAGGCAGCGCACGGACGCCGCAGAGGCGCCATAAATTGGCAGCTCCCGCATCTGAGAAGCTGGTTATCGCGATTTCATCGCGGGCCCTTTTTAACCTTGATGCCGAGCATTTGGTGTACGAGCAAGCAGGCCTTGAGGCCTACTCTTCCTATCAAATAGAACACGAAGACGTGCCGCTAGAGCCCGGACAGGCATTTGCGTTGGCGACGAAACTGCTAGCGCTTAACACGGCGTTGAAAGAGCCTTTGGGAGTAGAGGTTGTTCTTTTATCACGAAATTCAGCCGACACAGGACTGCGTATTTTCAATTCCATCGAACACTATGGGTTGCCCATTACTCGAGCGGCGTTTTGTGGTGGTGAGTCACCGTGGCGTTACATACAGGCCTTTGGATGTCACTTGTTTCTCTCGTCTGAAGCTGATGACGTTCGAATGGCGCTTGAAAATAACGTCGCAGCAGCCACATTAGTCTCAAAGCCTGTTTGCGAGAGCACGAGCGGAACCATTCGTTTTGCGTTTGATGGTGATGCGGTGCTCTTTTCAGATGAAGCTGAACGCGTTTATAAATCCGAGGGCCTCGCGGCATTTACAGCGAGCGAGCGAGCCCAGCGAAATGAACCTTTAATGGGGGGGCCGTTCAAGAGCTTTTTGAGTGCCTTACACACACTTCAACGAGCGCTGCCAGAGGACGATCAATTAATCCGTACTGCACTCGTCACGGCTCGATCTGCCCCTGCGCATGAACGTGTGATTCGAACGCTCCGAGAGTGGGACATCAGACTGGACGAGTCGATTTTCTTAGGTGGGTTACCGAAAGTTGAATTTTTAAGGGCCTACGACGCAGACGTGTTCTTCGACGATCAGGAGACACACTGTGAGCTCGCTGCCGATCACATTGCGACGGGGCACGTGCCGCATGGCATCGCAAATCAGCAAGTCGACTGACTGTACAGGCCCTTAGCACCAAAGTATCTTAAGGCTCGATTTTTATTCCTTGAGGTGCTTAATGAAGTTGCAACAACTCAAGTATATCTGGGAGGTGGCACACCACGATTTAAACGTGTCTTCGACCGCACAAAGTCTATTTACTTCACAACCTGGTATTAGCAAGCAGATTCGTCTGCTCGAGGGAGAACTCGGTGTTGAAATTTTCGCCCGCAGTGGGAAGCACCTGACCCACATTACGCCAGCCGGCGAGGCGATCATTGATATTGCCGGAGAGATTTTGCGAAAAACCGAGTCGATAAAGCGTATCGCTCAGGACTACTCAGACAATGTTGCTGGCCGCATGTCTGTTGCCACAACGCACGGGCAAGCCCGGTACGTATTACCCGAGTCAATCTCAAAATTTGTTCAGGAACACCCCGATGTTTCATTGGAAATGAAGCAAGGAAGTCCACAACAGATCGCGGAGATGGCGGCCAAGGGCGCTGTTGATTTTGCCATTGCGACAGAAGCCGTGCAGCAATACGCGTCGCTCGTGTCCCTTCCTTTTTTCCGTTGGAGCCATTGTGTGGTGGTGCCGAGGGGGCATCCGTTGACAGGCGTTGTCGACCCAACACTTGAGCAGGTGGCTCAATACCCCATTATCACCTATACCGAGGGGTTCACAGGGCGTTACCGCATCGATGAGGGCTTTGAGGCACGCGGTTTAGTTCCTAACTATGTTGTTACCGCCGCCGACGCAGATGTAATCAAGACGTACGTTCGACGAGGGCTTGGTGTCGGTATCATATCGACCATGGCCGTTGAAGAACCGTTTGATGATGATTTGGTGAGAATAGGCACCAGTAAGTACTTCTCGCCGATGCTGTCTTGCATTGCCTTTCGACGCGGTACGTTTCTCAGAGGGTTTATGTTTGCCTTTATCGAACAGCTCGCTCCGCATCTGAGCGCTGATTTTGTCCGCCATGCGATGTCAATTGCAGACCCTGAGGAAAGACACGAGTTCTGTTCAAGGCTTGATGTTCCTCGGATTTAGGCGACAAACGGCGCGAAAATACGGCAAATGGGTGAGGTTTTTTACATAACATCTATGCGAGTATGTGTCGGGTCATCGGAAATGACTCGTGTGCGTATGATCTCTAGCGCCGGTTATTTTTTGGCTTACGAACTTGGTCGCACTCCATCAGAGACGTAGGGAAGAAAATGGACTTAACACCTGATAATAATTTAGAGCCTACATTGACGAATCCTTTTGAGGTGATTGGTGACACAGAGCGGGCGAGCACTGAGTATGAACTCGCCATAGCACGCGGTCTCGAGTTGCAGCGATTGCCCACAACCGCGGCGACCGATCGAAATATTCAGCGCCAGCACAGCAAAAATCGCATGACTGTCTGGGAGCGTGTTCACTTCCTCGTCGACGAAGCCCCTACCATTCTTTATCAGAACTGGGGGCCGAACATGGACGGGGCGTCCCTTGTGACGGCCATTGGCAAGATCGACGGGCGTGATGTCGCGATTTATGGGCATGATTTTACGCTTAGAGCGGGTTCCATGGATGCAACAAATGGCGAGAAACTGGCTCGCCTTTTTGAGGTCGCAGGTCAGCGCAAGATTCCGCTAGTGGGATTAAACGATTCTGCTGGGGCATATATTCCCGCGGGGGTAGGTGGGCTAGACGGTTACGCGGAGGCATTCACAGGCCTCCGGAAGATCTCGGGTGTCGTGCCCAGTATTATGTGTATGTTCGGCTTTAATGCCGGCGGCGGCAGTTATTTGCCGCGGCAAGGCAGCTTCCTTATCCAACCGAGAGACACGTTTTTTGGTTTGACAGGGCCCGGGGTGGTCAAGTCGGTTCTCGGTGAGGAGATCACGCCCGATGAACTCGGTGGTCCAGATGTTCACAGTCAAACAGGCGTCACAGACTTTGTGGTCGAAGACGAGGTGGCTGCGCTACGAAAGGTCAGAGAAATCTTGCGTTATCTCCCGGACAGTAATGCGACGGGCCCCAAAGTACAGGTCTGCTCGGACCCCATTGGCAGGAGTACCAGCGACATTGATACGTTGCTGAAAACCGCTTTTGAATCAGCCACCGCCTTTAACACCCCCGTCGACAGTTCAATCATCATTCAGCAGTTGTGTGACCACGGCGACTTCATAGAGATCCAAGAGGAGAGAGCCAAAAATACAATTACTTGCTTGGGTCGAATCGGCGGCCACGTTGTCGGATTTGTGGCCAACAACTCAGCAGTATCCTCGGGACAGATCGATATTGACGCCGCCTTAAAAAACGCGCGATTTATTCGGTTTTGCAATCTTTACAATATCCCGGTGATGTTTCTTGAGGATACGACGGGCTTCCTTCCGGGGAGGGAGCAGGAGCATCGCGGAATTGTTCAGGCTGGACGTGCCATGCTGGATGCAATCGTCGATTTAAGAACACCACGATTTCTTATTTTGATAAGAAACGCGTTTGGTGGGGCTTATGCCTCGTACAACAACTATCCCACGGGTGCAGACTTCGTTGTCGCATTACCGACGACCCGCGTTGCAGTCATGGGCCCCGCAGGAGTGGAGTATGTTTACAAAGACGAGCTTAAGGCGATCCGGCGGGCAGCGTCGAGTAGAGCTGCTGACGCCGCTGTCGAGCTTGTTGCAAACGGAATGACTCAGGATGAGGCTGCGGCCTCGGCTCATGAAAGTATTGCCGAGTGGGTAAAAACTGCTGAGGCCGATCTTGCGAAGCGTTACGAGCGCGAAATAATGAACCCTGAAGAGGCGCTGAGTCTTGGCTCGGTCTCGCAAATCGTGATGCCGTCTGACCTCCGCTCGGTTATCGGTAAACACCTGATGTTCTGTTTGCGACATTATGAGCCCGGCCCGATGGGCGGCGTCCAGCGCGAATTCCACTAAACATTCAGCCGGTTAAATTGGAGTTTTTCTGTGTCAAATGATCACTATTTGCATAACCCGCTGATCCATCAAGAACGACGTCTTGGTGACAGCAGTAGTCCTTGGGTTCGTCAGTTTGACTGTACCCACATCAAGCCCTTGATTATTTGTCGAGGCCCCATTCGCAAGGAGGCTATGGATGTTTTCGAAGAAATGGGTATTGTTGATTACGGAATCTTATTGTCTGAAAAGGACTCGATTGTCTACCCCAGGGCCATAGCACCAGAGTTGCGTGTTATCGGTGACCCGCTCCGAGTCCATCGCGTGAGCGACTATTCAGGTGTTGATAAAGCGGACCGCGAAGCCAGAATTCAAGAAATCATTCAGATTGCTCATGGTCATGGTTACAACGCGATCTTTGCCGGCTACGGGTTTATGGCCGAGGATGAGGCCATGGTGGCGTCTATGGAAGCGGCGGGGCTAAATTTTATTGGCCCGTGTTCGCGCACTGTACGTCAGGCTGGACTCAAGGATGAAGCAAAGCGCACGGCCCTGAAGGCTGGGGTGTCAGTAACACCTGGAATCGACAATGCCACCGCGCTAACACTGCTTAAGTCGCATCCGACGATCGACGCGCTGAAAACGTTATGTGCCAGCGAGGGGCTAGTCGATGTCGATTTTGATGGTGCGGACCTTGAAGAAATTGCGGATCGCGTTCTACTGGCCTCATACCGTGCGGGTATTGATGTGTATAGCGTTGACGACCTGATTTTGACCTTGGAGCAATCCGTACTGGGAATGAACGAGAAGTACCCTAATAACCGCGTTCGTTTGAAGGCCATCGGCGGTGGCGGGGGTAAAGGACAGCGTATCGTTGAGCGTGGCGAGGCATCTCGAACCGGTGAACTGGTTAAAGAAATTCTTCAAGAGGTTAAAGCGTCAGGTCAGGGCGATAATAAAAACGTATTGGTCGAGCTCAACATCGAGTCTACGCGTCACCAAGAAATACAGGTGATTGGTAATGGGCAGTGGTGCACCACGCTGGGAGGGAGAGACTGCTCGCTCCAAATGCATGAGCAAAAGCTGCTTGAAGTTTCAGTGACTCGAGAGTCACTGATTCAAGCCGTGCGAGAGGCTGAGTCCTGTGGTCGTGACGATGAGGCTGGCGTCTTACGTGCTGACGTAGAGACGCTCGACACGATGGAGGAAGAAGCGTCGCGGTTTGGTGCTGCAGTGGGGCTGGATTCGGTATCCACCTTCGAATGTATTGTCGATACAGACAGTCATTTTTTCATGGAAATGAACACGCGCATTCAGGTTGAACATCGGGTCTCGGAACTTTGCTACGCGCTGAAATTCAGCAAGCCAGAGGACGAAGCGCAAAGTTTTACGGTCAATTCGTTGGTTGAGGCGATGGTCTTATTGGCGGCACATGGACCCCAGCTGCCAAAACCGGAACGAATTCTGCGCAACAACGACAGTCTTGAAGCCCGAATGAATGCAACGAACGACGCACTCCAGCCGCATGCTGGCGGTCAGATTGAGCATTGGTCAGACGCCGTCATGGGGGAAATAAGGGACGATCAAGGCATCTGTGTGCACAATCCTGATACCGATGTTTTTATGAAATACACACTCGCGGGCGCCTATGATTCGAATATCGCACTGATTTTGAGTGTCGGCGCCAGTCGGCTTTCTGCTTACGAAGAAATGGCTGAAATCTTGAGGGTAACAACGTTACGCGGTCAGGATTTAAGCACCAATCTCAACTTCCATTATGGTTTGGTTCACTGGTTTTTGAGTCGCACCGTCAACGCGCGGCCAACGACGAAGTTCATCGTGCCGTACCTTACCGCGGTCGGTGAACTAGCGTCAGTAGCTCGAGAGGTCGATCTTGACGTTGCCTGGCGCGCCTACGTGAGACACTCCGCCAGTGCTTCAGTGCTTGAGGCTAAGAAAACCTTAATTCTTCGGCCTATGATGAAGTTACTGCAATGTCCGCACACTCTGTCAGGGTGGCTGAGTGCGAACCGCGATTCTTTTAAAATTGAGGAAAATCGAGTCCGATTTTCCGAGAATCCGGTGGGCTTGTTAATCGACACCTACCACTTCCTTGACCTCGACAGTGAAGGGACTGCGGCAGCTTCAGAAAAGATTTGGTCGCATGACGCGGTACTGATGGAGACGGCAGAAGCTTTCTACATGGATGCGACGAGAGCACTCAACGTCGATACCTGGGGCTCGCTTGAGACCGCGCTTGAACAAGGGAGTAGCGCCGAGGTCTCGGATGAAAAATGGGCACAGATCCGGGCTGCGCATGCAGGACATCAAGCGGGACTATCGCTATTACTGCTGTTGCCAGCGCTTGCGGTTCAAACGGGATTCTATGACTTGGCGGTACAACCTGACCTCAGCATTCATATTCCGGAGCGCCTGTTGAATGACAAGCACCAGGATTTAATGGCTAAAGCGCTTGCACCGCCGCCCTTGGCTAAGTCCGATGAGATCGTCGCCACAAGTGGCGGTATGTTTTATGGTCGTGAGGCCCCTGGAGAGCCCCTTTACGCCGAAGTGGGTAAGTCGTTTAAAACCGGGGACCCGCTGTTTATCGTCGAGGTGATGAAAATGTTCAACAAGGTTCACGCGTCATTTGATGGCCGAATAGAGGAGGTACTTGTTGAGGGGGATGGGGTCATCATCAAAAAGGGACAGCCTATCTTTAAAGTGACGCCTGACGAAAAGCCCGAAGATATTTCAGCCGCCGCATTGGCTGCACGGCGAGCGTCGCGCACCCAGTTACTGTTGGATGCAGTCATTTAAGTTCGGAGAATCACATGATTACAGGATTAGATCATATTGCCATTGCCGTCCCTAACTTAGAGGCGGCTATTCAACGGTTTATGACCGATTTTGGATTGGATTACGAAGGTACCGAGGAGGTGGAGACAGCGCAGACGTCGACCGCGTTCTTCCCGCTTCCGCCGACCAGTATTGAGCTTGTTCATCCATTAAACGGGGCAGGGCCCATCGCGACTTACCTCGAGAAACGCGGCGGTGGGATTCATCACTTGTGTTTTCGAACGAATGACATTGACGCAGATGTGATTCGTCTCAAAGCCAAGGGCTATCAGTTTATCGGGGAGAAACCGGCGCCGGGTGCGCACGGAGCGCGTGTTATTTTCATTCACCCGAAGAGTTGCGACGGTGTGCTGGTGGAACTCTCCGAGCCTCAAGGAGAGCACTGATGCCCATTTATGATCCAGAGGCTTCGAGTAAGACGGCCTGGGCTGCCTTGGTAGCAAAGCAAAATAAGGGGTTGCTGCCAGACGAGTTCACGTGGTTCACGCCTGACGATATCCCCATGAAAGTGCTCTATACGGCCGAAGACACAGCAAATTTACCCTACACCGATACGATGCCAGGTCTCAGTCCATACATCCGAGGGCCACAAGCGACGATGTATGCGGGTCGGCGTTGGACCATTCGGCAATATGCGGGCTTTTCGACGGCCGAGGCGAGTAATGCGTTCTACCGCAAGGCACTTGCAGCCGGCGGACAAGGCGTCTCGGTCGCATTTGACCTCGCGACGCACCGTGGATATGACTCTGATCACCCACGTGTCGCTGGCGATGTGGGCAAAGCGGGGGTCGCTGTTGACTCGGTTGAGGATATGAAAGTGTTGTTCAACGGCATTCCGTTGGACAAGGTCTCTGTATCAATGACTATGAATGGGGCTGTGCTGCCCGTACTTGCGGGCTACATCGTCGCAGCAGAGGAGCAAGGTGTGGGGCCGGAGGCCCTGGCGGGAACGATTCAGAACGATATTTTAAAAGAGTTCATGGTTCGCAATACCTACATCTATCCACCGACCTCCAGCATGCGCATTATTGGCGACATCATCGCGTACTGCTCTAACACTATGCCGCGATTCAATACTATCTCCATCTCGGGTTATCACATGCAAGAGGCGGGTGCGAACGCGGCCCTTGAGCTTGCCTACACGCTAGCTGATGGGAAGGAATACATTCGCACTGCGATTGCGGCCGGACTCAACATCGATGATTTTGCACCACGACTGTCATTTTTCTGGGGCATCGGCATGAATTTCTATACGGAAATTGCCAAGATGCGTGCGGCTCGATTGCTGTGGACGGAAATCGTTAGCGAGTTTCAACCGAAAAACCCTAAAAGTTCGATGTTGAGAACACATTGTCAGACGTCGGGTTGGTCTTTGACCGAGCAAGACCCTTACAACAACATCGTGCGGACGACCATAGAGGCAATGGCAGCTGTGTTTGGCGGCACCCAAAGTCTGCACACCAATGCGCTCGACGAGGCGATAGCGTTGCCCTCAGAGTTCGCCGCGCGGATTGCGCGTAATACACAGCTTGTGCTCCAGGAAGAGAGTGGGATCAGCCAGGTGGTTGATCCGTGGGGCGGTTCGTACATGATGGAGTCGTTGACCAGCGAGATGGCTGATAAAGCGAGAGCGTTGATTGCTGAGGTGGAAGAAGCCGGTGGGATGGCCCAAGCCATCGAAACGGGCCTGCCAAAACTTCGTATTGAAGAAGCCGCGGCGAAGAAACAGGCGCGCATCGATCGAGGCGAAGACGTCATCGTCGGCGTGAATAAATATCAAATTGACGAGCAAGACGAAGTTGATATTCTCGAGGTTGACAATGACGCGGTCCGAGAGGCGCAGATTGCACGACTAAAATTGATCAAAGCGTCGCGTAATAGTGCCAAAGTGGGTGACAGTTTGGCAGCTCTGACAGCGGCGGCTAAGGCGGGTACAGGTAACTTACTGGAACTCGCCGTTGAGGCGACGCGAAACCGCGCGACAGTCGGTGAAATTTCAGACGCGCTCGAGGCGCATTTTGGTCGCTTTGTCGCCAGCGCGCAGACTGTCTCT
>CBFHJX010000044.1:11929-12199 GCA_965656285.1 Luminiphilus sp. | reverse complement strand
AGGACCCACAGGAGACTTGCCGTCACCACCTCGTGAGTACGGTGTTTGTCCGGCGCCTTTGAGCTGGATGTCGACACGTTCGGCCTCACTGACGGGCCATTCGCCCAGTAAAATCGCTCTGCCGTCGCCCAGTTGCGGGTTGTACTGCCCAAACTGATGTCCTGCGTAGACCGAGGCCGAGGGTCTTGCCCCGCTGAGTTCACCTTGTCCGGCAAAGGCACTGAGTGCGACTTGAGTTTGCCGCCACTGTGTTGGCCACTTGATCTCGGA
>CBFHJX010000044.1:0-11919 GCA_965656285.1 Luminiphilus sp. | reverse complement strand
CATCCACTCGGGCGCGCTTGCAGGCTCGGGGCTCGCACTATTGGTGTAGGCGTTTCCGAGTTCTTGGTAGGAATGTAGCCAGTGCGGTGTCTGCATGATTACCTTATTCGCTTAAGCAGCGACTGCATTAGATTCGTGGGATCGTCAGGATTAAGCTTGTCGTTCAGGCGACTTTTAAAGCCCTGTTGCAAAATGGTCGACACATCGATCGCACACCACGATCGAGGGCTGCCGGACTCGGTCATGCCCTGACATCGGATGGGCCACTGAACCTCAGCGAGACGGGGATTAATTTTGCAGTTGGGGCGTTCGTTGAGTACGCGGGCGTTGAGGTTTGCGACAGCGGTTGCTGAAAACTTTGTGGTTGCCCGGTCTATTGAGCCTTGCGCAACGATCGACAGTGCGTCGGTCGCAAAGGTCAACTCATCAATCATGACCTCGGTTCCGCTCAGGGTCTGGTGCATTTTAAATCGTTGAAACGAGGTTTGATCGGTTTCTGAACGCGAAGTGGGTTGACCTTGTGCCGCATTCACGGCATTACAAAGCGAGGTCTCAAGATCGATTGAGCTGAGTTTGACCTCGCTACCCTGCGCGGCGATCGTACCGGTCAGCGCCGCAACACCGGATTCGCTTATTGGTGGAACGATGTCGAGCTGCCAATCTAAAGACAGGCTTCCTTGCATGAATGAGAATTGAGCCAGAGCTGTTGCCACGGCCACCGCGTCAGCGTTTTGGAGACTCCCTTGAGTACTGATTTGTGTTCTGGTGTCCGATGGGTCGATCACCGCGCTTCCTTTAAGCGCGCCATTCCAAAGCCTCGCGTCCACGTCTGTCAGTGTCACTGTCGTACCGAAGAGGATGTCTGTCGTTATCTGCTCGATGTCGATTGCCTCGAAACTGGCGCGTCTAATCGATAGATAGCCCTTGGGTGTCCCAAGCAGTGACACCAAAGACAGGTCGAAGCGCAGGCCCTCGATAGCAAGCGTCTGCTGGGGCGCCTCCTCCGTCGCGGGGATGACGATCGAAACCCGCTCAAGATCGATAAACGTATCTGGAAAAATCCCCAGTGAAGACTCACCGTGAGACGACACCTCAAACCCAAAGTCGCTGAGTTGGGTCGTCACGGTCTGAAGTACGGTCTGGGAAGTCAGTTGAGAGCTGAACCAAATGAAGCTTGCAACGAGCACAGTCGCTACAAATCCAACGGCAATCATGAACGCGCGCATTTGACCCCCGTGCTCGCCTGTCAATTCAGTCTGCTCTCGATTCCTCGAAGCGTTTTTGATAGCGCCTCTCGACGTGTCGTTGAAGTATACGCTCTCTTTCTCGTCTCACCATGGGATCTGACTTTAACCCCCACAAGGTGTCGCGCGCGCGCTGGTACGATGATTTTAGATCGACAATGGGTTCGGGGTAATCGATGGGCTGCAGCATTCGCTCTATAGGCGACATAAGCCAGGGCTGGTGGACCAGCGGTGTCGGCAGTTCTTTGAGCTCAGGAACCCATTTTCGGATGAAAAAGCCGTCCGGATCATGGTCCAGCGACTGCTTAACGGGATTGTAGATACGGATAGTGTTGATGCCTGTGACGCCAGCCTGCATCTGCATTTGTGGGTAATGAATGCCGGGTTCAAAGTCGAGGAATAGTGAGCCGAGATGGGTGACCCCCGTGCGCCAGTCTTGCCACAGATGATGTGTGAGGAAACTGACCAGCATCGCGCGCGAGCGAAAGTTAGCGTAACCCGTTGCTTTGAGGGCGCGCATGGTTGCATCGATTAGTGGAAAACCGGTCATGCCGGCCTTCCAAGCCTCAACGAGGTGCTCATCGTGACCTCGAGGTTGCTCAGCATAGCCGCGATTTATATCTTCAAATTCCATTCGACATTCCATTTCAAATTTCTGAATGAAATGACAGTGCCAGTGTAAACGAGACTCAAAGGCATTCATGGCGCGAGACCAGCCGTGCCTTTTTTCTTGTTGCTGCAACGCCTGATAGGCCTGGCGCATGCTGAGATTTCCCCACGCCAAATAGGGAGACAGTCGCGAGCAGTGAGCTCGACTGTTTTCGGGCTTGGAGATAAATTTCTGATAACCCCATCCGCGTTCGCTTAGGAAGCTATTTAAGACCTGATGCGCTTGGGTTTGGCCACCTTGTTGAAGGTCGCTTCGTGCCGTTAACCATGTTTGGTATTTTGCAGAGCGAAATGGTGCAAACACTGAATTTGAAGACACGCTCACCGTGTTTAACCGAGTGACGGGAGCCGTATGACAGGGGCTGGTCATGACGCGGTGCCATGATCGATTCCAGCCTGTTCTGTTGTGTCGGCCGCGTTCGATACCGTTGGTTTGAAATTGACGCCATACGATACCCTTAGTCTCGCAAAGGTTGGCCACGGCGACGTCGCGCTGGAATGTTACGTCTAGCCCAGTCTCCTCGTAGGACAGTAGATTGGCGATACCCAGTCGCTCATCGAGCTCATTTAGAAGCGCTACGGCATTTCCCTCAAGCACTGCCAATTCGCGGCCGGATGCATTAAGGACCTGTTCTAAATCGCGCAGGGACTGCGCAATAAACTGCCAATGACGTCCACGGTAGTGACTATTACTTAACAGGGCCGGTTCGAGAATATAGAGCAGTAGGCACTTTTCTGGCAGGCGGCTCGCAAGCTCGAGCGCGGCATGATCTGACAGACGAAGGTCTCGTTTGAACCAAACGACGTTAATGGCCATCAGTTAACGTCACGACCGAGCATGGGATTGTCCACCGGTTGCAGCGACGTCGCATCGAGCAACTCAAGTTTCCCTTTTCTCAGTGCGCTGATCAGCATTCGGTAGGCGTCACGATCAAATACCGTTTGGGTGCTGTCTTTTGAGATCCTCTGTCCTAACGTGGGATTGGAAAAACATCCAAGCCAAGACCAGTGATTCACGAGGTGGAATTGTTCACTGGGCTGTTGGGGTAGGGGTCTAATATTGCGCTCGACAAGGAACAAGGGCCCTGCGAATGGCCATGCTGCAATGCGATTACCATCGAGTACTGACAGTAGGCGTTCATTATGTTCCTCAGCACTTTCGACGCCAGCACAGGCACCGTCACAGCGCTTGAGCTGGTATTGAAAGCAGGGCCCTTTGCCGTTGTCTAAGCCGAGCATCCTTAGACACAAACCCTGATCTTTGGCGTGCCTTCGAATCGTGTTGTCGACGTGACGACGATTGTGAAATAGACCGTAACTGTCTTTCGCGCGTTCACCCCAGGGTGAAAAGTCGGCGGCTACGGGCTGCAGGAAGTTATCATTTGACCGCTGAAGGTGCACCGTCCAAAGCTTTCGGACCTGACGCTGACGACGATTATAAAGTGGTGTTTCGGCTTTTATGGCCGCATTTTCGATGAGCAACGCGCCAATTTCTCCGGCGGTGGGCTGAGTTTCAATGCGTGTGACTTGAGACATGATCCGCTGGTGGCGGCCTGCTTTCCGGCCCTCTTGGAAGTGAGAATTGACTCGCGCACGAATGTCGACGCTTTTGCCCACATAAAGAAGCGTCGACTCGTCAGAAAAAAAACGGTAAACGCCGCTGTATGTTGGGAGTTCGTCCAGAGTTTCTTCTCTTGACGTAATGGTGACGTTAGCAAGCTCTGGCATCATGCGCGCATGATTCCTTAAGACGACCTGTTCCCCCAGAAACGTCCATCTTTTGCACCGGTAGAAGCAGTCCTATTTTCCTGGCGAACGGTGAGAATCTGCAAATTGTGTCGATGAGACTCAGTGCAATAGCGCGTTGGAGTGGCTATGGGCAGCGGTTGACGCGACGCCTGATGACTTTAGGCATTACAAAGCGCTCGATATTCTCGAGCCTGTCTTTGCGACGTGGCGGAGTGAAAACCATGCGAACTGAGTGGGCGTATACCTTTGCGAACCTATCCTAAAGACGAAGCAGGCAGCCCTCGTGAAGCTTAAGCTCAAAGAAATACGGCAAAAATCAGGCATTGATCGATTTATTATTGAATCAGTGGACTTAAGTTTGTACATCGCGTTCGTGCAAGTAGACGGCGTAGAACACCTCATTGCGGACAACACGGGGAAGCCCCTAAAAACGACGAACTTGCTGTCTATGCAGCGTCAAATTAAGCAATTCGGTCAGGTTGAGTCAGTTTTGCGGCAGCGAAGCGCCTACGACGAAATGGTGGGCCGACCGAGTCAAGTCGCCGCTGACAATACAATGGAGATTTCGCTAGGGAGTCAGCCTCTTCCAGAGTGGCTTAACTAATATCATCCTTATCGAGACCATGGCCCCAGTTACGCTTCGCTTCTAAATAGCGTCTGTTGCAGTCGTTCACACCCGACACGTGTTTTTCGCGGGTCAGATTCTGAACACCCAGTTCAGTGAGGTCATTCATTTTTTTGGGGTTGTTGGTGAGCAGTCGAATGGGTCGACCGCGACCAAAATATTTGAGCAGAGACGCGGCGTCACTGAAGTCGCGGCAGTCATCAGGCAGACCGAGCGATCGATTGGCTTGATAGGTATCCTCGCCCGCGTCTTGTAGAAGGTATGTGGCGGCCTTTGCCCAAAGTCCAATGCCTCGACCCTCGTGACCGGCCATGTAAATGAGGTACCCGCCCTCTGGGTCTTGCGCAATACGATCGATCGCCGCCTCGTATTGTGGGCCGCATTCACAGCGTTGTGAGCCAAATACGTCGCCCGTCATACAAGACGAATGCACGCGAACCAGTGGCGACTCCGACGTCGCGGCGGGGCCAATTTCGAGAACGCTATTAACGGCCATACTCGAAGCAAGGTGAGCAAATAAATGTTGGCCGCCTTGTTCCCGCAAGTTTGACGCGAGGTTCTCTACTTCAGCTAACTCTGTCGCACGCACAGTGGCGTACCACTTGGCCTCTGGGTGTTCCTCTCCCCTCGCCAGTGGCAACGGTATGGGGCCGAGTAGGTTGACAAGGCGCTGTTCGGAAGACGCTGAGGTACTGCCGTCAATAGGAAGCCGAATCCCGTCTGAGTCGACCCTGAAGAGCTTTTCTTCTGCGGCAAGACGCTCGCGAATACCGGGCTTTAAGTATGTAAACATCGATCGTTCCGTAATTAGGTAATGACTTGAAGGCCGTTGGTCGCTAAACGATCAACGGTTGCTGCTGAGTGATACAGTGTATCCCTCCTCCCATGGCAAATAAAACCCGCGCATCCAAATTAGTGACATGACGGTCAGGGTACAAATCTTTCAAAATTTCGAGCGCATGCTCGTCGGTGCGGTCACGAAAGGCAGGTAGTAGGACAAAACCATTCCCCACGTAGTGATTGACGTAGCTGTAGTCCACCCAGTCGACGTTATCGCGCGCTACCCGAGGGGCTGGCAGTGCACGCACTTTGAAACCAGCCTGTTCCAGTGCGTGGCAATGGGGTTGCCACAGCTTGTTGTCGGGGTGGCTGGTATCAAACTGGCGATGTAAGAGCACCGAACCATCCGGTACAAACGCGGCGACAATATCGACGTGGCCGCGGGTGCCATGGTTTTGGTAGTCACGCCAGAGACCCCGCTCGAACCACACGGCTCGCTCGGTACCCAGCTGATCATGAACTTCTTGTTCGACCGATGTCTTGTTCGCTGTGGGATTGCGTCCGGGATCGAGTTGCACTGTCTCAGTCAGCAGCACATCACCCTCACCATTAACAGCAATACCACCACCCTCATTGACTAAAGTCGATGGCCGTCGCTCCGCCCCCGTCATTCTTAGGATCTCTGACGCAATTTCGGCATCGCGGCTCCAGTCGAAGGCGGTGTGATCCCCCCAGCCGTTAAACACCCAATCAACACCACCGAGTCTGCCGTTATTCACGACGAAGGTGGGGCCTGAATCTCGCAGCCAGGCATCGTCAATCTCAAGCGCGTGGATTGTGACGGCGCTTGAAACTTTCCTCCGAGCAATGCTGATCTGATCTGGGTGACAGAGCATGTGGACACTCTCGTGCTCGGAGATGGTGTTAGCAACAGCTGCCCATGCGTCGAATACGTCATGATCGCTCACCCCCGCAGTCTCATAAGCGCCGGTAGGGAAGCCCATCCAAGTCGCTTTGTGAGGCGCCCACTCGGGCGGCATACTCCAGTGACTCATGGCGTTAAGCGCCGGGCAGGCCGGGTATGGGGCCTGTTGCGCCGCGTCCGTCAGACGTGCGTGGATTGATGACGGGTTCGGTGAGTTGCCCGTAGGTGTCGGGGCGGCGCGTCGCAAAAAATGGGAAGAGCTGAAGCCAATCTTGTCGCTGGCTGAGATCAATTTCACTCACCAGAGCCACTTCTTCGTCCTCGGGTGCTTCGACCAAGATTCGGCCGAAAGGGTCGGCAATAAAGCTGCCGCCGTAGAAGCGAATGAGGCCTTCAACACCGGTACGATTGGGCACGGCGATAAATAATCCATTTGCGATCGCATGACCCACGATCACAGACTGCCAAAGACTTCGGGTGTTGAAGTCTGGGTGATCAGGCTCAGAGCCGATTGCCGTGGGATAGCAAAGGAGGTCTGCCCCTCCGAGACCATAGCTGCGCGCAACTTCTGGAAACCACTCGTCCCAACAGGTTGGCAAACCCAGCTGCACATCAGCATTGTCTGTCACAACGCTGTGGACTGGGTAAGGGGTCTCACTAGAACCTTGCGCAAAATAGCAGTCTTCAAAGTAGCCTTCAGTCACTGGAATATGTAGCTTGCGAGTGCTGGCAACAATCTTGCCACTGGGCCCCACAAGCACCGCGGTGTTGTAACCCAAACCGTCGTCCCGGTTCGCTTGCTCGTAAAGTGAGACCTGTACGAAGACGTCGTTAGCGCGGGCAGCGTCCTGTGCAAATGCGACGGTAGGACCGTTTTCGAGGTGTTCTGGTTGACGATCTTTGTCAGTCTGCGGGCGTTTGTCAGCCGGATAACGACTTAAGGTCAGCTCGGGTAGGAACACAAGCTCGGCGCCCGCGTGTGCGCAGGTGGCAACACCTTCGTGGAGTCTTGCGGCATGCGCCTTTGGATCGCTGTTCCATTTCATCTGGAAAAGCCCCACCCTCAACGGCTTTGCGTGTCGCTCTGACGCGCTACACAAGCTGGGTTGAAGCGGGGAAGTAATAAGCTTGATCATGGGATTCTCAGAAAACTGGTGTTGTCGTTAGTGTGCTGAATATACCAGAGCCGAGGCGGGTCATTGACACCTCTTTTGGGTACTTAACAGTTATTGAGCAGCGCTTGAGCGCTCAGCACGTGCTGTCTAGGGGCCGCGTAGAGTTGCTCTAAAAGTTCTTCGCGATGTTGCCTCCACGCCACGTACTCGTGAGGTAGTACGTCGTTTAGACGAGTCTCAAGTGCCAGCAGTGGTGTCTGAATTTCGTAGTGTCTTTGAGAAACCTGTGCTGACCAGGCTTGGACATCGCCCGCAAAATATTTTGCGATGACGGTTTTGGTCACCGTGCCGACATCGGTTATCGCACCGCGACGACAGTAGGCGCCGCGTGTGGCCGCCAGCGCCATTATCGCACTGCCCCGTGTGAGTGCTTCCGTTTGCAGTCTTGCGGCCTCGATCAGTTGACCCCCCGAGCTCACACGCAATTGCGCCAGCAGAGGTTCAAGATTCTCATCGTTTTCGGTCCATTGACCGTCTAAAAAACGTGCTACTCGTTGCGATAAAATCCAAAGGGCTTGTGCTGTGTCGCCGCTCGCATTGTCAGGATAGTTCAGCAATCTGTTGGGTATACGCCAGAAGTCTTGCCATTCAGGACCTCCAAGTAACGCGGTGAATAAACGCTGTTTGAGGTGTGTTCGGCGCAGTACAATATTGTCATTCAGTGTCTTCGCGATCTCAGCGTCACCTTGTCGGGTGAGTAGTTCAATGCACGCAGGTGCGAGCCGCAAAAACTCCAGATCGAGAATGAGCTTCTGCGAGGCTGATGCGGTTCGCCCCATAGAGGTATTTCGCCGTGCAATATTGGCCTGTAGCGCACAGCCGCTAAGCGATAAAAAATCGATCAGTGAAAGCGTGCCGTTTGGAATATTGCTCGTCCTGCTTTGACTGAAGTTGGGAATCTTTCCCCTGCGCGTGGTCTCCATGGACTCAATTTCTACATCCGCGACGCGGCTGAGGCGCTGGAGGTAGTTCTCAAATTTTTCCGCTCCGACCTCTGATGGGGAACAGGCCGTTATGCTCAGTACCAACAGTAGTATCAGTTGCTGCCTCAGCACGGCTCGGGCACCGTCCGTACCATTAGGGGCTGGTGGCCGCATCAAGAATTGACTGCGCGCTTGCGCGCCAAGCAATCAGTGCAGTTAGCGACTCGTCGGGTTTGGTCTTGGCGGCCCAGCCCGCAAAAGAGAGTAGGACCAATAAATCGATATCCGCCATGCTAAACGACTCACCGGCTAAAAACGGACGTGACGCTAACTCATCATTCAACATGTTCAGCGCGTGAAGTAGTTGTGCCTGTCCACGCTCAGCGAGTGCTGGTATTTGCTCAGTATCGAGAACACCGGGCACCGCGCGACCAACGAAGGCTGGATTAGTATTTCGAAAGACATCTGCCGTCGCTCGAAATACATCGTTAAATAATCGATGGTTCCAGTCGAGGACCGCCGCTTTTTCTTCAGCGCTACCGCCCAAAAGCGGGCGATTAGGGTGCACTGCTTCTAAATAGTGTGTGATGGCAAATACAGACGTCAGAACACGTCCGCTGTCCAGTACCAGTGCCGGGACGGTCCCGGTCGGAATAATCGCTTTGTAGCCGTCTGTGCGCTGTTCGCCCTCTGGGAAGTTGACTTGATGGGTGTCTATTTCAAGTCCTTTAAAATCAACGAAGAGCTTAAGACGCTGGGGATTGGGTGCCGGGTCGAAGGTGTAAAGCTTCATGAGGAGTCCTTTTGTCGTCATTGTGTGTGTGATTTATGCCACTGTTTGCACAATAAAACACATTGTTGTCTGCACTACTTGGACAACCGAGTTTTTTCGCGGTCGCATTAGTCTGTATACTGCGCGCTTCACAAAAACTGCCAAACGAGTTTCCAAAGCCATGCGATACCTTCTTGTCACTATATTAGCGCTTTCTGTTTCTGCCTTTGCCCAAACCGACGAACAGCGCGCATCGATTGCGGACCGTATTAAATCTTTTTCGACCGTCTGTGTGGCGGGAGAGGATTGTGGTGGTGCACCCGCTGGGGCCGACATGGCTCAAGCATCGCTTCCCGGCGAGGCAAAGTATGCCGGCTGCGCGGCATGCCACGGTGCTAACGGCGGCGGTGGTATTGGTCCAGCGCTGGTCGGTCGAGACGCTGATTATATCGTCGGTCGTTTGACCGCTTACCGCGCGAACGAGCAAGTCGGAGCACAAAGTGCGCTGATGTGGGGTCAAGCTGCTGCACTCAGCGACGACGATATTCAAGATCTTGCCGAGTACGTTACGGGCTTCTAAGCCCTCGACTGCGTCAGTGGGCAACCGAGGTTGCTTCGCACGGCGCGTTCGGTCATCGCTTGTAGGCGCTTCGTCGATACGCGAGTGCCTCACACAATTCTGCGCTTGTTACCGTCTCGGTATTGGCCAGATCGGCAATTGTTCGGGCCACCCTAAGACACCGATGAAGGCCTCTCCCTGAAAGCCTAAGACGTTCTCCCGTCGCTTCTAGCCAAGATTTTGTGGTTGGTGACAGTGCACACTGGTCCAGAAGCTGGGTGCTCGGTATCCGCGCGTTCTCGACACCTTGGCGTGCAATTTGTCGCTCACGTGCCCTGTCGACCCTCGTTTTTGCTTGCGCGCGCAGCGTAGACTGCTGAGTTGTGGGGGCCATGATCTCGGCGACTCTCGATCGCTTGACCTGAACATAGAGGTCAATTCGGTCAAGCAAAGGCTCAGACAGCTTAGTGTCATAGCGGTTCAGAGCGGCTGTGGAACAGCGGCAGTGGTTGTCGATCGAGTCCTTAAATCCACATGGGCAGGGGTTCATGGCAGCCACCAGTTGAAATTTTGCGGGATAAACGTGCGACTGTTCTGCTCTTGTCACCTGTATTTCGCCGGTTTCAAGGGGCTGTCGGAGCGCCTCGATCGTCGCCAGCGAAAATTCTGGAAGTTCATCGAGAAATAAAATGCCATTGTGTGCAAGGCTTATTTCACCCGGGGTGGCATGACGTGTTCCACCAACCAGACCGGCTGTGCTGACGCTATGATGTGGTGCGCGAAAGGGGCGCTCCAGCGAATAAGGCTGATGACTAATATCCGATAAAATTTGGCTCTCGAGTATCTCTTTTGGTGACGGCTCTGGAAGCAGTTGCCTGATGAGTTCTGCCGCCATGGTCTTTCCTGCCCCAGGCTCTCCTGATATCAAGAGGTGGTGGCACCCGGCCGCCGCGATTTCCGATACCCGCCAGAGTTCCGGTTGTCCGGCGGGCAGGTTTGTGATGGTAGGGGAGTAGTGACGGTCCTGAGGGACGTTTGTGCTAGGGCGATTTTTTGTAATCTGATCGGGATGCTTTAGGTCTTTGAGTGAGGCGAGCCCCACAAGGTTAGGGCACACGGCGAACAGGGCTTCGGCGTTCACCTCTGAGGTATAAACCAACGTGGTTTCGTCTCGCTCACTCGCGATTGCGGCCAGAAGGCCTTTGGTCTCCAGTACCCGTCCGTCGAGACTCAGTTCTCCGAAGAACTCGGCACTGCCTGCGAGTGATGAGGGCAGTTGTTTTGACGCAATCAAAATCGCGACTGCGATTGGAAGGTCAAAGCCCGCGCCGGTTTTTTGGAGTGCGGCGGGGGAGATGCTGATGGTGAGCCGTGAGTCGGGCCAGCGAAATCCAGTTGAAAGTATGGCGCTGCGAACCCTCTCCTTTGCGTCGCGGACCGTGGCCTCTGAAAAACCAACAAGTGCAATGGTTGGCAAGCCTGCACTCAAGTGAATTTCAACCGAAACCAAGGGTGCACTGAGGCCTTGTCTGCAGCGCGTGTTAACTCTGGCAAGCGACATCTAACTTCCTTGTTGTCCACAGGACGTCCTGTCCTGAGCGTATTAGCTGACTACCGATCTTTTTCTAAGGCTTCAATCTTCGTTAACAGTGCGTCTATCTCTGACTCCAGCTGCTCGACACGCAGCCGTGTGCGCTGCAGCACTGCGGCTTGGGCATCAAATTCATCGCGACTGACGACGTCGAGATTTCCCAGTGCCGAACGAGCAACGGCTTTGGCGTTACCTGACACCTCGTCGGCCAGTGATTTTCCTTCTTTCACAATGCTCCCAAACAGTCGGGAAAGAGCCTCTGAGGAGTCGGGCTTTTGTGGGTCTTCAGTCATGAAGTCAGTCTCACGTTTACGTCGTATTAGATTATCCGAATTTCATGGGCAAATGCCGCATCAATTTTGGGCATCGTCCATCTTTTTTCGCACCAAAGCAGTGCGATCTGATTTTCACTCTGCGTCCTGAGTGCGCTTATTGTTTACTAAATTATTGATTTTAATGATTTTTATTGAGTTTGGCTCGACCCTCGCTATAACCAGGGCATCCCAAGATTCAGCACCTGAAGTTGTATCGCGGATCTTTAACTCTAAAGGAGAAGACAATGTTCAAGAAAGCGGCTCTAGCAGTTCTCGTAACTATCCCAGCAACACAAGCTTTTGCAGCTGAAGTGAGTGGTAATGTTGCCCTGACGTCTGATTACAAATTCCGCGGAATATCGCAGTCAGACAGTGCGCCATCAATTCAAGGCGGGTTTGACGTCGCCTTTGACAACGGCGCCTACATTGGAACCTGGGGCGCGGCGGTCGATTTTGATTGTTCCGCCGACGAAGTGAACTCCTGTGGCGGTTTGAACGGCGGCATCGAGCTCGACTACTACGTCGGATACGCCGCTGACATCAGCGATAGCGTGTCGTACGACATTGGTTACATCTACTACGACTACCCACAA
>CBFHJX010000043.1:0-12449 GCA_965656285.1 Luminiphilus sp. | reverse complement strand
AACACCTTTACAGCATCTATTCAAAAATGCGGGAGAAACGAAAGTCGTTCTCAGAGATCATGGATATCTTCGCCTTTCGTATCGTGTGTGAAGACGTAGACTCGTGCTATAGAACACTGGGCATTGTTCATTCGCTTTACAAACCGGTCCCTGGCGAATTTAAAGACTATATTGCCATACCAAAGGCCAACGGGTATCAGTCGCTCCACACGATATTAAAAGGCATGCACGGCGTGCCCATTGAAATTCAAATTCGCACTCGTGATATGGAAGACATGGCGAATAACGGCATCGCCGCGCATTGGCTGTATAAGAGCCATCAGGACAATATCAATATCCCTCAGATGCGAGCACGCGAATGGGTTCAAGGCCTTCTTGAGATGCAGCAAACAGCGGGTAACTCTCTTGAATTTATTGAGAGTGTTAAGGTCGACTTATTCCCTGACGAGGTCTATGTGTTTACGCCTAAAGGCGCCATTATGGAGCTGCCGAAGGGCGCCTGTGGGGTCGATTTTGCGTACGCAGTCCACACTGACGTCGGAAACCGCTGCGTCGCTTGTCGAATTAATAACCAGTTAGCGCCTCTGTCAGAGCCCTTAGAGAGTGGCGTGACCGTTGAAATTGTTACGTCGCCAGCGGGGCGACCTACACCCTCTTGGTTGAACTTTGCCGTCACTGCGCGCGCACGTTCGCAAATACGCCACTTCCTCAAACAGCAACACCACGAAGATTCCGTCGATTTAGGTCAAAAGCTACTGGAAAAAGCACTCACCGCGTTACATCCCGATGACATCGTAAGTGTTGAATCACAGAAGTTACTCATTTCGGAGCATTACCCCAAAAGCACTTTTAATGAAATCCTAACCGACATCGCACTGGGCAATCAGCTCCCCCAAGTCGTAGCCGCTAACCTATTAGGTCAAGCCGGCGCGTCACTTGAAAACGATACCAGTGCGCTGGAAATCAAGGGAACCGAAGGTTACGTTTTAGTCTACGCCAAATGCTGTTGCCCGCTTCCTGGAGACCCTATCGAGGGATTCTTAAGTCCTGATAGAGGCCTTGTTGTGCACCGAGAGACCTGTCGAAATCTGTCAGATCTCAGAGAACAAACCGAGCGCCTTATGCCTCTGCGATGGGATGATCAAATCGAGGGTGTCTATCCCGTGGCGATTCGTATCGAATCGGCAAATAAACGCGGAATGATCGCCACGCTTGCGACCAAACTCAGTGCGATTGGCCTCAATATTGAGCGCATATCGACCCAAGACGAATCGGTTCATTTTTCAAGTATTATTATTGAGCTGCAGCTCAACAGCCGCGTCCATCTCGCTCGTGTGATGAAGCGCGTTAGAGTCATGGAAGGTGTTCGTAAAGTTGTGCGCTGTAGCCGACGTTAAACGGGAGTTGATATGAACAATAGAGCTGTCATCAGTACCACTGCCGCACCGTCCGCTATTGGCCCGTATTCCCAAGCCGTAAAGGTTGGGAATACTGTATGGATCTCTGGGCAGATTCCCCTCGATCCGGAAACCATGGAGCTGGTCAGCGGAGGCATCGAGGCCGAAACGCGTCAGGTCTTTGCGAATCTTCAAGCGATTGCAAACGCCGCGGGAGGATCGCTAGATAACTCGGTCAAAATTAATATTTCCTTAACCGACCTCGGCAACTTCCAGGTCGTCAACGCGATTATGGCCGAGGAACTGACTGAGCCTTACCCTGCGAGGGCCTGCGTACAAGTCGCCGCGCTACCCAAGGGCGTGCAAATCGAAATCGAAGCAATCTTAGCGCTCTAACGCATTCTCGATTCAACGCTGGGTTTGCAGCGCAGCAAGATAACCATCGCGAAAACTAGGATACGTGAGCGTCACGCCCATTTTGCGAAGCTTAATATTACTAATGCGACGGCTGTTGCGAGGTCGGTTTTCTCTGACACCTCGCACTTCGCGCGCAAGCTGCTTGAAGCACCACGCTTCAAGATCCTTGGTCTTCACGGGTTCATCATCATTAAGATTTAGCGTTGCCGGTATGGCGCGACCTAAAAGATCGCCCAAAATAATCGCGGCAAGGGCCTCAGCCGCATCGTCTCTGTGAATACGGTTGGTGTAGGCGTCACCAAATTGAGATGCAAATCCATCAAAAATGGGCGTCAACATGGTGGGACGAGCTCCATCGTAAAGCCCGCTGGGGCGAACAATGGTCGCCACTGCGTGTCGCCGAAAGCAGGCCTCGCCGTCCAAGAGAGCGCAAACAAAAGGGTCGTCTGCGGCAAGCGGCGAGTCTTCGGTCACCCACGCTCCGTCCTTTTCTGCATAAACCCGAGTGGATGAAACAAAAATAGCCCTCCGGCAATGCCGCAACAGCCCCGATTCTCCAATATTGCGTGCGCTCTGAGCGTAACCCGCGCGATACCCGTCGATGTTGCGGTCGCCTGGAACAGGGGTAAAAACAACATAATCGGGCTTCATCGCTGCCGCGTCACGCAGTGAGCCGGGCACACCGTAATCGCCGTAGAGGCGATTTGTGAGTGCATCAGGCAGGGTGTCTGGGCGTCTAGAAACACCTGTCACATGGGCCAGCCCCTGAAGTTTAGGGAGCAAGCGCCGTGCTAAATCGCCAAATCCGATAACCATTACGTGTGGAGTCTTCACCTGCCTACCTTCATCCCGCTATTATCACAGAGCCATCCTAATGAAGCTCACTGTGCCGACTGACATTCTTCAACTGCCACTGCAGCAATTCAAGGGCGTAGGACCGAAAGTCCTCGAAAAGCTCAATGCTATGGGACTTGGGACTGTGGAGGACATGCTGTTCCATTTTCCAATCCGATACCAAGACAAAACGCGCTTAACGCCCATTGGCGAACTCCGCGACGGTGTCGATGCAGTGGTTCGTGGAACCATTCGAGCCTCAGGCATTGCACGCGGACGTCGCCCGACCCTCATTGTAAAGGTTGATGATGGCACTGGATTGGTCACGCTGCGTTTTTTTCATTTCCGCCGTTCGCAAGCGCTACAGCTCAAGATAGGTGACACCATAACGTTGTTTGGACAGCCCCGACTGACGGGTTCTCAGCCGGAGTTTGCACACCCCGAGTATCAGCTCGGAGACCAAGACACACAACTCGAAGACGTTCTCACGCCCGTCTATCCGGTCACTGAGGGGCTGGGGCAATCAACAATGCGCAACCTGACCCGGCAAGCGTTAAGCTACTTGTCTAAGAACCCACCCGAAGATCTGCTGGACGGTCTGACTCAGGGAGGCCTCTCGATTGCAGAGTCTATTCAAGTGCTGCACCGCCCCCCCGCCAATACCGATGTTCAAGCGATTTTAGACGGATCTCACCCGGCGCAGAACCGACTTGCACTCGAAGAGCTTGTCGCACATCAAATTACACTGCTGTCACGCCGAGCAAGAACGCTCAAGAAGCGCGCTGCCCAGGTCACTGGAATAGGGTCGCTTGCCAAACACCTTGAATCGGCACTTCCGTTTGCGCTCACCGCGGCTCAAACCCGAGTTTGTCAGGAAATACTCGACGACCTCATAAAGCCAATACCCATGCTCAGATTGCTACAAGGTGACGTCGGTTCCGGCAAAACATTGGTTGCGGCTTTAAGCGCCGCGCACATGGTGGAGTCCGGGCACCAAGTCGCGCTCATGGCACCCACCGAACTTCTGTCAGAACAGCACTTCCGCGGTTTTGAGCAATGGTTTACCCGCCTCTCCATAAAGGTAATGTGGCTCACGGGTCAGGTGAAAGGTAAGGCACGCCGAGAGGCCTTAGCATCCATTGAGGCGGGCAGTGTGGATATTGTGGTGGGAACACATGCCTTATTTCAGGAGCAGGTGGCATTTCGTTCACTAGGCCTCGTTCTGGTAGACGAGCAACATCGTTTTGGCGTGAACCAACGCCTCTCACTGACCCAGCGCGGCCTTAACGATCTCACGCCACATCAACTCACCATGACCGCCACGCCCATACCACGAACACTGTCCATGGTTGCCTATGCGGATCTCGACTGTTCCGTTATTGATGAGTTACCGCCTGGACGAAAACCAATAACCACCGTGTTAATTGACTCGTCAAGGCGCGAGCAGGTGATTAAGCGGGTCGGAGCGGCGTGCAGTGAGGGCCGACAAGCGTATTGGGTTTGCCCCCTCGTTGAAGAGAGTGAAGCGCTCGATGCCAACGCCGCTGAGCTCGCATCAGAACAGTTAACAGAGGCACTACCAGGCCTCACCATTGGCCTTTTACACGGTCGAATGAATTCAGTTGAAAAGGCCCAGACTATGGCTGCGTTTGCGGCCAATACGATTGATATTCTTGTAGCGACTACAGTCATCGAGGTGGGCGTTGATGTGCCGAATGCCAGCATGATGATTATCGAAAATGCCGAGCGCTTTGGACTGGCACAACTCCATCAACTTCGAGGTCGCGTGGGGAGAGGGGCGATCGACAGTCACTGCTTGCTGCTTTATCACACACCCCTTAGCCAAACCGCTCGCTCACGACTGGGTGTCATGCGCGAGTCGCAAGACGGTTTCGTCATTGCTGAGAAAGACCTGAAAATTAGAGGTCCGGGTGAGGTATTGGGCACACGACAAACAGGTATTTCATCATTTCGCGTTGCTCGGCTTCCCGAACACGAATTCTTATTAGACGAGGCGCAAGCCGTTGCTCACAAACTGGTCCATAGCGATACGGCAAGGGCAGACCGCCTAGAATCGCGCTGGACGCGCGCACGTGAAGCGTTTGCCCACGTATAATCTCATCTGCCACTCACTCTTTGAGGTACCCACTTGTCGATAAACGTGATCTCAACCCGAAAAGTCGGCGCACTGTTACAGGTCATGCGCGTCGACAAGCCGATAGGGACATACCTACTCCTGGCACCAGCCCTCTGGGGTCTTATTATCGCGTCGAACGGCTTGCCCTCATTATTTCTGTTAACCACCTTCGTGGTGGGCGCTGTGGTCATGCGATCCGCTGGGTGTACGACAAATGACCTTGCTGATCGCAAGCTCGACGGCTTCGTGGAACGAACGCGAAGTAGGCCTTTGGTCACCGGCGAAGTCTCGGTCAGCGAGGCGCTGTGTCTGCTTACCGCATTACTGACACTGGCGCTCTGGTTAGTGATGCAAACCAATTGGCTCACCGTTCAGCTCTCCATCGTCGGCGCAGTGTTGACCATTATTTATCCATTCATGAAACGCTTCACGCATCTGCCTCAGGTGGTTCTCGGCGCCGCGTTCTCTTGGAGTATTCCTATGGCGTTTGCTGCGACGTCAGCAAATCTCCCGTCTGGGCTATGGTGGCTGTTTGTCGCCAACCTGTTGTGGGTTGTGGTCTATGACACGCAATATGCGATGGTTGATCGAGAAGACGATCTCCAGGTCGGTATAAAATCAACCGCGATTCTATTTGGCGACTTGGACACACGCGTTATCCTTGGGTTACAAGTTCTTTGCCTATTGGCTTTTGTGGCCACCGGGTTGAGCTTTGGTCTCGGACCTATTTATTTTATTTCTATAGCCCTGGTGGGCGCTTTGTTCATAAGGCATCGAAAGCTCATCAACAATCGGTCTCGCGAAACGTGTTTCCAAGCGTTTAACGAGAGCAAATGGATTGGGCTGATCGTTGCGGTGGGGCTGTTGGGACATTACAGCGTCTCAACCGTATAAGCCCACAACATCGTTATTAGCGAGAAACCCCCACGTGGAACTCAGAGTGTATCCCAGTGTTAATGAACTGCCCAAAGCAGATTGGGAAAGGTCTTTTGCCTCAGAGTACCCGTTTTTAAAACACAACTTTCTGTTAGGTCTTGAGTCCTCAGGGAGTACCGGTGGAGATTCCGGCTGGCAAAACTGTCACCTCGCGCTTTGGCATGAAGATCAGCCCATTGGAATGGCGCCAGGATTCCTCAAAAGTCACAGTTACGGGGAGTATGTTTTCGATTGGTCGTGGGCCGACGCCTGGCACCGGAGTGGGCTGGAGTACTATCCGAAGCTGATTACGGCGATTCCATTCACACCGGCTACCGGGCCCAGACTTTGGACCGATCCTGATCGCGAAAACGCGACCTTTGAATTTATTGCCGGCGTAACTCAATGGTGTGAGTCCGAGCAAATATCAAGCTGGCACATTTTATTTCCAGAAGAAACACTGTCAGCGGTCCTGACTGAGGCCGGTCTAGTGCAACGTATGACCACGCAGTTTCACTGGTTTAACCGAGGTTATTCCGACTTTGACGAATTTTTATCGGAATTCAATAGCCGTAAGCGTAAGGCGTTGAAGAAAGAGCGTGCCGCGATCGCCGCTCAAAATTTGACCCTTACCACGAAGACCGGCGCTGAGATCAGCCCGACCGATTGGGCCTTCTTCTACTACTGTTACCAAACCACCTACCTCAAGCGAAGTGGCCACGAGGGCTACCTTAGCGGCGAGTTCTTCACCGGCGTATGCCCAACATTGGGTGAAAACACTGTGATGGTCATTGCTCATGAGGGCGAGGTACCGGTTGCTGCAGCACTTTATTTTGTCGACGATGACACCCTCTTTGGCCGCTATTGGGGATGCTTAAAAGAGTTCGAATTTCTGCACTTTGAAGCCTGCTATTACCGAGGCATCGAGTACTGTATTGAACATGGATTATCTCGATTTGATCCCGGCGCTCAGGGAGAGCACAAGATACAACGCGGGTTCGAACCGACACTCACTTACTCCAATCACTGGATTGGCGAACCACGCCTCAAAGACGCCGTCGCCGACTTTTGTCGCCGCGACTGCGAGCACGTTAAACGCTATCGCGACGAGGCCACAGCACTCCTTCCTTTCAAGCAGCGCGCTTAATTACTGAGGCGCTTCGTCGCGAAGAAAAACCCACTGCGCACCTGTCGATTGGGCTTCACTGAAGTAATATCCGGACCCATCAAAGGATTTAAGTGCCTCAGGGTCAGTGAGTTGGTTATCGATAATGAAGCGCGCCATAACACCACGGGCCTTTTTGGCAAAAAATGAGATCATCTTGTGCTGGCCGTTTTTTAAGTCCTTAAACTGCGGCGTAATAACGGTTGCTGCCAGCACCTTAGGTTTGACGGCTTTGAAATATTCATTTGACGCCAAATTAACCAGGACATCCGTATTTGCGGAGGCGAGGTCAGCGTTAAGTGCCTCCGTAACTTGATTTCCCCAGAACTCGTATAGATTCTTTCCACGCGAATTGCCAAACTTCAGTCCCATTTCTAGCCGATAGGGCTGCATGAGATCAAGCGGTCGCAACAATCCGTAAAGTCCAGAGAGAATTCTCAATCGTGCCTGTGCAAATTCAAAATCAGGCGCGGCCATTGAATCGGCTTGCAGTCCCGTGTAGACGTCGCCTTTAAAGGCCAGCAAGGCTTGTTTGGCATTTTCAGGGGTCGCTGTGGACTGCCAATTCATAAAACGCTCATGATTTAGATGCGCGATGTTCTCACTAACGCCCATTAATGCACGAATATCATCAGGAGCCAGCGTCCTTGCGTCGTCCACTAACAGTGCGGATTGATCCATAAAACGGGGCATAGTAGCGGTCTTTATGGTCGGAGGCGTCTGGTAATCCAGTGTTTTAGCGGGTGACAAAACTGTAAGCACGGCGAATCTCTCTGCAATTACTGTTCACTCGATGATAACCTTCCCCGACAACTTGAGAAATGGGTTAAAGCGGTGAACTACTGGGCAACATTTGCGCAGACTATAGACAATGTGAACCGTTCGGTGGGAAATACCGTCGCTTACACCAGTCTAATCATGGCATTGGTGACAACAATAATCGTGGTTTTGCGCTATGGTTTTGGACAAGGCGCAATCGCTGCACAGGAGTCCGTCCTGTATTTGCACGGGACTTTGTTTATGTTGGGTGCGGCACCGACCTTACTCGAGGACAAACATGTCCGCGTTGACGTTTTTTACCGAAACTTTAGTGCGCGAAAGAAGCACTGGGTGAACACCCTCGGCCACACACTATTCACACTACCCGTCTGCTCCTTGATCGTTTTAATTTCATGGGGTTACGTCACGGAAAGCTGGATGATTTTGGAATCGTCACCCGAACCGGGCGGTATACCCGCGGTTTTTCTACTCAAAGCGCTTATACCCGCCATGGCACTGATGCTCGGATTCCAAGCACTGAGTCACATCATCCAGGGTTTGATCACGCTCTGCGAGGTGACCGATGATGATTGAAGGTGAACTCGCACTCGCGCTCTTCGGGGCCGTTTGTGTGTTGCTGCTTTTTGGCTTCCCCGTTGCGCTAACACTGGCCGGCACTGCGCTTTTATTTGCTGGAGGCGGGGTTATTACGGGGTACTTTGATGCCAGTTTCGTGGGTGCGTTACCCGGACGTATGTTTGGTACGATCACGAACGAAACACTTGTCGCTGTGCCGTTGTTTATCCTCATGGGCGTCACACTGGAGCGAGCCAAAATCGCAGAAGAGCTGTTAACCGCAATGGCGAGCGGCTTGGGCGACAGAACGGGCGGGCTCGGCATCTCCGTCGTCATCGTCGGTGCACTCCTTGCCGCAAGTACCGGCATTGTTGGCGCAACCGTTGTAACCATGGGTGTTCTTGCCCTACCGTCGATGCTCCGGGCCGGATATAACCCGTCGCTCGCAACGGGTCTTATTTGCGCGACGGGAACGCTCGGACAAATTATTCCACCGTCAATTGCACTGGTCTTGTTAGGCGACATCATGTCGACGGCTTATCAACAAGCACAGCTGCAAAGCGGGATTATCAACACACAAACCGTCTCTGTTGGCGATCTGTTTGTCGGCTCATTCATTCCGGGGCTTGTCCTCGTCGGTCTATACCTTGCATACGTGCTGTTTATGGCTTGGCGCGATCCAAGCAGCTGCCCAGCGCCAGAGCAGCGCAGCACTCAACAGTTGTCATTAATGAGTGCCGTGCTGCCACCTCTGCTCCTAATTACCATTGTCCTTGGCTCTATCATCGTTGGCGCGGCGACACCCACGGAAGCGGCTGGCGTCGGTGCTGTGGGTGCATTGATCTTGGCGGCCTACCGATCTGCTTTAAACCGCCAAACGCTGCGAGAAATTGCACAGTCGACCATGGCAACCACCAGTATGGTCTTTTTAATTCTCATCGGTGCAGCGCTATTTTCCCTCGTATTCAGAGGTTTTGGTGGCGATGAACTCATCGAAGAGTTCTTTGCCGGTCTCGGTGGCGGTCCGCACATGGCGTTACTCATTGTCATGCTGGTCATGTTTCTGCTGGGGTTTATCCTCGACTTTATAGAAATTACCTTCGTCGTTGTCCCGATCGTCGCGCCTATCTTACTTGCTATGGGTTTTGACCCCATATGGCTGGGTGTCATGATTGCCGTTAACTTACAAACGTCGTTTTTGACACCACCTTTTGGCTTTGCGCTGTTTTATTTACGTGGAGTCGCTGATGAATCCGTTGCAACCAGCGCTATTTACCGTGGTGTCATTCCGTTTGTAATCATCCAACTTGGCCTATTGGCCCTGATGTGGATGCAGCCCGGCATTGTGACGTGGCTACCGAGTATGATCGGTCGCTGATCTACTCCTGCACTAAGTCAGTAAATGCTATGAAAAATAACGCCCGACCTGGAGAGCGCTATGAGTCCGATTGACGAAACACCAAGACCCACTGGTGAACTGACGCTGCAAATAGTAGCAATGCCTGCCGACACTAACGCTAATGGCGATATTTTTGGCGGCTGGCTGCTCTCGCAAATGGATATCGCCGGCGGTGTTGCCTCAGCCGAGGTCGCTGGTGGCAGGGTGGCTACTGTTGCCGTTCAGGGCATGGCGTTTCTCACACCCGTTCACGTTGGTGCGGTGGTCAGTTGTTACTGTGACATCCTCGACATTGGTCGAAGCTCCGTTCGTGTCCTCATCGAGGTGTGGATAAATTCACAGCAGGACGGTGAGCCCATTAAAGTAACCGAAGGTGAGTTCATTTACGTGGCGATCGATAGCGTAAAACGCACACGAGCGATTACTGGTCAGTAAATGAAATCGGCGGGAGAACTCTGTCTCTCGCATTTAAATACGCGCGCTCCGATATCTCGTGATACCGGCGCACCCCCTCCAAAAATTCTTCATAGGACGCGGCAATTTTCTGTGCCATCGGGTCGTCCGTTTTTAAGCGTTCCAATGCACTCACCGCGTTGACGTAAAGCACGTCTAAAACGTCATCCGGCAATGGCCGAAGTTTCGTGGAATGCTCGGTCAGCAACGTCGTCAACGATTGATTATTACGCGCTGTAAACTCATCGAGCATGTCTTGGTTAGTGGCTCGTGCCGCGCCTTCAACAATGGCCTGAAGGTCATGCGGTAGCTGATCAAACGCGTCTTGATTAACCGTGAATTCCAGCATCGCGCCTGGCTCATGCCACCCCGGATAATAGTAATACTCGGCGACCTCCATAAGGCCCAGCGTGCGGTCATTATACGGACCAACCCACTCAACCGCGTCAATCACACCCGTTTGCATAGACGTATAAATTTCACCCCCTGCGAGACGAACAGCTGTTCCACCAGAAGCCGCAAACACCTCTCCTGCAAGCCCGGGAATTCGCATTTTTAGGCCATCGAGATCTGCTGCTGATTTCAACTCTCGGTTAAACCAACCGGCCATTTGGACACCTGTAGAGCCCCCCGCAAATGGCCGAACACCAAACGGTGCGTAAAGCTCTCTCCACAACTCCAGACCGCCTCCGTAGTGCAACCACCCATTCATTTCTTGTGCCGTCATCCCAAAAGGTACCGCCGTGTAAAACACGGAGGCCGGAATTTTACCTTTCCAATAGTACGCGGCACCGTGACCCATTTCGGCCACGCCTTGCGCCACCGCATCAAAGACCTCGAAAGGGGGGACGACTTCGCCTGCGCCGTAAACTCGCACATTAAGACGTCCATTACTCATCTCACCGACTCGGCGAGCGAAATTTTCAGGGGCTGAGCCCAGTCCTGGCAAACCTTTCGGCCATGTCGTGACAAGCTTCCACTCAATGGCCTCAACTGGCTCACCCGGGAACCGATCCACTGAGCTCTGGTCTATCTTCTGTGCATCGACAGCCCACAGTCCAACAGTCGCCAGCCAAAGCACAAGGACACCAATGACGGCGACGGGTAAGAGCGTTTTCTCTTTCATAGGAGCCTCACAAAGCCTGAAGATTTGCGTACTGCAGGACAAGCCACTTACTGCCCTCAGCAAAGTTTACTTCGATACGCGCATTTGCTCCCCGACCTTCCATGTTGAGAACTACGCCCTCGCCAAACATTGGATGCACAACGCGCTGACCAAAGCTCAAACCCGATTCGTTGGAAGCGCTGGCGGGCTGCTGAAAGCGGTCAACCAGCGGGCGTGTCAGGCCACCGTGCAACCGCACCTCCTCGATTAACTCTGCCGGTATTTCACGAACGAAACGCGAGGGCGTGTTGTACGTTTCATTACCGTGGAGGCGGCGACTCTCAGCATAAGTGATCAAAAGCCGTTGTTGGGCGCGTGTAATACCCACGTACGCGAGACGGCGCTCCTCTTCCAATCGGCCAGGCTCTTCGACAGACATGCGATGTGGAAATAAGTTTTCCTCAAGGCCTGCTAAAACGACCAACGGAAACTCGAGCCCTTTGGCAGAGTGCAACGTCATCATTTGCACGCTGTCCTCATATGGATCCGCCTGAGTGTCGCCTGCATCAAGCGCCGCACTGTCAAGGAACTGCTGAAGCGGCGAAAGCGTGTCGTCCTCGGCCCGAAACGTCTTTGCCGCCGACACTAATTCCTCTAAGTTTTCGACGCGAGCCTGACCTCGCTCGCCTTTCTCGGCCTTATAGAAATCGATCAGACCCGTCCGATGAATAACGTGCTCCACCATCTCTTCGATCGGCAGTTCCAGTGTCTCGCTGTCGAGTTCATTAATCAGAGCAGCAAAGCCTGCGAGCGACGACCGGGCTCGTGTACTGAGCAAACTGTTTTGCTGAGTGAGAACGATCGCCTGCCACATGGAAACGCCTTGATCACGCGCAATCGCACGCAAGTCGTCGATGGTCTTACTGCCAATACCGCGCGTCGGTGTGTTGATGACGCGCTCCAGTGCCGGGTCATCACCACGACCTATAACGAGACGCAAATAGGCCAGTGCACATCGAATCTCTAGGCGTTCGTAAAATCGCTGGCCACCGTAAATGCGGTAGGGAAGACCCCCACGTATAAGCGCCTCTTCAATGACTCGGGACTGTGCATTTGACCGGTACAAAATAGCACTCGATTTGCGCGTATTTCCCTCGTCCGTCCACGCTTGGATTTGTTCGACAATGAAACGAGCTTCATCTTGCTCATTAAAACCGGCGTAAAGCCTGATGAGATCGCCGTCATCGCCATCAGTCCACAAGTCTTTCCCTAAGCGACCCCCGTTGTGGGAA
>CBFHJX010000042.1:0-12526 GCA_965656285.1 Luminiphilus sp. | reverse complement strand
CAACGAACGTCTTCATCAGGTTCCTCTCCGTTTCTCAGGCGTTGGATGGTTTGGTATCTGAACTTGCGACGCAACAGACCGCCGGGGTCATCGGGTACCCGCCGCAACCACTGCTCGAGTGCTTGCTGCTCCTCGAGGGCTTCGTCGAAGCGAGCGAGTTGCTCCTGAGTCGCCTCTTCAAGATCAGAGGGGCTCAGATCCTCTGCCATCTCAGCGTCGCCGTTTTGCTGCGATTCTTGATCAGTGGGTTGTTGGTCTGACGGCTCAGAGTCTCCCTCTTGAGAGTCGCTCTGACTGTCTTGATCTTGCTGCGCCGACTCGCTCGCTGAATCTTGGGATTCGCCGTCTTGGTCGGACTGATCACTGTCGCTGTCTTGATCATTTCCTTGCTGTTCTTGTTCTTGTTGTTCAAGTAACGACTTCACGAGCTCTCGGTTTGTAATTGCATCTTGCCGTTCTGGCGACAACGCGAGCGATTTATCATAGCTTTCGATGGCAGCCTTAAGGTCCCCTGACAGCGCGAGGGCATTGCCTCGATTGTACAGCGAGTCGGTCGACTCAAGCTTACCGAACTCCGTTGACGACGACTTGAAGTTACCGGCCTCATACTGCGCGGTCCCGCGCCACTCTGGCGCTTCAAACAAGGTGGCGGCAAGCGCTGGATCGCCATCTGCGAGTGCGCTGGCGCCCTTTTGATCGGCCGTCGACCAAAAATGCTCCAGTGGATTAGCGTGAGTGGGATCTGCGTCAGTGAGGATAACTGCAAATACGAGCGCGCTTAACGCGCCCCGCCGGAACAAGGGGAGCAGGAGTAGAGCCGCAGCTATGGCTAGCCAGTAGCCTAAATCAACCCAGGTATCGGTCTTTCGCTCAAGCGAATCGTCGCGGGTCATGCTCGATTCAGTCCCGGACAATAAATACGTAAGGTCACTACTGTCGACGGAGACACTGGCACTCTTTGCATCGAGATTTGACGCAATTTGCTGAATCATTCGTTTATCAACGGCAGGGATGACAATTTGATCGCTGTCGTCCCTTAAAAAGCCGCCATCGGGAAGAGGAATGGGAGCGCCCGTTTCGGTCCCGACTATTAAAACGCTCAGATCGGCGCCAACAGGTTTAAGCCAATTGCTGACTTGTGATGTGGATAGCTTAGGCAGGCCGTCGGTAATGAGGAGCACACTGCCATTGGTGAGTCCCGATGTCTCAAGGAGACTGGCAGCAAGCCCGAGTGCTTCGGTGGCGTTAGAGCCTTGCAACGGCATTATGTCTGGCGCGAGTGCACTTAATAAGTTTTCAATGGTCCGCGTGTCGTCGGTCAGCGGTGTGACGACATGGGCGTCGCCTGCAAATACGACCATACCGGTGACGCCCTCTGATCGAAGATCCAGCACGTCCATAACTTTTTGGCGTGCTCTGCGGATTCGGCTGGGCTGAGTATCTGTCGCCCACATTGAGCGACTGAGATCGAGAACGATGACGAGCGCGTCAGATTTTTCAAAAACGGGTAACTCGGTGCGTTCGAGCGATGGACCTGATGCGCCGAACACGAGTAGCGGGAGAGCGAGCCACCAGAGCTGCCGTAATCGGCTCCCAGTACTGCCCTCAGAGGCGACTAGGTGCGGCAGTAGCTCGCTGTCGATGGCCTTCGCCCAATCGCCACCACTGGACTGCTTGCGCCACGCAAGAAGGACCAAAGGCAGGACTGCCGGCAACAGCCATAGCAGTTCGGGACGAATAAAATGCAATGCCATCATCCTGTTGTAACGCCTTGAGCGCTTGGGAAGCGCGAGACGATGCCGCCGGTCAGAAGCACCACTGACCCCATAAGAAGCGCACCCAGCATGGCCCAGTAACTGAGTGCTCGTCGCGGTCGAAACGTACTGGCGTCTTGCTCGACCGGTTCAAGCTGATCGATGATGCTGTAAATCGCTTGAAGTTCTCGTGGGTCCCGTGCTCTGAAATATTCACCACCCGTGGCTTCGGCAATAGCGCGAAGTAGGGCCTCATCCACCTCGCCGCCACGTGCGTTATTCGTTCCCAGGTTACGACTGATACCGATCGTATAGACTTTAACGCTTTGTTGGGCGGCGAGTGCAGCGGCTTCCATAGGATCGACACTGCTCGCCGTGTCTTGACCGTCCGTGAGTAAAATCAACACCCGCGAGGCCGCGGGGCGATCTCGTAGTCGTTTGATCGCAAGTCCAAGTGAGTCACCAATAGCGGTGTCTTCGCCTGCGAACCCAAGTTGTGCTTCACGAATGAACTGGGTGACGGTTGTCGTATCAAATGTCAGTGGTGCCTGAACATAGGCTTTCGATCCAAACAGAATAAGACCGACTCGATCGCCGACGCGTCGCTCGGTAAAATCAGAGGCAATCGCCTTGACGGCTTCGACACGCGATATCGTGCGATTTCCCACCTGCATATCGCGAATTTGCATGCTGCCTGACAGATCAAGACTCAGCATTAAGTCTCTGCCTGTATTGGGCAGCTCAATGGGCTCTCCGACCCATTGGGGTCTTGCGATGGCTGTCACAACGAGTGTCCAAGCCATAAAGAGCGCGAATACGCGTACCGAGTTGACGTTTGCGGACAGCTTGCCCTGTCCCTCGAGTCGCTGCCAACGGGCGGTAAAGGGCGCACGGATTGCGGCGCCAAGTGATTCCGATGCAGGGGGGAGGAGCCGCATCAGCAGTGGAAGTGGCATCAGCGTGAACGCCCATGGCCAAAGGAAGTTAAGCACGAGGCACCTCGTGGTGCTGCATCCAAAGCTGCGCATTTCGCCAGTCGGTTGAGTCAGGTTTGCTCGGCTTTGGAGCGTGGGTTTGAGTCAATATTGTAAGAGCGGTACTGTTAAATTTTGGGCAGCTGGTCCTAAGAAATTGCGGCCAGTCCGTGCCCGAAAGACCTGCGACAGTCTCCGGTGGATAAACCTTGAGTGCAGTTGTCTTCAGTGCAGTACTCAAGGCGTATACGTCCGCATCACGCGCCTCTAACTCACGAAGCCATGCGAGCCCCTCCCGTCGATAGGCGGACCTTTTGTAGCGTCTGATAAACCAAACCACTGTGATCGTGGCTGCCAGGGCAGCTGCGATCAGTAAGAGCCACCAGATCGGTGCCATGGGCCAGAATCCGACTGGATCAGGGACGCGTAATGGCTGAAGTTGGCTTAGCAGCTGCTCAGGATTCATCGTTTCGGGAAAACTCGCTGTAACAGCTCATTGGGGTTGTCTTTGGTGTCTACGGTGACGACCGGCACCTGATAACGCTTGAGGTACTCACTGACCTGCTGTTGCGATGCAGCAAAGTCCTCCTGATAGTGTTCTCTCAAACGCGCGTTCGAGGTGTCTATTTTGACTTGGCCGCTGTTCGCTGACAGTGCGTAACGACCTGCGGGCGGTAACTCAGCGTCCAATGGATCGGTAATTCTAAAGCACACGACTTGTCGATGTCCGACGACATCGCGGAGCCTTTTTTCGACACCATCGTCTGAGGAGAAATCGTTCAAGTCACTAATAATCATGAGCCTCGCGCCGGGTCGCGAGAGGTTTTTAAGTTGCGCGAGTGCCGTTGGCCATATTGCTGGGCTCGGGTCCCCCGATAAATCATCGTTATCGGGCCCTAAGGCGGATTCGAATAACCGTAAAAGCCTCAGCACGCTGCGTTTAGAGCGTTGTGGCTTTATCTCGAACAAACCGCCATTCGTCATGGCAATGCCACCGACGCGCTCACCTGCCTCAAGACCTGCCCAGGCAAGAACAGACGCTATGTGCGACGCCAG
Organism: Luminiphilus sp.; assembly: GCA_965656285.1. Taxonomy (GTDB): domain Bacteria; phylum Pseudomonadota; class Gammaproteobacteria; order Pseudomonadales; family Halieaceae; genus Luminiphilus. Next base: position 8,742 of record CBFHJX010000042.1, on the reverse strand, counting down.
TACAGACTTGAAACAGTTTTTGGATCCGAACCACATGGCAGACCTGAGGTCGACCAACAGAACAATCGGTTGTTCGCGATCTTCTTGAAAAAGCTTGGTGTGGGGTTCTCCCGATCGCGCGGTCACGCGCCAATCAATCGTGCGCACGTCGTCACCCGCCGCGTAAAGCCGCACCTCTTCAAAGTCGACACCGCGTCCCCGTTGACGAACGCGTCGTCGCCCCGCCAGAAGGGCGAGTGCTTTTGACTGCGCGTTGATATTAATTTGTTGGGCAACGTGGCGGCCTTCGATCAGCCGTTCAGCGAGAATCCTGTGACCCTTGGGTAAGAAGTTCGTCATGATCTGTGGCCTAGGCGACGGGGACTAGATCCAGGAGTTTATCGATCACATCGTCGGCGGTTACACCGGCAATTTCCCCGTCGTAACTGACCACTAAACGGTGTCTAAGGACGTCGTAGGCCATGGCCTTGACGTCGTCAGGACTCACGAATTCCCTTCCAAGCAGCCATGCGTGCGCGCGAGCACACCGGTCAAGTCCAATCGTTGCTCGCGGTGAGGCGCCGTACTCAATCCAGCTTGCCAGCTCTTTATCGTAGGCCTCGGGTTGGCGTGTGGCCATGATGAGTTGAACGATGTACTCCTCAACGGCATCCGACATATGCAGTTTGAGTACTTCCTCTCGCGCTGAAAAAATAACAGCTTCTGAGACTTCAGGTTGATCGATAGCTTCACCCGATGAGGCCTCTCGTCGCGCTAATTTGAGAATCTCACGCTCAGCCTCAGAGTTGGGGTAGTCGACTCGCACGTGCATTAAAAAACGGTCTAATTGCGCTTCTGGCAGTGGGTAGGTGCCTTCTTGTTCAATGGGATTCTGGGTTGCCATGACTAAAAACAAGGCGGGCAGCGGATAGGTCGTCGCCCCGACACTGACCTGGCGTTCGGCCATGGCTTCAAGCAACGCGGACTGCACTTTCGCGGGTGCGCGATTAATCTCGTCCGCCAATACTAAGTTATGAAATATGGGTCCTGCTTGGAACTCAAAAGTTCCTAGCTGCGGTCGGAAGACGTCGGTGCCCGTCACATCGCCTGGCAAAAGGTCGGGGGTGAACTGAACGCGGTGAAAATCGCCTTCAACACCCTCGGCCATCATCTTGATGGCGCGCGTTTTTGCCAGTCCAGGGGCACCCTCGACCAAGAGGTGTCCATCGGCAAGTACGGCGATCAATAGTTTGCGAACAAGGTCGGTCTGACCAATGATTTGCTGGCTCAGCCAGTTTTCGAGACCCGTGATTGCGGTGTGATTCATGTGTCGGTTACCTAAAACAATTTCATCCCATTACATGGGGCTCTGTTGAGACAAACTCAAGCCTTCTTAGTTTCACTCAATACCCATTTGTGGTGATTATCGGGTAAATTCGGCGGCCGCGTCGACAAACATCGTGTCTTACGAAAATTAAGCGAGAAAAATGCGCCGATTGCGGCCTGAGGGAGTCTGTGATTGCGCGCCTAATCGGATGTTTCTGATGCGTTAACTTTTTGTCCAACTGCGCTAAAACGAGAGTGGCGTCCAGTCGGTTCCGAGGTACCTGCTCTTCTTCTTTGTCTTCAGTTTTGTGAGATCTGCAATGACGAATCCGTCAACACAGTCGTTAAAGTCAGGATCAATATTAAACGCGGTGAAGGTCACGCCGTCTGGACGTGTGGCGCGAGCGTAATGCTTGTAGAGCACGGGGACAGGGCGGCCTTCCTTCGCCAGTGCATCACGTAAGGTTTTAAAATCGTCTTCTGCGTCTCGGCCTGCAAACTCAGATGCAAGGGCAGTCCGCACTTTATTCCCAATGAGCAACGGGGTTTTCGGCGTAACGCCCACGTCAATGTGACTAAAATGTGTTCCGTAGTAGTAGGCAATGCGCTCAATCGAGGCTTGTTTATACAACCTCGATATTGAGGCAGAGCCGAACAGGTAGCGTATTTGAGGTCTTTGCTTTACGAAAGCACCAATACCGGACCACAGGTAGTCAAGTGCATATCGACTTTGATACTTGGGCTGCACGAAACTTCTTCCCAGTTCCAAACCTTGTCGGAAGAAGCGATCCATCTGTGCGTCGAATTCAAAAAGAGAGCTGGTGTACAGACCATTGACGCCTCGTTTATCGATAAGTTCAGACGCGTCCCCAAGGCGATAAGCCCCCACAATCTCGCGTTCCGTGTCGTCCCAGAGTAGGAGTTGGTAATAGTCTTGATCAAATTGGTCGATGTCTCGAGCGAGTCCCGATCCTTCACCGGCTAAGCGAAATGTGATCTCTCGCAGCACGCCGATTTCCCGCATGATGCACGGCGACTGCGCCATGGTGGTGAGGTAAATCTGTTTCCCATCAGGCGTAGTGCCTAAGTGATCGCAGTGCGCGAGCTCTTCGGTCAAGACCGTCCGCGACTCCGGTTGAGCCACATTGTCGAACGACTCGAATACCGGTTTGGTCGAGCTCGTGAGTTGATAAACGTGGGTCTTAAACATCGCCGCCAGCGTGGTGGCAGAAAACTCATTCGCTGAGTAAGTGGTGTAGGAAATGGGACGACCGATGTGCACATCGACGGTCTTGTGCTGCTGTTTGAACATTTCACGGATCAGCCATGCGGTTGATAACGGCTTCACTAACGCACTGAGACCGTAAAAAAATACGGAGTTATAGCCGGCCACAAAAACCGGAAGGATGGGGGCTTTTGTCGCTGAAGCCAGTTTTACAAAACCGTTATTCCAACGCCCATCACGAACGCCTTTGAGTCCGAGTCGCGACACTTCGCCCGCGGGGAAAATAATCAACGCACCGTCATTTTCGAGGTGCTTCCTAATGGCCAGGAGGTCTCGCCGTGTCGTAAAACCGCTCATGTTGTTAACCGGGAGAAGGACCGATCGCAAGGGCTGTAGCTGCATCAGCATGCCGTTGGCCACCACGCGCACGTCGGTACGAACCTGACGCACCAGATCGAGTAACGCAATACCATCGAGTGACCCAATGGGGTGGTTCGACGCGATAACAAGCCGTCCTGTTGCAGGGATCCGAGCCTTCTGAGATTCGGGCAGACGAATACTGAAATCAAAAAACGTGAGCACCGCTGAGACGAAGTCAAAGCCTTCAAGACCTGAATATCTCTGATCGAACTGCTTGAAGCGTTTTTGCAAAAACAGAGCGTTTAGCACACGGCCAATGGCGTTAGCGGTGCGCTGTCGATGCCTCACGAACTCGGGGTAATAGTTTTCTAAAATGTGCCGGAAATCCAACATCTATATCACCCAGAGTTAAGAGCGGGGTATCTCGTTGAGGTTCTAGAGCATAGCGGAGGAGGGCGAAGTTGGCGATGACCGATCGTATGACACCGAAGGGTCGCCTAGGGCTGTCCTTCTTTTGTCCTGGTTTCTCCGGACGCGAGCTTCAAACGGTGATCCACCCCTACAATGGGGTCGTAATTATGACACCTGCTTAGGTTCCAAACCATCTTCCCCCAGATGGTTTTATGATTCCCCGGCCATTTTGGCCGGGGTTTTTTTTGCCTGTCGTCTGGAGATGCGTATGCGGTTAACCTCAATTTTATTCTTAACAGTGCTCTTGACCGCCTGTGCGGGTGTTTCCGTGGAAGAGTATCAAAAGCGTACTCCGGCTTTTGAGCCGGAGACGTTTTTTCGAGGCGCCCTTACAGCACACGGTGTCGTCAAAAATTACGCCGGTTTTGCGAGTCGCTCGTTTGTTGCCGATATCACAGCCTGTTGGCGCGATGGAGTCGGAACGCTGGACGAGCGGTTTGTATTTGACGATGGAGAGTTACAAACGCGTGTTTGGACACTGAGCCAAAATAGCGATGGCTCCTACGCAGCGACTGCCGGCGACGTTCGGGGTGTTGGTAACGCTCAAGTGGCCGGTAATGCGATGTTTTTAGATTACGTCCTCACGATTCAGTTGTCAGACGGCACCATCGATGTCGCCGTCGATGACCGAATGTATCTTGTCAGTGAAAACGTGTTGATCAATGAGTCTTCGCTCAAAAAGTTTGGTGTGCCCGTCGGCGGTATCTTACTGACGATTATCCGGTACCCGGAGGAGCAGGTTGAATGTCCAGTCGCTTAATGACGCAGCTATTGGGTTATGCGGGACTGTTGCCGTTTTTTGGGTTTTGTTTGGGTTTTGCCACCTTAGAAGATTGGCCGCGCTCACTCTCAATACAAGGCTTCGTCATTTACTCGCTTGGCATTTTCTGTTTTCTGGCGGGTGCGCTGTGGGGGCAAGAGCAGCGGGTTCAGAGCGCATCAGCCCTGAGCACTCTGGTCATTAGTAACGGTTTGGTGCTGTTTGGCGTTGCTTCAATTTTGACTGCCCAAGCGATGATGGCGTCGGTATTTTTGATGTTTGGGTACGGCACGCTGGCGTGGTACGAGGGACGAATCTCCGATTTGGAACCCTGGTATCGCACGTTGAGAGTCCGGTTGACGCTCGGTGTCGTGGTCGCTCACCTCGGTTTTGCCGCATTGCACGTCACAGGGGCCTAAAAGGGCGTCACTTTCCACTGCGTCTTTACCGCCATTGTGCGATCATTGCGCGCCATGAGCTCATCAGACACAACACCTGCCATTTTAGCCCTCGATACCGCGACCAACCTCTGTTCGGTCGCTCTGGTCAATGACAGTGAGATCAAGGAAATCCAGCGCGATCTTCCGCGCGCACACAATCAACACATTCTCAGCATGATCGATGAATTACTTGAAGGCCGTGCGTTATCAACCGCGGTGTCGATGATTGCCTGTGGTGTCGGGCCTGGTTCGTTTACGGGAATCCGCGTTGCGGTGGGGGTTGCTCAAGGACTGGGCTGGTCGCTGGATCTGCCTGTGTACCCATTTTGTTCGTTAGAGGCTCAGGCGAGGTCGGTACCGGCAAAAGTTGGAGACCGGATTCTCAGTACCATTGATGCTCAAATTGGTCAGGTGTATTGGTCCTGGTCGGAAAGGGTGCCCGGTGGTGTGCAATTGCTGACAGAACCAGCTATTACGCCGGTAGAGGACATTAAGAGCCCGGCGGGTGATGCTCTGGCAGACTGGGTCGCAGACGATGTCTTTGTTGCGGGTGACGCGTCTGAAGCGATTATTCGGTGCCATTCGGTGTTTGCCCATAGCGGCTTGGACAGCACCGCAAGGCCACGGCCGTCACAATGTGCGCTGGACTACATTGATAACCCAGCTCCCGGGCGACTGATCACCCCTCAGGCGCTCGAGCCGCGGTACGTCCAGCAAGACATCGGTTGGAAAAAACTTTCGGAACAAGGGGCTGCGTACTGATGGATAACGCGCAAGCCGTTTTACTCGCGTTGATACAGGGATTAACCGAGTTTTTACCCGTATCGAGCTCAGCACACCTTATTTTGCCGTCTCAATTGCTGGGCTGGCCAGATCAAGGTCTTGCCTTCGACGTTGCAGTTCACGCTGGAACGCTCGCTGCGGTGGTCTTTTACTACCGGCAGGTCCTAAGTGACTTAGTCGGAGGGGTGCTGGGGCGCGGCGGCTCAGTCGGCGTGTCGCGTCAAGAAGTGCGATGCTTAGTGGTTGCAACACTGCCCGCACTGGTGGTTGGCCTGCTCTTTTCAGACTTTATTGACGGTTACCTTCGCGGCACCGCGGTGGTCGCAACGACGACACTTGTTTTCGGTCTACTGCTTGGTCTCTCCTATCGGCATCGTTTGGCGGGTGACGGTGAGCAGCCCATTACCCGTGTCGACCATGCGGTGCTGATTGGCCTGGCGCAGGCGCTTGCGCTCATTCCCGGAACGTCACGTTCAGGTATAACCATCACTGCCGCATTGTTTCTGGGTTACAACGTGGCCACTGCAGCGCGCTTCTCATTTTTATTGTCGATCCCCGTCATCTTTGGGGCCTTGATTTTGATGCTGATTCGCCAAACCGACGCATTTGTGAGTGCCAGTGATTTAGGATTGACGGCGTTGGCTATGGTTATTTCCGCCATCAGCGCCTACCTGACGATTGCCTTTTTTGTAGGCTTGGTGGTGCGAGTCGGTATGATGCCGTTTGTCGTCTATCGCGTTGTGCTGTCGCTTGGACTGTTTTCTATTGTGGTGTTTTTATGAATAAACAAAACGTAAACGACTCTTTACTGGCTTTTCTTGCCGAGGCGACAACGCCATTTCACGCGGTGGGCGCGATGGCACAGCGTCTTCTGGCAGCGGGCTTTACTCCATGGAGTGACTCAAGTCCGGACGCATTGAAGGTGGGCGGAAAACACTTCATGGTGCGCAACGATTCAAGCTTAATTGCATTTACCGTGGGCGAGACATTTGAGGATGGCTTAAGGCTCGTAGGCGCGCATACGGACAGTCCAAATCTGTCGGTTAAACCAAACCCTGTGGTCAGTCGGTTTGGTTGCCATCTTGTGGCCGTCGATGTGTACGGTGGTGCACTACTTAATCCTTGGTTTGATCGCGACTTATCCATGGCTGGAAAAGTTTCTTTGGAGACGAAAGACGGGCAGCTGGTCTCTCGGCTGATCGATTTTCGTAGGGCGATCGCGATCATTCCATCGCTGGCCATCCACTTGGATCGAGAAGCGAATAAGGGACGCTCGGTGAATCCCCAGACCGACATGTTGCCACTGGTATCACTGGCGACGGGACAGCCAGACTTTGACCTTCACGCCCTGCTCGCAGATCAGGTCTCGCTTGAATACCCCGATCTAAAGGTGAGTAAAATTCTCGACTGGGAGCTCTCGCTCTATGATACGCAGACCCCAGGCTACGTCGGTCTTAATAATGACTTTATAGCCTCTGCCCGTCTGGACAACTTATTAAGTTGCTACGCAGGGCTTCAGGCCATTATTGACAGTGCTCAAAGTCACGAGTGGAACGTCTTTGTGGCTAATGATCACGAAGAGGTGGGCAGCGCATCAGTGGTGGGCGCGCAGGGGCCCATGCTTAACGACGTGCTGCACGCGATTGTTTCAAATGCGGCAGAAGGGCGAGCGCTTCGTCAGCGGAGCTGGATGCTGTCGGTGGATAACGCGCACGCTGTCCATCCAAATTACCCCACTAAGCATGACGAGCAGCACGCGCCGCTGCTCGGTAGCGGTCCTGTGATCAAGATTAATCGAAATCAGCGTTACGCGACTTCGGGTGAGGGAGCCGCGAGGGTCCGCCTTATGGCGGAGCGAGCTGGAATTGATGTGCAAGCTTTTGTGGTGAGAGCGGACATGGGTTGCGGCAGTACCATTGGACCCATCACGGCAACTCTCACGGGTATTCCGGCAACCGATATCGGTGTGCCCACCTTGGGTATGCACTCGATCCGAGAACTTGCGTCTGTCGAAGATCCGGTAAAGCTGGTGGGTCTGTTGACTGCTTTTTACAATCGTGTCGCGTGACTTGGGAGTTTAGATATGGCTAGGCATCGTGTCCTCACCGGCATTACAACGACCGGCACGCCGCATCTTGGAAATTACGTGGGTGCAATCCGCCCCGCGATCGAATCGTCCAAGCAGCCCGACGTTGATGCGTATCTTTTTATGGCCGATTACCACGCACTTATTAAGTCGCAGAACCCCGACCTCGTGGCGCAGTCCAGTCGTGAAATAGCCGCGACCTGGCTAGCGCTCGGTCTTGATCCTAGTGCGACTCATTTCTATCGGCAGTCGGATATCCCGGAGATTACTGAACTGTCTTGGATCTTGACTTGCAACGCAGCCAAAGGCTTGATGAATAGAGCCCACGCCTACAAAGGTGCGGTGCAGACGAATGAAGAGGCGGGTGAGGATCCTGACTATGGGATTACCATGGGCCTTTTTTCCTATCCGATTCTCATGGCGGCTGACATTCTCATTTTTAATGCGAACGACGTGCCCGTGGGTCGTGACCAAATTCAGCACGTGGAAATGGCGCGTGATATCGCCGCGCGCTTTAACCATCATTACGGCGAGACGTTTGTCTTACCCAAAGCGGTGGTCGACGACGAGGTTGCTGTCTTGCAAGGACTCGACGGTCGAAAAATGAGCAAAAGCTACGGCAACACGATTCCACTGTTTGGGACACCCAAGCAGCTTCAGAAGGCCATTAACAAAATAAAAACCAATGTGTTGGAGCCGGGCGAGCCTAAGGATCCTGACACATCGGCGGTGTTTCAAATTTGGTGCGCGTTTGCCAGCGACGCTGAGCGACTCGAAATGCGCAGCGCTTTTGAGGCAGGGCTGGGTTGGGGCGATGCCAAGAAACGGCTATTTGAACGCGTCAATGACGAAATCGCGCCGGCCCGAGCCGAGTACGATCGACTCATGGCCAATCCAGCCGAGCTCGAGGTAATTCTTCGTGAGGGCGCGGCAAAAGTTCGACCCGAAAGCCAAGCCCTCCTTGAAAAAGTGAGAATCGCCGTGGGACTGCGCTCCTTTTCCTAAGGACGAGGCGCGTGTTCGACGTCGATATTGACCTCAATGGTGCTGTTTGGCTCAGCGTTATTCAATGAGGTCATAACAGCGGCCTTTACTGCATCGGGAGAGGGCGGCGTGTCGTCTTCACGGGCTTTATCGACGTTGGCTCTGACCGCATCGGCGATCTCCGCTGTTGCCAGGCCATCAACGTTGACTGCACCGTGGCTGCCTTCACCCATTGGGGTTGGTCAGTGATAACGATGAACTCAATACCATTGCTTGCAGCCGCAGCATTCGCCTTACTTTTTTAAATCGATATTTTGACGTATGGCTC
>CBFHJX010000041.1:0-12561 GCA_965656285.1 Luminiphilus sp. | reverse complement strand
AAATTGACAACCCACGCCCCCTTTTGCCACTTGCGTTTGAGGCATCAGCACCCTGCCAAGAGGTGATCGATACCTTCCGCACTATCGCAGAGACGCCCCGTGAGGCCTTGGGCTGTTACGTCATATCCATGGCCTCAGAGCCCTCCGACGTGCTGGCGGTCCAGTTGCTACTCAAAGCCACAGGTGGCCCGGTAGACCTGCCCGTCTCGCCACTATTTGAAACCCTGGACGACCTCGACGGAGCACCAGCAACACTGGATGCATTACTTAAAAACGGGGCCTTTAAAGCACGCGCAGCAAACGCCATGGTGGTCATGATTGGGTATTCTGACAGCGCGAAAGACGCAGGCATGCTGACGGCCGGGTGGGCACAGTACCGAGCGCAAGAGGCACTACTGAATGTCTGCGACACACACGGTGTGGAGTTACAGTTATTTCACGGCCGCGGTGGCACGATCGGTCGCGGCGGTGCACCGGCGCATCAAGCGTTGTTGTCACAGCCACCCGGCTCATTAGCACACGGCCTTCGTGTTACCGAGCAAGGCGAGATGATTCGCGTTAAATTAGGCCTCAAAACTCTGGCCGTAAACACGCTCGGTCAATACACCAGCGCCATTCTGCGAGGCAATCTCACTCCGCCGCCCGTGCCAAAACCTGAATGGCGCGAACTGATGGACACTTTGGCGCAACAAGCATGCACTGACTACCGCAGCTGGGTTCGAGACAACCCACACTTCGTTGAATACTTTAGACAAGCCACCCCCGAACCCGAGCTGGCGAGTCTGCCCTTAGGATCAAGGCCCGCACGCCGGCGAACCGGTGGCGGAATAGAAACGCTGCGCGCTATTCCTTGGATTTTCGCCTGGTCTCAAAACCGTCTTGTGCTGCCGGCATGGCTGGGTGCAGGCTCCGCGCTTGAACGTGCGGTCACCGAGGGCAAAAAGGCGCAACTTCAGCAAATGCGGGACCAGTGGCCTTTCTTTGCATCAAGGTTATCCATGCTCGACATGGTGTATGCCAAGTCAAATCTCGTGATCAATGCCTTGTACGACGACACACTGGTTGACCCTAGCTTACGATCGCTAGGGAGTGATTTACGACGACAGCTCAGTCACGACATTCAGTCGGTTTTGGGTATTCTAGAGGTCGATACACTAATGGCGGACAACCCCTGGGGGCTTGAATCAATTGGTCTCAGAAATGTCTATACGGCGCCTCTGAATCTGGTGCAAATTGAACTTTTGCGGCGCGTAAGAGAGGCCGAGGACGAGTCGGTGCAACGCGCTTTGATGGTCTCTATTGCCGGCGTTGCTGCGGGAATGCGCAACACCGGCTAAGGGTTACCGCTAGCGCATGGCCAGCTGACGAATATCGCCAAGCAGCGCTATGAGTTGCGTTAAAAATCGGCCCGCATCGCCCCCGTTGACCACCCGGTGGTCGTAGGACATTGACACCGGCAACATGATGCGCGGTTCAAATGCAGAGCCGTCCCAGACGGGCTGTGTTGACGCGTTGCTAACGCCGAGAATCGCTACCTCTGGTGCATTGACGATCGGCGTAAAACCGCGCCCCCCAATACTCCCAAGACTGCTAATGGTAAAAACCGCACCCTGCATTTCATCAGGCTTGAGTTTTTTATCCTTCGCCTTGCCGGCAAGCTCACGGATTTCATCACTCAGGACCCAGATGGATTTCTTATCAGCATCTCGAAGAACGGGCACGACCAAGCCATTGGGGGTATCCACCGCCAAACCGATGTGACAGTAGTCTTTGTAAACCAGTGCCTCACCCTGCTCAGCCAACGAGGTCTTCAGTTTAGGGTTTTCATTGAGCGCAATAGCGACCGCCTTCACGATAAAGGGCACCGGTGATAACTTGCTTCCACGCCGCTCGGCCTCAGTCTTAAGCGACTTCCGGAAGTCTTCAAGATCTGTGATGTCCGCATCATCGAACTGTGTCACGTGCGGCACGTTTAGCCATGACTTCGACATGTTTGCGGCGGTCACCTTATCGATACGTGAACGCTCATAACGGCGCACTGGCCCGAACTTTGAAAAATCAACATCGGGCACCACCGGAATTCCACTGCCGGCTGGACTGGCTGCAGCGTTTGGCTGAGCCAAACGCGTCGCCACGTATGCCTGCAAATCCTCTTTAACGATACGACCTTTGGGACCCGAACCTTGGACGTCTAAGAGGTCAACACCGAACTCACGAGCCAATTTCCTCACCGCAGGCCCAACGTAAAGATCGTGCCCGCCTGCCACAGGCGCCTCTTGCTCTTCTGTTTTTGACGGACTCTTCGGGGGCATCGGCTCTGGCGCCGCCTCGACGGGCGCCGCAGCTGGAGCAGACGGCTCTTCAGCCACAGCAGGTTGCACCGCAGTTCTCATTCTGAGTAATGCCGTGCCCTGCGAGACAGAAGCACCATTTGCAATTAGAAGCTCCAAGACCTCACCTGCAAAGGGTGCTGGCACCTCCATTGAGGCCTTGTCAGACTCAAGCACCACAATAGAATCGCCCTCTTGCAAGATATCGCCCTGAGTAATGCAGACTTCAACAACATCGACCGGTCCGTCTGTGCCAATGTCAGGCACTTCGACAATCTGATCAACGACTTGCGCCAACGTAGCAACAGGCTCAGGCTCCGACAATACATTAGGCTCGGTTGGTTGCGGTGATCGCTCTGATGCCTTTTGCTCAACAGGCGCACCGTCATTCGGCGCCTCCTCGACAATTTCAAGGATTAGTACTGCATCGCCCTCAGAGATCTGATCGCCCACGGCTACTTTAAGCTCAGCGACCACGCCGGCGTGAGACGCTGGAATCTCCATTGACGCCTTGTCGGACTCAAGAACAATCAAGCTTTGCTCGAGCTCAATAGCGTCACCGACCGCCACCAGCAACTCCACAACTTCTGCGCCTTCGGCACCGCCAATATCGGGAACAACAATCGTATGATTCACCATAACGTCTCGCCTTGGTTAAACCGTTGTTGGATCAGGTTTCGTGGGATCAATACCGAGATCGACCATAACCTTCGCCACTTCACCGCGCTTAATAGCCCCCTCGTCGGCCAGCGCAGTCATTGCCGCCAAAACGACGTATCGGCGATCGACCTCAAAGAATTCTCTGAGCTGTGCGCGAGTGTCACTGCGCCCGAAACCATCGGTGCCCAACACTGTAAATGCGCGGGGCATAAATTCACGGAGCTGATTTGTGTGGGCTCGCATGTAGTCAGTTGCAGCAATAATCGGCCCCTCGGTCGCATCCAAACACTGTGTCACGTAAGGAATCAGAGGCTCCTCAGCCGGATTCATCATATTGTGGCGGACAATTTTGCTCCCCTCGCGCGCCAACTCATTCACACTGGTCATGCTCCAAATGTCCGCAACAACACCATAGTCACGTTCAAGGATCAGAGCGGCCGCTTCAACTTCGCGCATAATCGTACCCGCACTCATTAACTGCACTCGATGCTTCCCTGCACCCGAGGACGTCTTCAGGGGATAAAGCCCCTTCACAATTCCCTCTTCCACACCCTCAGGCATGTCAGGATGAACATAGTTCTCGTTCATGGTCGTGATGTAATAGAAAACGTTTTCACCGTTTTCAAACATACGGCTCATACCCGCTCGAATAATGGTTGCTAACTCAAAGCTGTACGTGGGGTCATACGACACACAGTTTGGAATAGTGGTTGCCATCAAGTGACTGTGTCCGTCTTGATGTTGAAGGCCCTCTCCATTAAGGGTGGTTCTACCCGCCGTCGCACCAATCAAAAATCCACGCGCCTGACTGTCGCCGGCAGCCCACGCCAAGTCGTGAATGCGTTGAAAGCCAAACATTGAGTAGAAAATATAAAAGGGAACCATGGGGTAGTCCGACACGGAGTAAGATGTCGCACACGCGAGCCACGCGGACATGGCGCCGGCCTCATTTATACCCTCTTCTAAGATCTGTCCGGTTTCCTCCTCCTTGTAATAGAGGATCTGACCCGCATCATGCGGTGTGTACTGCTGACCGACAGAGGAGTAAATACCAAGCTGCCTGAACATACCCTCCATACCAAAGGTTCGCGCCTCATCGGGAACAATGGGCACAATACGCTCGCCGATCTGCTTGTCTTTCACGAGCGACGACAACACCCTCACAAACGCCATCGTTGTTGAGATCTCGCGCTTACCACTGCCCTTTAACTGACTGGCATAAGCGGACTGCGCTGGAACGGGGAGGTTATATGACGTCGCTCGTCGCGCTGGAATACTGCCGCCGAGCTCTGCTCGACGCTCCCGAAGGTAGCGCATTTCTGGGCTGTCCTCTGGAGGCCTGTAAAACGGAACGTCCTTTAAATCTTTGTCGCTAATAGGCACACCAAAACGGTCTCTAAAGGCTTTGAGGCTCTTTAGGTCAAGCTTCTTAAGCGAGTGCGTTTCATTGCTGGCCTCACCTGCTTCACTGGTCCCATAACCTTTAACCGTCATGGCAAGTATCACCGTCGGACGCTCTGTTTCCTCGCACGCCGCCGCGTAAGCGGCGTAAACTTTATAAGGGTCATGACCACCTCGGTTGAGGTACATGATGTCGTCGTCTGACAGATCCTTCACCAAATCGAGCGTTTCCGGGTATTTTCCAAAAAAGTGCTCGCGCGTATAGGCACCGCCGTTAAACTTACAGTTTTGCAGCTCTCCGTCGCACACCTCGTTCATCCGCTTGAGCAGCAATCCCGACTTGTCGCGCTCCAACAGCGGGTCCCATCGCCGACCCCAAACAACTTTTATGACATTCCAGCCAGCTCCGCGAAAAACACCCTCAAGTTCTTGAATAATTTTACCGTTGCCGCGCACCGGCCCATCAAGACGTTGCAGGTTACAGTTAACAACAAAGTGCAGGTTTCCTAAGCGTTCGCGACCTGCCAACCCAATGGCCCCCAATGATTCCGGCTCATCACATTCGCCGTCTCCCATGAAACACCAGATCTTGCGATCTCGGTGATCCACTAGGCCGCGCTTCTGCTGATACTTCATGACGTGGGCCTGATAGATCGCCTGAATAGGTCCAAGACCCATGGACACGGTTGGAAACTGCCAGTAGTCGGGCATCAACCAGGGATGTGGGTATGAGGACAGTCCTTTACCCGAGACTTCTCGCCGAAAGTTTTCAAGATGCGTCTCGTTAAAAACCCCCTCAAGGTAGGAGCGCGCGTACATACCGGGAGCACTGTGTCCTTGATAAAAAATAAGATCGCCCGGGTGACCATGACCTGTGCCGCGGAAAAAGTAGTTCATGCCCACGTCGTACAACGTCGCACTCGAGCTAAAACTCGAAATATGCCCGCCAAGTCCATCTTCGTTGTCGTTTGCGCGCATGACCATAGCCATTGCGTTCCAACGAATCAGCGACCGGATGCGCCGCTCCATAAAGAGGTCGCCCGGCATGACACGCTCGTCTTCGGGGTTAATTGTGTTCTTAAAAGGCGTGGTGATCGCCGCGGGGAGTTTTAATCCGCGCGCACGCGCATGATCAGTCAGCTGCTGGATCAACTCGCTCGATGCCTTGTCACCGTTGTACCGCGTCACCGCATCCAACGAGTCGAGCCACTCGCGCGCCTCCACTGGATCTAAGCCTGAATTCATCCCGCACTCCTATTAAGTTCTAAAAAAGAACTAATCAAAAAGATTATTCATTATTAAGAGTAGGTATTTTTCAGTCTATTTGCCACATAGTTCTATATTAGAACTATGTGGCAATAATTACATTGGTCGTGAATCGGGATTTCTGTGGCTAGCGCCCCTGAACAGGCATCTCATTATGGAATTTATCGATATCATCGATCACCACACCATCCTCTACCGTGGCAAAGGGACGCTCTGAGTATCGCTTACCCCGAAGCTGGATGACTATGCGCGACGAGGCATCACTGAAAACAGTCTCTTCATAGAAACGCTGCACGTCTTGCAGTGTTGCCGCGTTCACCGCAGCAATCAGCTTTGCGCGCGTGTCAAAATCATAGTGCTCAATAGCCCAATCCGAAACGAACGGACCCGCTTCGCCCGAAAGATTTTTCGGGGGCTCTGTCAGCGCCGTCAGTACGCCGGCCTTGAACTTTTCAAAAGACGCCTCTGGCAAGGCTGCCAACTCACCACGATACTCCTCTGTATATGCAGTAAAGCGATCGAGCATCTCTTGCGGACCTTTAACGGGTGTTTGTATATACAAAATCACCATTGGATGCTTGTAGAGATCGAGTGCCCCGCCGCCGGCAGCATAACCGAGCTGCTCCTCGGTTCGGAGCGTTTCAAACGCACGCACGCGAAGATGGCGCGCTAATATTTGACTTAGGGCTTGGTTTTTTACACTCGCCTCTGGGGCAGCAAACGCATACAGCATACCCAGATCTTCCACTGGCACCTCACGATTCAAGAGAAGCGTCGTAGCCGGCTTGGGGGCATAGATGTTTGACCGCGCATAGTCCGCGGAAGGACTGGCGCTGACTGCAGTACTCAATAACTCATAAACCCCTCGAACATCAGCCTCACTGTAATTACCAAAGAAAGCGCCACGCACGTGACTTGTGCCCAGCACTTGATCAACGAAGTCGTTGAAATTTTCCAGACTGGCCCTTGACGCCGCTCGTGCGAGGGCGGCGTCGGTGTATCGCCCCTGCCGCGTCAATAAACTCAACAGCGGCGTGAATCGTGTGTAGGGGAAGGCACGTTTCGAGTTCTCAATACCGCGCAGCAGACGCTCGACCGCTTGCCCGAACTCCAACTCCGAAGGCTCAACCCGCAAGCCCGCAAGCGCGCGTTCAAGGAGCTCTGGCTGCTTGTCAGTAAACCCTGCGAGAGTCAGCGAAATCCCGTTGGACGCGCCCATGGACAAACTCATGCCGGCGATCGATGCCTCGGTGGCCAAAGGTGTTTGTTTCAAGCCATAGAGCGACTCCCAAAGGGACAGGTAAACAGCACTCTGCGCACTGTTTAATGCTGCATCTGTATTGAGCTGAATACGCGAGAAACCTTTTGGCAAGCCCTCAAAATGGGTGCTTCCTTTAAGCCAGAAGGTCACATTCTCGGCAACTGAAACAGGCATGACTGCAGCAGGTGATGCCTTGATACTAAAGTTTTCAGGTAAAAGGCCATTTTTGCTGGGCAACTCAAGACCGAGGCGATCGACAAGAGCGAGTGCCTTGTTGAGGTCAGGCGGGGTAAGATCTTCAACAGAATGCGGACCAACGTAAAACTCCAGCTCTCGGTCTGTGGGCTCTTCTTGCGAGATATACCAAGTATTCAGGCGCTCGGGCACGAGTTGAGAAAGAAGCGTATCTACCGCGGCCTGGTCAAATCCGTCGAACCGAAAAGGCGCGTCAATCACGTGCTCGATCGGGTAGTCCTGCATCGCTGCGGCGAGACTGGCAGCGTAAGAGAAGTCATCGGTTTTTTCGAGAAAGGTAAAACGGTTCTCAAGCGACTGCTTATACTCATCGGCGTATCGATCATCCACGCCCTCCTGCCGGAGCCGCTCAATGTAGCCTGCAACAATATCGGAGATCTCATCGCGTCGCGTCATGCCCTGCGGCGTCAATTGAACACTGATTTCAAACGTGCCGTAATTGCCGTAGAGCGACTCGTAGCTCGACGTCATCAACTCACTGATTAAACCCATGGACTTGAGCGTATCCGCTGGCGTGCCAGGCATCTCCGAACCAATAACATAGCCCAAGTAGTCGCCGGGCTTACTTCGCCATTGCGCTTGATTGTTGTCAATTATATAGCTCAGCCGCATTTCTCGCAGATCCCGCTGAGGCTTGAACCGAATGAGTTTTCCTGACACGGCGGCCAAGTCCAACTCAGTCGTGACGGTCGGGCGATCAATCTCTTTATTTGGAATACGCGAAAAATGTAACGCTGCGAGCCGCTCCATTTCTGCGACAGGCAAAGGGCTTATCAATACTAGCGACATTAAATTGGCCGAATAGTATTGCTGGAAAAACTCGATCGTCGCCGGATGTAACTCGCGCTGATCCTTATCCGCCAGGGTGTCAAGATTGCCGATCGTAAACCGATTAGCCGGATGATCCCCCAATAGCTCACGTTGCAGACGGTAAATCGAGCGCCCTTCCGACTCGCGACGCATTGACCACTCCGCGTTGACGGCATTTTTTTCTTTCTGAATGTAGCCAGGGTCCAGTATCGGCGCGGCAAAAAACTCCGAAAGCCGGTGAAGTGCCTCCGCAAATGCGCTGTTCTCGATGGTGATCATATAGTTCGTGATCTCACTCGAGGTGTAAGCATTGGAACTGCCACCGTTCTCGGCAGCGAAATTCATATAGCCGTCGGGCTCAGGGAACGATTCTGACCCCATAAACAACATATGTTCGAGGTAATGTGCCATGCCCTGAAAATCCATAGGGTCAGAGAACGCACCGACCCCAACACTGAGGGCTGCAGCGGACTTTTCAGTCTCCTGATCCGACACCATAAGAACCTGTAAGCCATTATCCAATGTCACAGCTGCGTACGTCCGCTCGTCGTTAGGGCTTTTATTTATGACCACCGGGGCGGTAGGGTCCTGCGCGGACCCACCACAGGCCATCAAAATAGCGGCCAAAAACAGGGCCAATGACAAGCGAGCGAGACGCCTAATTTGCATAGTTACTCCTTTGAGCGCGGGCGCGCTAAAATTCTGACCGCGGCCAAGAGACCAGCAGCACGTTACACAAAGCGGCTAGGGGGATCGCAAAAAACACACCCCAGACGCCCCAAAGACCGCCAAAAATAAGTACTGCGATAATAATTGCCACGGGGTGCAAATCGACCGCCTCCGAAAACAATACCGGTACGAGTACATTTCCATCGAGCACTTGAATCAACATGTAGAAACCGACGACCCAGTAAAAGTGACTCATTAGACCAAACTGAAAGAAGGCGACCAAAACGACCGGTATTGTGACCAAGAAGGCACCAATGTAGGGAACGATGACACTTAGACCGACTAAAAGCGCAAGAAGGGCCGTGTAATTGAGACCAAAGGCTGCGAATCCGACGTAGCTCAGTGCACCCATAATCGCAATCTCGATACCTTTACCGCGGACGTAATTTGCGATCTGAACATTCACATCTCGACCAATCTGATCGAGCGCAGGACGCTCGTTTGGGAGAAAACTCAGCGCCCACGTCATGAGTTGCTCACGGTCCTTTAGGAAAAAGAAAACCATGAGTGGAATCAATACCAGGTAAATCGCAAACGTGAGCACACCGGGAATCGAGGACAAGCCAAAGCCAACGAGCGCCTGACCCATCGAAGCGACCTGCCCCTGGAGCGACGAAAGCATTTCCGTAATGGGTGCCTGCTCGATCACCAGGGGATAGCGCGCAATAATTTGTTCAATCTGAATCTGAACAGCCGCCATCATCGCCGGCGCCTCACGAATCAGACCTTCAAACTGACGCCAAGCCAAGGGCGCCACTCCAAGTGTAAACCCGAAGAAGACCCCCATAAAAATCAGGGTGGAACCTGCAAGCGCTAACTCACGACTCAACCCCCATTTCTGAAGCTGATTGGCGACACCCTGCATAAGGTACGCAAGCACCAGCGCCACGAAAACGGGCATGAGCACATCGCCTAATACACTCAGTAACAAGAGCGCACCCAGCAAGATCATGAACAGAATCACCGACTCGTCGCGAGTAAGGTGCCGGTCATACCAATTCTTCACTGCGTTAATCATCCACTGCCTCCTGCAACTGCTGCATAAAGGGTTATCGCTATGGCCAACACCTCTCCGCGTTGCTCCCAACTCACACTATGACCTTCAAGCTTGGCAAAGGTTTCAAAATCACTGGGGGCCGCGGGGTCGGTCGTTAGGACCTCTATAGACTCACCTTGTTCACACATGGCGATCGCCCGCTTGGCCATCAATACGGGCATTGGACAGCGTTTTCCGCGTGCATCGACAGTCTCTACAAACGACATGATCAGAACCCCTCGCCTCTTAACACACAGTATACCTGCTCAGGGAACCAACGGACGGTACTTTTGTCACACACAGACACACGTCGCGCTGCAAAGTCAGTTAACATTGCCCAATGTCCAAACGCTTCCTACAACCACTTATCGTCGCCGCGCTCACAGTCGCAGTGACGTTCGGAGGCGTCCGGGTTTTCGCGGATAATGATGATTTAAAAATCCCAAATCTGGGTGCCTCGAGTACGAGTTTGTACTCTGAAGACTACGAGCGCCGGTTGGGCCGCTTGTGGCTAAAAGTATTTCGCGCCCAAGCACCCGTCTTGGACGATCCACTGCTTTACGACTATGTTGAGAACCTTGTCTTCGAACTGGTGTTGCACAGTGACTTAAGGGACCGCCAGCTACAGCTTGTTGTTGTGGACAACCCAACGATAAACGCGTTTGCCGTCCCGGGCGGCATCATCGGCGTTCACAACGGACTCATACATCACGCTCAGACTGAAGATGAGCTCGCGGCCGTTCTCACGCACGAAGTTGCCCACCTAAGTCAACGTCACTTCTCACGTCAACGAGAACGTTCGCAAAACCAAAACATACTGACCATTGCCGGGTTAGTCGCCAGCATTGCGCTGGCGGCGACCGCAGGCTCCGACGCCGGGCTTGCCGCCATGACCGCGACGCAGGCCGCCGCCCAAGACTCGCGTCTTAAATACAGCAGAGCCAACGAGGCAGAGGCAGATCGTATTGGACTTAGAACGCTGGTGGCATCGGGAAGGGACCCGCATGCGGCGGCCGACATGCATGAACGCATGCTCACCGCACATCGACTTTACAGTGCAAATCGACTCCCTGAATTCCTGCGGACGCACCCACTGTCGGAAAAACGGGTTGCCGACATGCGCAATCGCGCACGTGCCGAGCGGCGCGTGATCAGACCAAAAAGTTTCGACTTTGCGCTCATGCAAGCCCGCGTTCGTCAGCAGTTAACGCAAACACCAGCTGCGGCGATAAACCTCTTCACAGATCAGACGCTTGAAGGTGGCACGGAAGCAGCCGCGGGTTGGTACGGGCTGGCACTGGCGTACATTGAGGCAGGCGAACCTATTGAGGCACGAAAAGCGCTGAACGAAGCCATGCGACCTGACCCTAATAACCTGGCTTTTATTCTCGCCAGCAGTGAAATAGACACTGCACTGGGACAACACCAGAGTGCATTGCGCCGACTCAAAAATCGGTTGAGCTTGTCGCCCGGAAACCACCCCCTGACCATGGCCTATGCGGACGCACTCTGGCAGGCCGGTCTTCCTCACGTTGCAGCCCAACTGCTCAAAGATCAAAGCAAGAGAAAGCCTGAAGATCCTGGCGTTTGGTATCGACTCGCAGAGGTTCAAGGACTCGCTGGCGATATCGTGGGCCTGCACCAGTCGCGCGCGGAGTACTTCATTTTGGTCGGTGCTCTTAATGCTGCGCAGACGCAGTTAAATTACGCGCTAAAGTTGGTGAACAACAACTTTACCCAGTCCGCCATGATCAACGAAAGACTCCGCGATGTAATGGACATCAGAGACGAGCTAGAGAACTCTTAAGCCCGACCGACGACCCCCGTCCCCAGCGACTGAGCAAACTGCAGCATACGATCGAGTGGCTGCATGGCGCGCTCCCCTAGTGCCGGGTCAACAACAATCTCCCGCCCTTGCGGCTTGTCGAGCACTTCGGCAAGGAGCTCAAGCTCGTTCATCGCCATCCAAGGACAATTCGCACAACTTCTGCAGGTCGCCCCCTCACCCGCGGTGGGTGCAATCAGGAACGTCTTCGTAGGGGCCATCTTTTGGAGCTGGTAAAAAATTCCTTGATCCGTCGCAACAATGAACTTCTCATTCGGAAGATGAGCCGCCGCCTTGATGATTTGCGTAGTCGATCCAACGTGATCAGCCAGTTCTAGTACCGACGCGGGCGATTCGGGGTGGGCCAGAACTGCAGCATCAGGGTGCACACGTTTGAGGTCTAAAATACCTTTTGCTTTGAACTCTTCGTGGACAATGCAGGCGCCGTCCCAGACAAGAATATCGGCACCACTCTCTCTCCGAACATAGTCGCCCAAGTGTCGATCAGGCGCCCACAAAATCTTTTTATCTTGCTCGGCGAGGTGCTCCGCCAAATCCAGCGCAATGCTCGACGTGACCACCCAGTCAGCCCGGGCTTTTACAGCCGCAGACGTATTGGCATAAACCACCACCTCGCGGTCAGCGTGGACGTCACAGAATGCGGCGAACTCGTCAATGGGGCAGCCCTCGTCTAACGAGCAGGTCGCTTCCAAAGTAGGCATCAACACGCGCTTATGTGGCGTCAAAATCTTTGCGGTTTCACCCATGAAGCGAACACCAGCAACGAGCAGCGTCTTTGCGGGGTGATCTCGACCAAACCGCGCCATCTCTAAGGAGTCTGAGACACACCCCCCCGTCGCCTCAGCCAGCGCTTGAATTTCAGGCGCCGTGTAATAGTGGGCAATAATCACCGCATTGTGTTGCTCAAGCTGGGAACGAATTTTCTCCTCGAGCTGGGCTTTGCGCTGCGGATCAATGCGCTTGGGTG
>CBFHJX010000040.1:0-12814 GCA_965656285.1 Luminiphilus sp. | reverse complement strand
CATCTCCTCAAGAACACGGTAGACCTGACAGCTGTAGCCGTACTCATTGTCGTACCAGAGGTAAAGAACAGCGTGTTTTCCATTCACGATGGTGGCTTGTGCATCAAAGACACAAGCCGCTCGTGATCCCACGAAATCGGTCGATACGACCTCGGGGGAATTGGAATAATCGATTTGCTTTCGATACGGCGAGTGAAGTGCGACTTGGCGCATAAACTCGTTGAGTTCGTCTTTTGATGTCTCCTGAGCCAGCGTCACGTTCAAAATGGCCATAGAAACATTGGGGATCGGCACACGAATCGCATTGCCCGTGAGTTTGCCAGCAAGCTGTGGCAGTACTTTTGCGACGGCCTTCGCCGCACCCGTTTCGGTCAACACCATATTGAGCGGCGCACTTCGTCCTCGACGATCGGCCTTGTGGTAATTGTCGATAAGATTCTGATCGTTTGTAAATGCATGCACTGTTTCCACATGACCCGACTCGATCCTGTACCGGTCATGAATCGCCTTAAGCGGCGGAACAATCGCGTTAGTCGTGCACGATGCCGCTGACAAAACGTTATCACCCGACTCGATTTCGTCGTGATTTATTCCCGCGACAATATTTTTGATATCGCCCTTTCCGGGAGCGGTGAGAATCACCTTACTCACCCCCTTCGCTTGCAAATGCCGAGATAGACCCTCTCGATCACGCCACACACCCGTGTTATCGACAACCAAGCAATTGTTAATGCCGTGGGCCTGATAGTCCACATCCTCTGGCGCACTGGCGTAAATCACTTTGATCTCATTGCCGTTTGCCACGAATGACTGTCTTTCCTCATCCACGCGAATAGTGCCCTGGAATACGCCATGAACGGAGTCACGTCGCAAAAGACTCGCGCGCTTAACCAGGTCATCGGGCGCATTTCCCTTGCGCACCACGATCGCCCGCAGCCGCAAGTTGTCGCCACCGTCTGTCTTGGCGACCAGTATGCGAGCCATCAATCGACCAATACGACCAAATCCAAATAGAACGACGTCTACCGGACCCTCAGGGCGATGTTGCGAATCCACCAAGTGAGACAACCGATTCGCAACAAACTCATCGAGTGACAGATCTTCCCCTTGATCCTTGTCGAAATACTCAATGGAAAGCCGCCCTATATCAATGTGTGAAGGACCTAAATTTAGCTTAGCGATGGATTCCAAAACGCGGATCGTCTCAAACTCTGAAAGCTCATTATCTTCAACCTGACGCACCCAGCGGTGCGCTTTCATAATGTCTAGAACACTAAGGTTGACGAGAGACTTACCGTAGATGTAACACTTGACATTTTTTTCGCGGGCCAGTGTGCCGACAATCGGAATCATGGACTCAGCCAGAGCTTCACGCTCCTTCCAATCCACAAAATAATCGTCAGGACGCTGGCGCTTTCTCTGGGGCGCCATGCTTTATCCTTGTGTGTCGACTCGCTTCAGAGTCGCTAGATGTGAGTGTCTGGTCATTATCACCCTCAGATGACCCGAACAGCAACCGTTCAGCCCTAGTAAGCGTGACTTCTGACACGTAAAATCCGGCGTCGTCTAAGGAGCTCGAATGACTTCATTTTCAAACATCGCAACGTCGCTACCCTGGCCAAACGAGGCAGGCAAACGGACTTCGATCGGACCAATATCGGGCTCGACCGAATCGCAATACCTCAGTGAGTTGTCAAAAGCCACGCCGCTAATGATCGTTATCACGGGAACAACTGCTGCTGCGCATACGCTGGCTGCGGAACTGCCATTTTTTTTAGACCCGTCAAAAGAAATTTTACTCATCCCCGACTGGGAAACACTGCCGTACGATAATTTCTCGCCTCACGAGGACATCATCTCCGACAGACTCAAGGCGTTGTCGCGGTTGCCCACACTGACCGATGGCGTGGTCATTGTGTCGATAACAACATTGATGCACCGACTTCCGCCGAAGCATTTCATTGAAGCGGGCGTTCTTAGTCTCTCTCAAGGCCAACACCTAGATGCGCAAAAGTTTGTTCGCAACCTCACGCGCAACGGCTACCGAAGTGTTGATACGGTTTTTGAGCATGGTGAATTTGCGACGCGGGGTTCGTTGCTCGACGTCTTTCCCATGGGCAGTAATGAACCACTGCGTATCGATCTCTTTGATGGTGAAATCGAATCACTGCGGAGTTTTGACCCCGAGACTCAGCGCACGGCTCAGCGGTTGCACGATGTAGCGCTCCTGCCGGCACGCGAGTTCCCGCTACATTCCGATGCCATCGAGCGATTTAAGATCGATTGGTATCGGAGTTTCGACGGTGACCCTGAACAGTGCAGTGTCTTTAACGAGATCAGTCAAGGGCGTGCACCTCAGGGTGCAGAATATTATTTACCCCTCTTTTTTGATGAATGCCACTCAGTCTTTGAGTACCTGCCAAACGCAACACCCATGGTCATGGTTGGTGATAATTTCAGCTCCGCGACACGATTTTGGAGCGAGGTCAATCGTCGCTTCGAAGAATACGGAGTTGATCCTAGAAGGCCTTTAGTCGAACCGCGTCGAGGCTTCATCCCGCCGGAAGAACTTTACGCCTGCATCAAGCGACACTGCGTTTTGGAATTCAGAAGCTCGACCGAATCAACGCTCCACATTGCCCTGGAGGGATACTCCCCCGAGCCGTTCAAAGATAATGAGGAGGTTCGCTCACTTTCCGGCGTAGCAAAGCTGTCTGCCTTTTTGCGGATGCACACGTCCCCAATCGTGCTAAGCGTAGAGAGCGCAGGAAGACGCGAAATACTCCTTGAGTCACTGTCCAAAGAAGGTCTCATCGCAACACCTGTGGCGCACTGGGACGACTTTGTGGCCAGTGGCGTGTCCTTAGGCATTGCAGTTGCAGACATCAACAGGGCCTCGTTCACCTCACCTAGCGAACCCGCGCTGGTGTCCGAGGACCAGCTCTTTGGCCAACGAGTGGCTCAAAAGCGCCGACGCCGAGCCACCGAACAAACCGATACGCAAGCAATTATCCGAGATCTAACCGAGTTGCGGCCAGGACTTCCCGTCGTGCACCTGGAGCATGGTGTCGGCCGGTACATGGGTCTTGAAAAACTGCGTATCGATGACCACGACGCAGAATTCCTGCTGCTTGAGTACGCCAACAACGACAAGCTCTATGTGCCGGTTGGATCGTTGCATCTGATCAGCCGTTACAGTGGCGGAGACGCAGACACGGCACCGCTTCATCGACTCGGCACTGAGCAGTGGAGCAAAGCCCGCAAGAAGGCGTCTGAGAGAGCCTCTGACGTCGCGGCACAACTTTTGGAGGTCTATGCCAAACGAGAGGCTCGCAAAGGCTTTGCACACGCTCTCGACGAAACCGCTTGGGAACAATTTTGCTCAAGTTTCAACTTCGAGGAAACGCCAGATCAGGCCATTGCGATTGAAGCGGTTAAGCACGATATGTGCGCGGAAAAAGTGATGGACAGGCTCGTATGCGGTGATGTTGGGTTTGGCAAAACAGAGGTCGCCATGCGAGCGGCTTTTATTGCAGCGCATAATCGCAAACAAGTGGCCGTATTGGTCCCTACGACGCTGCTCGCTCAACAACACTATAACAACTTCAATGATCGCTTTGCTGATTGGCCGATCACGGTTGAGGTTGTCTCTCGATTTAAGTCAAACAAGGATATTTTAGAGGTCAGTAAGCGCCTACAGGCTGGCGAAATCGACATTCTCGTGGGAACCCACAAGCTGCTCCAGACCGACTTTGGCTTTTTAGATCTGGGCCTCTTAATTATCGACGAAGAGCACCGCTTTGGCGTCAAACAAAAGGACGCCATCAAAGCGCTTCGGGCCGAAGTCGATATTTTAACAATGACCGCCACCCCTATCCCTCGCACTTTAAATATGGCGCTCGGGGGGCTCAGGGATTTGTCAGTCATTGCAACACCGCCTGCTAAACGCCTATCGATTAAGACCTTTATCCGAGAACATAGCGTGGGGCTAGTCAAAGAGGCAATACTCAGGGAGACGCTGCGCGGGGGACAGGTTTACTACCTTCACAATGAAGTCAAAACCATTCACGAAACCGCACGAAAACTCTCCGAAC
Source organism: Luminiphilus sp. (assembly GCA_965656285.1). GTDB lineage: Bacteria > Pseudomonadota > Gammaproteobacteria > Pseudomonadales > Halieaceae > Luminiphilus. Next base: position 8,720 of record CBFHJX010000040.1, on the reverse strand, counting down.
TGGTGCCCGAGTTGTCGTTCGGAATTGCACACGGACAGCTCAGGGAGCAGGAGCTTGAGCAGGTGATGTCCAGCTACTATCACCAACGACACAACGTACTCGTGTGTTCAACCATTATCGAAACCGGTATTGACGTTCCGACCGCAAACACCATCATTATCGATAGAGCCGACAAGTTTGGCTTGGCTCAATTGCATCAGTTGCGCGGTCGAGTCGGGCGGTCACACCACCAGGCTTACGCCTATCTACTCACCCCTCCTCGCTCCGCGATTACGCCCGATGCGGAAAAGCGACTTGAAGCGATTGAATCGGCGGGGGCGCTGGGTGCTGGGTTTATGCTCGCATCCAATGACTTGGAAATCCGCGGTGCTGGCGAATTACTTGGCGATGAGCAATCGGGACAGATTGAACAAGTTGGGTTTTCACTTTACCTCGAGATGCTCAACCGGGCTGTTGAGTCTCTCAGAAAAGGGGAGATTCCCGATATTGATGCACCCTTAGAAACTGGAACAGAGATAAAAATGCATCTTCCCGCTCTTATTCCAGACGATTACTTGCCCAATATCTCAACGCGACTGGTCCTCTATAAGCGCATCGCACAGGCAACAAGCAAGGACGAACTTAATGACATTCAGATCGAAATGATCGATCGATTTGGCTTACTGCCAGAGCCAACCAAACAACTGTTTGCGCAGGGTGAAATAAGACTTCGGGCACAGAAACTAGGCATCTCAGAAGTTGACGTGAGCGTGTCAGGTGGTAGCGTCAAGTTTGAAGCCACCACACCGGTACCGGTCACAGCGTTGATAGGACTTCTTCAAAGTAATCCTAAAGAATTTAAGCTTGCCGGCTCGGACAAGCTCCGGTTCGTTCGTGAGCTAGAGTCAGGGCAGGCTCGCCATGACTACCTCGAGGGGCTCATGACAAGATGGGAAGAAGCATGCGCAAGCACTTAAGTTCAGGCCTAGCCACCGCGTTGTTGAGTGTATTAATCGTCAGTGAAAGCATAGCTCAAACTTCGGAGCTCGGCCGGGCACAATCGCTCATTGAGAGTGAAGAGCCGTCGGGTTGGGCTCGCCTTGAACTGGCTATTTACATCGATTCGGATAACGCGACTCTCTCGACTGAAGTTTGGGACGCTTTTCCTGTCCTTAGCTACAATGACGAATGGAGATGGCTCACCAGCTACGATGAGATCAACGCATTAAAAGACACCTGGGGCGAGGCCGCTGTGCAGGTTAACAACAATGGCTCCATCCAAGTGTTCCCAGAACCACCCAAGGCACCCCAAGTAACTGCGACCGATGTGGGCCTTTCGGACGGCCGACCAGACGCGGCGTCTGATGACCTTGAGACGGCTGACCCTTCGATTGTGTTGCCGTCTGATGAGTCAGCGACATACTCTGCTCTAGGAGTTGTTGAGGATGACTCAGAAACCCTCATTAACGCCACTAGAGAGGAAGGGGCGGCGTTACCAAACGGTGCTCTACAAGTGCCTTTTGAAGCCTTGTCCTTGGCGTCCAAATTAACCGATGAAGTCGCAAGCAACACAGAGCAAGACCCCCTCGCCTCCGATCAAGCACTACAATCTAACGCCGCAGACGAGGTGCTCCGCGACCTCACGACGGGCGAGCGCGGTACTCAGCCTGTGGACCTCCTTAACAACGCTGAATTTAGCGTGGGAGGTGACTTCTCGGGAGATCTCGACGACGCAAATTCCGGCTCACAGACACTGAACTGGTTAGACACCTACGCTGACAACAACCCTTCCGAGCCCCCTTCTTTAATTGATGTGGAAGTGCCACCCGCCTTGCCCGCGACTTACCAGCTTTTGCCAGTCGAAATGCTCGCTCAGGGGATTGAAAGTCTGCGGAAGACCCGCGAAAAATCGCCCGTGATGAGCCTCGCATGGCTGCAAGCTCCCGAAGATGTTGCTACGCCAATCGTAGTGGATACGTGGCTGGAGAATGCGTGGCAGCCACGCCTTCAAGGTACCGTAAAAATAAACGTCGACACCGAGGCTAGCCTCGAGATGGATCTATGGATGAATTCGCTCGGTGAGGACCTACCACCCAACTACACCCCCATGGTTACGCCCCCCCAAGCGCCGCAGCGGGTTTTGGTGGTCGAGCACAGCACAGACTCTGGCAACGCCCCAGTACCAGCGAGCGTTGAGTACATCGACGTAAATACCGGACTGAACAGCACCACAAACGATAACTCGAGAAACACTCTCGAGCCTCAGCCCTCGGCCGTTTTGGGGGATCCTCAATACCGCCATGCGATCGTACTGCGCGAGACAAGAAGTTTGCGCCAAGGTTACGTTCGGTATGTCGACCACCCCGCTATTCAGGTCGTTGCGACGTGGCGCGAACTCTCGTTCAAAGAGGTGTACGAACTTGGTGAAGCACAGCGCATTAGGAGAGACATTGACAGTCTTACTCGCACACTCACCACACCCAATAACGCTTTTTCGAACTCCTTAGCACCCTAGGAGATTCATCCAACTAGCGATCAGTGGGCTCAGGAAGGACTTGATGAATCGTGTGTGTGGGGAAGGCAATCTCCGCATCGTTCTCCTCTACAATCGCTAGAATACGAAGTAAAACGTCTTCCTTGATCGCATGGTATTCCACCCAGTTAGTCGTTTTGGTAAAGGCGTAGACAAAAAAGTCGAGTGATGATGGCCCCATGTGGTTGAAGTTGACGATCAATGTTCGATCCTGCGCAATATCATCGTGGTTTTGAAACATTGCCGTCACGTCTTTAACTATCGTTGCAACTCTATTCGCGTCCTCGTATCGAACACCAATCGTTTCGTAAATTCGTCGGTTTGTCATTCGCGATGGGTTTTCAAGTGACACACTCGAAAAGGTCGAGTTAGGGACGTATAACGGCCGCTGGTCAAACGTCCTAATTCGGGTCATTCGCAAACCAATATCTTCAACAGTCCCTTCGATTTGTCGATCAGGAGAGCGAATCCAGTCCCCCACTGCAAATGGTCGATCCAAGTAGATGCTTAATCCGCCTAAAAAGTTAGCAAGCAAATCCTTTGCCGCAAAACCTACTGCAATCCCTCCGACACCACCAAAAGCCATTAGCCCTGAAATAGACACACCTTGCGACTGCAAGACCATCAACAGCGACAGCACCCAGACCGTAATTCGAGCTAGCCGTGCAACGGCACTTATGGTTGCACGATCATCGGAGTTCCGTGGACCACGATGCTCGGCCAACAACTCATTCTCAACCCCCGTCGATACACGGTGCAGTAGCCAACCCACTAAGAGTATGAGGCCCGTATCAGCGAGATGAACTAGGGCTTCTCGAAGCCCCTGCGCCGCCTCAAAGATGCTGAGCATTCCGTAAATAATGGCGATCCACATCGCCCACTGAATTGGCGGTGAGATGGAGTAAAAAACCACATCGTCCCAACGCGTGGCCGTTGTATCGGCAACCGCGGTCAGACGTTTTACTGCATACCGGATGCCAAAGTGACCCGACACTCCGAGCATAATGAGTGACAGCAGGGCAGTGACTACCATAGGCAGCCCCGTAGCATCGCTTAGAGGGGCGATCAGCGTTAAAAATGATTCCATGCTCAATCCATACATTAGTCGAAGGCTATAAGCTACCGACGCGCAATCGTTCGGCCAATACTGTACATTTCAACAGCCTGCATATATATTCAGTAAAACCGCCGGAGATCAGCCATGAACAAGCTTACAGCGCGACAGCAGCAGGTGATGGATGTCGTCAAGTCGAGCATCGAGGCCACAGGTATGCCACCGACACGTGCCGACATCGCTCGAGAACTTGGATTTAAGTCTGCAAATGCCGCGGAAGAACACCTAAAGGCGCTCGCGAAAAAGGGCGTCATCGAGCTTGTCGCAGGGGCGTCTCGAGGTATTCGCTTAACCGAGCAACTGGGTCTGCCTATTGTTGGGCGAGTTGCCGCCGGCGCACCACTGTTAGCGCAAGAGCACATCGAAGACTACTGCGACCTCAGTGCAAGCTTCTTCGCCCCACCCGCGCACTATCTTTTGCAAGTCTGCGGAGACAGTATGATCAACGCGGGTATTTTCGACGGAGACCTCATTGCCGTTCACAGCACTCGTGAGGTCCGCCAAGGCCAAATAGCAATTGTGCGTATTGAAGATGAAGTGACAGTGAAACGTTGGAATCGAATCAGCGATCAACGTGTTGACTTAATTGCAGAGAACGAGGCCTACGCGCCAATCGAGATCGATCTCAGTGAGCAATCTATCGCAATCGAAGGTGTAAGTGTCGGCGTCATTCGACGCCAGTGATCAATGCAGCGTCCGGCGTTCTGCTTTGTCCGATGACTCGGTTGTGTCCATATCGACACCTGACCGTTCCGCCATTTTTGCCGCAGCCTGAATGCCGGCCTGAATCATAATCTTTGCGACTTCAAGGTTATTGTCCATGAGGTACGCACTTGCCTCTTCTGAAAACTGGATGCTCACTAATGGCTCCGAGTCGTCCTCTGCCCGCTGCAGCACAACTTCTCCATCACCTAAATCAACGATTTCTAAAAGCGACGTAGACATTTCCGAACCTCACAAGATGTCGTAGTTTGTCATTGACGATAACACTATAGATCGCGCTTTACCACAAGCGCGCGGCTCAATCATGATTCGTCAATTACACTCGATACGCGGTCCATTAAGCGCTCAAGTTCGCGAAAACAGTCCGTCGCCGCAACGTAGTCGAAGCTCGTGCGCTCCACCGCCAAAACGTGGGCCGGTGCTATCGGGGCCAATCCTGGCGTGACTTCTTTTTGCAACTCGGCGAGCCAACCTCCTGCCTCAAGCAACTGGAACTCTTTAACCTCAGGAGCCACTTCAATCCCATCCGCCAGTAATGGCATGGCGGCAACACAATGAGGGGGCTTGAGCGGTAATCCCGTCACACGGTTACACGCCAGGAGCTGCCAACCGTAAGCATCAAGTAAATGCAGGCGGACCGCCGGGGCAAACGCTGCGTCTATCGCAGGAGCCGCTGCAGCACTCGCCTTCATCGCACTGTCCCACGCCGTCAACACGATTGATGCCATGTACATACTGTGATTTGCAAAGGACTGAGCCTGACTCACGGGCGATAAACTCTATTTTTTTACCGGCTTTCTTTTTGTTTTCGCTTTGGCCTTTGGCTTCTTTTTGGGCGCCGGCTTACCAGATCCGTCGGCCACCCAAGCGCCATTGTTAAAGAACGCCTTCCAGCCCGTCGCCTTGCCATCGACCTCGGTCATGACGTACTGCTCTTTGGTCTTTCTACTGAACCGAATCTGACTGCGATTAGCCGCGTCATCCGCGACGGGTGCATCCAGTAAAAATTGATATTTCGGATCAAGTTCGGCCTGGTGAGGAATGACCTCATCAACGAACGGGGCACGCGTCTCACGGTGTTTTGGAAATTGACTCGCCGCCAAAAAGAGACCTGCGGCTCCGTCACGTAAAATGTAATGGTCTTCTACCTTTACGCACCGCAGTTCCGTCATGGGTATCGGGTCCATTTTGGGCGGCGCGGCTTCACCGCTACGGAGCAACTTGCGGGTATTTTTGCACTCGCTATTAGTGCACCCAAAGTACTTACCAAACCGCCCGGTTCTGAGCTGCATCTCAGAACTGCATTTGTCACATTCGAGCGTTGGCCCGTCATAGCCTTTGATCTTAAAGCTACCCGTTTCGACGCGATAGCCATCGCAGTCAGGGTTATTGCCGCAAACATGTAATTTCTGTGTTTCATCAATAAGATAGCTGTCCATAGCCGCATTGCATTTATGGCAGCGCTCTTTTGTTAAAAGCAATCTCGATTCGGCCTCATCGTCCGCATCAATCGACACAACCTCGTCACCCGAAATAAGATTGATTGTCGTTTTGCAGCGCTCCTTAGGGGGCAAGCTGTACCCGGAGCACCCCAAAAACACACCGGTGCTCGCTGTCCTTACCTGCATGGGACGCTCACAGGTTCCGCACGCGATCCCCGTAGGTGTCGGCTCATTGGCTTGCATGCCGCCCTCACCGGGCTGCTCTGCAAGCTCTAACTTGGAACGGAAGTCGCTGTAGAAATTGTCGAGGACTTCACGCCAGTCCTTGCGACCCTCCGCAACCTCGTCAAGGTTCTCTTCCATCGAGGCGGTAAAGCCGTAATCGAGGAGATCCTCGAAACTGTCCTGTAACCGCTGAGTCACAATATCGCCCATTTTCTCCGCATAGAAGCGTCGATTCTCAAGCTTGACGTATCCTCGATCTTGGATAGTAGAAATAATCGCAGCGTACGTTGATGGGCGCCCTATTCCGCGCTTTTCTAGCTCTCTCACCAAACTGGCTTCACCGTAACGAGCAGGCGGTTTGGTGAAGTGTTGGGCCGGAAGCAATTGCGACATCGCAAGGACGTCGCGCACCTTAAAGTCAGGTAATAACGCGTCGTCGCCCTTCTTCGCCATCGGTCGCTGCACAGCCGTATAACCGTCAAACTCGACAACACGCCCCTTTGCGGTCATAGCATACTCGTCGGCACTCACCGTAACCGTTGTACTCAGATAGCGAGCGGGCGTCATCTGACATGCCACAAACTGTCGCCATATCAACTCATAGAGCCGCTGAGCGTCGCGTTCGGCGTCTTTAAGAGACTCGGCACTCACATTAACGTTCGACGGGCGAATCGCCTCGTGCGCCTCCTGAGCCCCCTCTCGCGCGCCGTATCGGTTTGGAGAGTCCGGCAGGTAGCTCGAACTGAATGCGTCACTAATGTAAGTGCGACAGGCCTCAACAGACTCGCTACTTAAATTAGTGGAGTCCGTCCGCATGTAGGTAATGTGCCCTGCTTCGTAAAGTCGCTGCGCTAGCGTCATTGTTTTCTTGACACTAAATCCTAAGCGAGTGCTCGCCGCTTGCTGCAATGTTGACGTGATAAACGGTGCAGACGGCCGAGAACTTGTCTTTCGTGCTTCAAGATCAGAGACATCAAAGCGAGAATTCTGAAGCGCAGAAACAGCCTTTGTCGTCTCTTGTTCCGTTTTAGGGGCAAACGTTTCCCCTTTAAATTTTACCACCTCGAAGCGAACTGTCTCACCGCCGGCGGCGACCAAATCGGCGTGAAGTTGCCAATACTCTTCAGGAATAAACGCCCGTATTTCGCGCTCACGTTCCACGATTAAACGAACCGCGACTGACTGTACTCGTCCTGCCGACAAACCCCTGGCAATTTTCGCCCAAAGCAGCGGGGACACTTCAAAACCAACAACACGATCTAAAAAGCGCCTTGCTTGCTGCGCATGAACGCGATTCGTATCAAGCTGTGTTGGGGATGCAAACGAATTCTGAATCGCTCGTTTAGTGATTTCGTTAAATACGACACGTTGATAGCGAGACTCGTCTCCCCCAATAATCTCCTTGAGGTGCCAAGCTATGGCCTCACCTTCTCTGTCGAGATCAGTGGCCAGATAAATTGCGTCGGCATTTTTAGCGAGCTTCTTGAGCTCGTCAACAACCTTCTCTTTACCCGGCAAAACTTCGTAGCGTGCGGTCCAGCCGTTCTTTGGATCGACCCCCATACGCCGAACCAACTGATCGCGCTTCTTCTTTGCCTGGTAGCGCACCTTTTCATCGGGCGCCATCTTACGGGTTATAGCGGCCTGTGCTGCTCGCTCCTTGGGGTCTGTAGTCGGTGCACTCCCTGCAGTAGGAAGATCACGAACATGCCCGACACTCGACTTCACGATAAAGTCGGGCCCAAGATATTTATTGATCGTCTTTGCCTTAGCCGGTGACTCGACGATAACCAGTGACTTACCCATTTGCGAATTTCATACCCAAGTCGTGTGTTAACTCATGACACCGGTGCGGTGCAGACCGCGGAGTGTACGGGACAATAATAGGCTCAGGTCAAGCGAATAATGTTAATTCTCTTTGAGAGAAGCTATTCAAAACCAGACACCGCCAACATTTGTGTGAGTGTTTCATCCACCACGCCCACCGCGTCCTCACCGCCCTTCTCATTCCAATAAACCGAGACGTAGTATTCGGCTAACTCCATAATTTGAACCCCTTCTGGCAACTTCTCGAAACACTGATTAATCGGTTGCTCTAACGGAATACTGGCCCAAACACCATTCACTCTTACCGCCAACTTCGGCTCAACACACGCAAAACAGGAGTCCGGTCGTCGTTTTTTATAGGCAACGACATGTGAGCTGGCGCGATATCCAAACCGTGCCGGAATATCAGGGACGGGTTCGAGCTTTATCGTGATACCACACTGCGACGCATAACCACGAATCCTTGCCTCATAGCGTTGTGCTTTCGAGGGAAGGGCCGACATTAGCGGCGCTGCCGCAACTGCGATAATGAGCAAAATCAAAACGATCGACACAACAGGCACCACTGGTTCACGTAACAGCACAAAGGTATGCTCATACACTTATAAGTCAATGCTGGACGGATCAATGGCCTACAAACGCTTACTCGTTGCGATCGATTTAGGGGCGGCTTCTGACAAGATCGCCATCAAGGCGGCCACAATGGCCCGGACCCAGCAAGCCGAGATCCACATACTTCATATCGTAGAGCCCTTATCACTCACGTATGGCGCCGACCTGCACGTGGATACCTCGTCTCTGCAAGAGGAAATTAATGAACAGGCAGAGATTCACCTTCAGGATCTTGCAACGCAACTGAGCATTCCTAGCCAGCATT
>CBFHJX010000039.1:0-13098 GCA_965656285.1 Luminiphilus sp. | reverse complement strand
GGCGACCGCCACTCTTACGTTCACCAGTACCGAGTAGTAAAAGTGGCCCCAACTCAAAGCGCTGCGCGACCCGAGCCAGTCCATCTTTGGATACCAGCTGAGAACGAAGTCGAGACAAGCTTCCCTCGTCAAGTTGCGGGTATGCGTCATACAGAAGCTTCGCGACTACAGCGTTAACTAAACCATCGCCTATGAACTCGAGACGTTCATTATTTTTGGCACCAAAACTTCGATGCGTGAGCGCCTGAACCAAGAGCGCGTGATCCTCAAAGACATAGCCTATCGATTGATGCAGCGCCGTAAATTTAGGCTTCAGTGTCAGCGTAGTCAGAGCGACCTCCTCGCCGAGCGGCTGTCAGCCACGATATCATCGAATCGCCAAATCCCATCGATGGATCCGACAAGGGGAAAACTGATGCTGTACCTCAAGGTCAGGATGACCCCGGTGCGCCGTCGTTCGATCGATACCGAATCAGACTCAACGCCGTCGATCCGATTTACCGCCCACGTTTTCTGAAGTGCCTGACGAACCTCTTCTCTTCCGTGAGCTGATCTGTCATAACCCTGAGCAACGCTGTGCATCGCGCTGACAATGACGCGGTGCTCTAAATAAATCGGCAGGACACGCAACAGAGCGGTCAGAAACACCCATGCGGTGATCACAAAACAGAGAGCAGTCAGACTAGACGCACCTTGTTCTCGGCGATTGGCACGGGGCACTTGTGCCACAGTCAATGCAAAGCCCCTGCGCGATCAAAGCTTGGAATACTAAAGAGCGACTCCCAGTGCATCCATATAGCCACTGCCTCACCCACGATATCCTGCTCGGGAACCTGGCCCCAGACACGACTGTCGGAACTGTTATCACGATTATCACCCATCATGAAGTAATGACCAGGTCGGACAACGGCCGAGAAATCTCGGGCCGGGCGCATCTGATCGATTTGAAAGAGATGCGATCGTTCGCTTCGCGGCTCTTCAAGCCCCACCTGTATTCGCCGGGTGCCAGGAATCTCGGCCAGCCACTCTCGCGGAACATCAACACCATTCACCGTTAAACGCTTGTTGCGGTACTGAATACGATCTCCCGGCAGGCCAATCACGCGTTTAATGTAGTACTGCTTATTAGCGTGAGGCGGATAGAAGACCATTACATCGCCCCGGTCTGGCGAGCCTGTACTCCAGACTTTGGTGCGCGTCACTGGTAAGCGCAACCCGTAGTTGAACTTGTTGACCAAGATGTAATCGCCCACCTGTAGCGTGGGTACCATCGACGACGACGGAATTTGAAACGGCTCGTACAAAAACGAACGGAGCACCAAGACGAAGGCTAGAACCGGGAAAAATGACTTGGCGTATTCAACAATAAGTGGTTCCGAGGCTTCTCGAATCGCCGCTTGAGTGAATAATTTTTCGTCTGCAGAGCCGTGTTTGGACCAATTGGGGTGTTGACACTGAAGCTCCGACAGACGCTCTGAGCGCTGACTCGCGAAAAACAGAGCATCTAAAAGCCAAATCGCCCCGCTTAACCCAACGATAATCGTGAGAATAAGGGGTAAATCAATATTCACTGCAACATCCTCTCAAGCGATTGGCTAATCGACCTGAAGCACCGCCAAAAATGCGGTTTGTGGTATCTCAACATTTCCCACCTGCTTCATGCGCTTTTTACCTGCCTTTTGTTTCTCAAGCAGCTTCTTCTTGCGAGTAACATCGCCACCATAACACTTTGCCGTGACGTTTTTCCGGAGCGCCTTGACGGTCTGTCGAGCAACAATTTTTCCACCAACAGCCGCCTGAATCGCAACGTCGAACATTTGGCGTGGAATGAGCTCCTTCATTTTCTCTGTCAATACTCGGCCGCGACCTTGGACGTGATCTCGGTGGACAATAATCGACAAGGCGTCAACTCTGTCACCGTTAATAAGTACGTCCAATCGTGCCAGAGGTGCCGCTTCGAATCGGTCAAAACCGTAGTCCAACGACGCATAGCCCCGACTGGCAGACTTTAGGCGATCAAAAAAGTCCAAAACCACCTCAGCCATGGGAATATCATAAACAACCTGCACCTGCTGACCCAAGAATTGAAGATCAACTTGGCTCCCCCGCTTCTCTACACAAAGCGTAATCACCGCACCGAGATAGTCCTGGGGTGTGAGAATTGTGCAGCGAGCGATGGGTTCTCTCATGCTCTCTATATCGCCTAATTCCGGCAGCTTTGAGGGGTTATCAACATTGACGACATCACCCGTTTTCTTGACCACCTCATAAATTACAGTAGGCGCAGTAGTAATTAGATCAAGGTCATATTCCCGCTCCAACCGCTCCTGAATGATCTCCATATGGAGCATGCCTAAAAACCCGCACCGAAATCCAAAACCCAACGCATCGGAGGTCTCGGGCTCGTAAAACAGCGACGCATCATTGAAATGCCGGCATAAACTTGCGGCTTGACCTCTTTAAAACCCGGCAGCGCTGCTGTCTCTGGTGCACCCGACGCAATCAGCGTGTCGCCCACCGGCGCACCCTTAATATCTTTAATACCCGCAACAATGAAACCCACCTCGCCTGCTCGCAGCGTATCCGTGACCGTCCGGCGTGGTGTGAACACACCGACCATGTCTGCTTGATGCGCCTTTCCGGTCGATTTCACTACAAATTTGTCGCGCTTTTTCAAGGTCCCATGCTGAACACGGACCAACGAAACCACGCCCAGATAGTTATCAAACCACGAGTCGATAATTAGCGCCTGAAGCGGCTCGTCACGATCGCCTACAGGCGGAGGAATGTGCTCGACTAAATACTCAAGAGCTTCCTCGATACCCAGCCCCGTTTTAGCACTGACCGGCACCGCCTCGCTGGCCTCAATTCCGATAATCTCTTCAATCTCGTTCTTTACGCGGTCTGGCTCTGCCTGGGGAAGATCCATTTTATTGAGTATGGGCAACACCTCAAGGCCCTGCTCGATCGCTGTGTAACAATTCGCCACCGACTGCGCTTCTACGCCTTGCCCCGCATCGACGACCAACAGCGCACCCTCGCAGGCGGCCAAAGAGCGAGACACTTCGTATGAAAAGTCGACGTGTCCTGGCGTATCAATAAAATTCAGTTGATACACTGCGCCCGACCGCGACGTGTAATTCAACGTCACGCTTTGCGCTTTTATGGTGATGCCACGCTCGCGCTCAATGTCCATGGAGTCGAGTACTTGCGCCGCCATATCGCGATCAGCAAGGCCACCGCAATGCTGAATAAAGCGATCAGCGAGCGTCGACTTGCCATGATCGATGTGCGCGATAATCGAGAAATTTCGAATGTGACTTAGATCAGTCACTGGGACTCCCTATGTTTGGATGAGGGAAAAGAGCTACCCCCCCGAGCGCGCGAAGTGTAGCGCACGCTCGCTCGTTATGACCACTCGTAGCCTAGTCATTTTCCGGTACTTTGATACCAATAAACAGTGGGGAACCTTGCCGAATGAGACGAAGCGACACAGATTCGCCAGGCTTAATTCGCTCGATAGCCGATTCCATATCTGCAAGACGACTGATAGGTGTGCGACCAAAGCGTGTCAAAATATCGCCTGCCCGAACGTCGGATTCATCAGCCGCCGATTCGTCGTCCACTTTTGAGACGAGCACACCTCCGCGAAGGCCTGATGGATTCTCATCCGTCTCCTGCAGCTCGCGAACCACCATGCCAAGGGCCTGGAGTGTGCCTGGCTCGCTCGCACTGGCGACGACACGAGGAACCTCATTAGCCTCCAAAGCACCGATTTCGACCCTGACCGAGCGTTCCTTACCCTCTCTGATGACGCTGACCGGAACTTTTGTGCCTGGTGCAATAAGCCCGATCACGTGCGGGAGGTCGGCCGAGACTTCTATTTGCTCCCCGTCGACCTCAACAATGATATCTCCCGATTCGATGCCAGCGAGTGCCGCAGGTGAATCCTCGCCAACCTGCGCCACAAGAGCGCCCCGGGGTCGGTCCAGATCAAACGACTCCGCCAAAGTCCGATCAACATTTTGAATGCTCACGCCCAACCACCCTCGAACCACTTCACCATTGACCTTAAGCTGTTCAATGATGTTTCTTACCACCTTTGCCGGAATTGCAAATGAAAGCCCAATAGACCCGCCGGAACGCGTAAAAATTTGAGAGTTGACGCCAACAACCTCGCCCCGAAGGTTGAACAGCGGCCCTCCCGAGTTACCCGGGTTTATCGCTACGTCAGTCTGTATGAACGGTACATAATTCTCGCCGCGCTCGGTTGGTAGACTTCGTCCTTTGGCACTCACGATGCCCGCAGTGACCGAATAGTCGAGACCAAAAGGTGATCCGATGGCCAAGACCCACTCGCCGACCTTAAGCTCGCTCGACTTACCCAATTGTAAAAACGGTAAGTCATTAGCATCGACCTGCAGCAGGGCGAGGTCTGAACGTTGATCTGTACCAATCACGGTAGCATCGAACTCACGCCGATCCGACAACCTTACGATTACTTCGTCTGCCTGCGCCACAACGTGATGATTGGTTACGATGTAACCCTCCCTTGAGATGATAAAACCCGAACCTGTTCCACCCGCTCTCGGCGCCTGAGGTTCACGATCTTGAAAAAATCGGCGTAACGCGTCGGGCAATTGTTCTAGCTCTTCGCGCTGCTCCCGCGCCACCGGTGAAGGCGCCCTCGCTTGAGCAATAATTTTAACGACTGCGGGTGACGTTTCTTCAACGATTGTTGCAAAGTCGGGGAGAGAAGCGCTGGCAATCTGGCTTGCCGCGATAAGGATCAAGCCAAAGGTAGCTCTTTTGATCATTCACTATTCCTCAGTGTATGTGCTGTATTTTTGAGTTTCCTGGTAGGGCCAGGAACTGCGGCGATGCCAAGCCTTTACAACTCTGCCGCGTGCGCCTCAGTAACAATGATCGGCGACGTTTCGGTAAAACGCTCCACAACGCGCTCGAGCTTGGGCTCGACGCTTCCGAACCGACCCATGGCCGTCAGCCAACGCAGCGTGCCAAACGCCAATCCCAAGCCTGCAAAGAAACTCACGGCTGCGAGTAGGTCACTCTCCGTGCCGGCAAAAAATGCGAGCAACGTGCCAAGAGCAAGAGGCCCCCCGTACAACAATAGCGCTCCCTGCGCCAAAGTGGCGCGCGGAATCGAAATCTCGACCTTGTCATTTATTGAACACTCTGAGGCTTTTAATGTGCGGGAACCTCGCGCGCGGACAAGTCCTTTATCGCGGGTCAACGCACCCGCCAACGTTCGGTGCCCGCATCCAGAGCGTGCGGCACAAGAACCACAGGCAGAGCTTCGCATCGTCTCGACCCAGGCGCCGCCGGCTTCGAGTCCAACAACACGGCCTTCCTCGACAATATTCATTGGGATCCACCGTTAGGCGCCACCCTCACGGCCTCAGCAATTAACCGGGCTGCGGGCAATGGAATCTCGCCAATGACGGTAATTAGAACCTGATTGCCCGCCACAACGCTGCCGCGGGAGTAGCTAATGGTCGCCCCCTGCCGAACAGCCCCCTCCCCGGGCGTCAAACCCTCGGGAAGTGGCTCAAACACGACCGTTGCTGAGGCAATACCGTCGCTCATAAACAGTGCGCGCTCTTCAAAGCGACGCGCACGGCTAGCCCTGTAGCCGATGGGCAATCCTGTAATGTCTAGATACTCCAATGTGACGTCTTGCTGGTCGGTAGCGCTCGTCACCTCTGCCGGCATAACGTTAATAGCCGCATACTCATGTCGTTCCAGTAAACTGCCGTTATCACTGATCACTTCGGAACGAAGAACAAGCCCAGATTCGGTGTCCACTGCAAGACGATATCCTAGTCGCAAGCCATCGCGCGGCCGTAATTCAAGTAGCCCGGTCGGCCGACCAGCGACCATCGGACCCTGCTGAAAATACAGCGCGTACATCGAATTCAATTCGCACGCAGATACGCGAGGGCCGCTTGGTGTCCAAACCGCTTGCACCGCACTTTCAGACAGGGAGTTCAGGTATTCAAGACGGCCGGGCTCACCACTCGCACTGTGCGTAACCGAGATAAACTCGCGCCCCGCAGCCGATTCTTTAAGGTACGTGCCCGCGAACGCAAATCGTTTATGCGATTGCTGGAGCGCCTCCACCACTAAAATGAGGTCTGTCTCAAGGCCACATTCTTTCTCGAGCTGAGCCCAGGCCGCCAGGGGACAGCAGCCCCAAATGACAGCGCCAATCGCAAATGCCTTTATCGGATTAACCAAAGCCACCTCGTAGGTTTAAGGCGTCGTTCGCGGGTCTGTGGAGCGCGAAACAAACGGCGTGATTGAGGCCGCGGTTGCTGTTGAATTGTGAAGTCTCGACAACGACTCGAATCGCTCGTTTGCCAAACGATTATAAGCGGTCCTGTTAGGGTAAACCTCTGGAGGTCCGCCCTCCGTGACCGGGGTGGTTTGAAGGAGTCTTGCTTGCGGCAAGGAGGACTCGGCAAAACTGGCTTGAACCGCGCCGGAGCCCGGCATCTGGATCACAGCGCCAGGCGCTGTGATGGCGTTACCCGGCTGACTTTCCAACAATAAGGCCTGCTGCCCACCCAGAACCACAGCGACAGTGACCGAGGCGGCGACCGCCATGGAGACTAAAGGATTTGCATACGCCCGCTTTTCGGACACGATCGCTTCACGAACTGACGCACTCACGTCAATCGAACCCTGCGGCAGTGAACTACCCAACATTGAACTGCGATAAAACTGTTGGCGCTCCCAATAGCGCCTCAGCACATCCGACTCGCCAACGCCTCGGAGTGATCTCGCTAAGTCAAGATCATTGGCTTCGTCGTCCATCAAGGCAGACAAACTCTCCCGAGCCACTACAAACTGCTCGTCCCCTTTTTTTACATCGTCGCGTTCACTCAACCCAGTTCTCCTTGCATCTGCGATGCCACTCTCTGATCAATGGCCTCTCTTGCCCGAAAAATTCGAGACCTCACAGTCCCAATTGGACACTCTAAAACCTCAGCGATCTCGTCGTAGCTGAGACCTTCAAATTCTCTGAGCGTTAACGCCGCTTTCAACTCCAGCGGTAAGGCGTCAATCGCTTGAGAGATTACCACCTCAAGTTGTTGCCCCATGATTACCTCATCCGGCGATTCGTTATCTTTCAATCGGCCTGGCACTTCATAGGACTCCGAGTCGTCAAGCGCCAAATCTGTCGTCGGCCGACGGCTAAGGGCAACCAAGTGGTTCTTCGCTGCATTGGCCGCAATGCGATATAACCAGGTGTAAAACGCACTATCGCCTCGAAATTTAGGCAGCGCCCTGTAGGCTTTGATAAAAGCCTCCTGAGTCACGTCCTCGACTTCTGCCGCATTATTCACATAGCGTGATACCAGTTGCGCTACCCTCCCCTGATACTTCAAAACCAAGAGATCAAACGCCCGCGAGTCGCCCTTTTTGGCGCGCTTTACAAGCTTGTCATCTCCGTCGCTGAGTGCCAATGTACCGCTTCCCGCCTAGCAGATCCGACATCAACCACTTGTGCCCAATCTGTTTTCAGTTGTTTAAGACGCTACGTGATTCGAAAAGTTCCAATTATTTGTCACAATGCAAAGCCCGCAGCCACAAAGCCAGAGTGCCGCAGCTGCAACACGGAGTCCATGGTGCTAGATACACATTTTGACGTTCTTATCGTCGGCAGCGGCGCCGCAGGTTTAAGCCTGGCGCTTCAGTTGCCTGAAACGCTTATGATCGGATTACTCTCCAAAGCAGATCTGAATTCTGGTTCGACCTCGTGGGCGCAAGGGGGCATGGCCGCGGTTTTACACGAACGAGATACCGTGGAATCGCACGTTGAAGATACGCTCAGCGCGGGAGCAGACCTGTGCCATAAGGACGCCGTTAGATTCACGGTTGAGCGAAGCAAGGAGGTTGTCAACTGGCTGATCGATCAGGGTGTCGACTTTGATTTGAGAAACGACCAACCCGACGATGAATTCAGAGAGTTTCACCTGACGATGGAAGGTGGTCACTCCATTCGTCGAATTCTCCACTCGGCGGATCAAACCGGTAGTGCCATCTCCAAAGCCCTTAATGCTCAAATCCGTCAGCGGGACAATGTTCAAATCCTGACCGACCGGTGCGTGGTCGACTTAATTACCAGTCGCGACGCGGTGAAAGGCGCCTACGTCCTGAACACCAGTACAGGCACAGTAGAGACGATCAGCGCAAGGACCGTGGCGCTTGCCACAGGCGGTGCAAGCAAAGTCTACCGCTATACCAGCAATCCAGATGGGGCTACGGGTGACGGCATCGCGCTCGCTTGGCGGGCAGGCTGTCGTGTTGCAAACCTCGAGTTCAATCAGTTCCATCCAACCTGCTTATACAACCCGACTAACCGCACGTTTTTGCTCACCGAAGCCCTGCGGGGTGAAGGCGCCACATTGCACTTACCCACTGGTGAACGATTCATGCCGCGGTTTGACACGCGGGCCGAGCTGGCCCCTCGCGATGTCGTTGCAAGAGCGATTGACTACGAGATGAAACGATTGGGTCTGGACTGTGTCTACCTCGATATGACACACAAGTCGATTGAGCAAATCCAAGAGCACTTCCCAACGGTTCACGCGCGCTGTCAGAGCTTGGGAATCGAGATGGCGAGCGAG
This sequence comes from Luminiphilus sp., assembly GCA_965656285.1. Taxonomy (GTDB): domain Bacteria; phylum Pseudomonadota; class Gammaproteobacteria; order Pseudomonadales; family Halieaceae; genus Luminiphilus. The sequence continues at coordinate 4,444 of CBFHJX010000039.1, read as the reverse complement.
CGAATACCGGTGGTGCCAGCGGCGCATTACACCTGTGGTGGTGTCATCGTCGACCAATTTGGTGCAACGGACCTCGCAGGACTCTATGTCATTGGTGAGACCGCCTGTACGGGCCTACATGGCGCAAATCGAATGGCAAGCAACTCACTTCTCGAGTGCTTCGTTTACGCCAAAAGTGCCGCTGAGCACATCACCAACAATACTCCGTCGAACACCCCTACAGCCCTTCCCCAGTGGGACGATAGCCGAGTCCGAGTTTCGGATGAGGCAGTAGTTATCCAACACAGCTGGCACGCCCTTCGGAGGCTCATGTGGGACTATGTCGGGATCGTCAGGACCAACCGACGACTCAAACGAGCTGCAAACCACATCTCAGTGCTTGAGCAAGAAGTCGACGACTACTACGCCAGCTTCACGATCACAAAAGAGCTTTTGGAGCTGCGAAACCTGACGTTAGTGGCTAAGTTAATGGTGGACTGTGCGCAACGAAGAAAGGAGTCACGTGGCTTGCACTTCAACAGCGACTACCCTCACCTGCTAGACAAAGGCGAAAACACTGTTTTAATACCTGACAACGGCCTCACCAGTCACGCCGAACTGCCTAAGTACCACAAAACTGATGTCTGATGCTTAAGGCTGCGGCGGCAGACGTTTGTAAGCCTGAATCGCTGAAACGATCGGAGCCAAACTTTCATCAGGCTCAGCACGACCCATAAGCCACTCAAACATGTCTTGATCAGCGGATGTCATAAGCTCGCGATACAAGTGTTTGAGCTCCGCATTCAAAGACGGGTATTGATAAGCAACAAAATCGGCCAGAAACAGATCGAGCTCGAGCAATCCGCGCCGACTCGCCCAGCGCATTCTGTTATGGTCAGTGTCAGTCATGCCGGCACAGTACCTCAAAGCTCATTGAGGTTCGAGCGGCAATTTTTAAAAAGGGCAAATATTGTGAGTGATGCTGTTTTAGAATTTTCAGGCCTTGATGTGCGATCGGTTTTGCAAGGGCAAACAACTAGAAACTTCAAAACACTGCCACTCAATATGGCTATCGACGGCGCTTTCTGTGATCTAAAGGGTCGTGTTATTGCAGATTTTACTGCCGTCATGACCTCGGACGATCGTGTACTACTGCGAACCGACGCGGGGGTCGCACCGGCGCTCCAAACGCATCTTGGCAAGTACCTGATGTTTTCAAGAACAACCCTGACGCTGCTAACCTGGAACTGCTGGGGGTGCTCACATGCCTCACCACCGATGGGGAGCGACGACGTGATCGTCGTGCCACGTAGCGCGCTACTTTACGAGGTTTGGTGCGACAACACTCGCGCACCTGATCACGTGATCACTCAAGAATCTTGGCGATACGAACGGTTCTTGCGGGGTCAGGCAAGAATTTGTGAGGCCACGATGCACCAGTTTTTACCTCAGGATTTGAACTACGATCTTCAAGGGATTATTGACTTCGACAAAGGCTGCTACACCGGCCAAGAGATTGTCGCTCGATTGCACTATCGCGGCTCTCCTAAGCGCCGATTATCGATCGTCTCTATACCGGGGTCCGTCACACCTTCAGTTAATGACAAAGTCGTCGATACCGGCACCTCAAAAACGGTTGGTTCTATCGTGGAGGTGACTCAATCAGAGGCCGGTTGGTTATGTTTGTCCGAAGTCGTCGTTGATGCCAGAGAGCGCTCACTGCAGGTGAGTGGTGTGAGCGTTGAGATACAAGGTTTGCAGTCTTAGTGCTCACTCGACTGAGCCCCATTGAATCTCTGGGACACCATTGGTGGTTAACCACTGGTTGGCCCGACTGAAGTGTTGGCACTCAAAAAATCCGCGGTACGCGCTGAGCGGCGAGGGGTGAGGGGCTTTTAAGATTAAATTTTGAGGCCCTTTAATCAGGCTTTCCTTTTTTTGCGCATGCCCGCCCCAGAGTAAAAACGCCGTTGGCGAGGCGTCACGAGCCACCACGTCAATGATTTGGTCTGTAACGCTCTGCCACCCAAAAGACTGGTGTGATTCAGGTTCTCCCGCGCGAACGGTTAACACCGTATTTAAGAGCAACACCCCCTGTGCTGACCAATGGCCGATATTGAAATGCTCAGAAAACAAGTGGCCGACATCGCGCGCTAACATCTCTTTAATGTTGCGCAACGAGGGTGGCAACGACTGCCCTCGTTGAACCTCGAAGGCTCTACCGGTGGCTTGCCCCGCGCCGTGGTAAGGATCTTGACCCAGAATCACTACGCGTACCGCCTCAGGCGCCAGATTGTCTAAACTCGCAAAGATTCGATGGGGTTCAGGGTAGTAGGTACGACCTGCGCGCGTCTCTTCCAATAACCGTCTCTCGATCATCTCCCCTGCGGTGCCCGCGAGAACATCCTCAAGCGAGGATCTCCATGCCAGAGGGCATAACTCGGTTAGCTTTACGTCCAACGAACACCTCTATGCGTGGCTTGATGTTGGTAACATCAACTATAACACTCTCGGTTGTATCAAGTGGTTGATGGATTAAGAAGCTTAATTAATCTTGAACCGCCAATCTCCCCAAGATTATTGCTGATGCCCTTCGTATTTTAGGGCGCACAGTGACGGTGCGAGACCCAGATACCACCTTACAGATCGAGGCCATTGCTATTGACTTAATTGAACGAGAGTCAGACGTCTCGCTTTCGGTTTCAGAGTTTTTAGCCTCGATTGATCACTGATTTAGACCGGTGGGTACAGAATCACTGAATCTTGCGCGAGGAACGCCAGGCATCGTAACTCACCGCAATCACGCCCAGCCAAACGAGGCCGAATGTCACTGCGGTGACTAGGGTCGCAGGCTCTCTGAGCACAAAGATCGCCACCATCAGTTGCAACGTCGGACCGACATACGTCAGTAGTCCAATAGTAGACAATGCTAAGAGACGAGTCGCTGCAACGTAGGTCAGTAACGGTGCTGCCGTAAACACACCACCCAATAAAAGAAACAAATCCACACGAGTGCCATGCAGTCCAAGACCTGCACCATCGTTTACGGTTAACCAGACAATGGCGAACGGCGCCATGCAGAGCGATTCCAAAAAGAGCCCCTGCAGGGAGTCCGCCGCAATTTTTTTCCTTATGGCCGCGTACAGCGAGAAACTAAGTGCAAGCGTCAAGGACACCCAGGGGAGGCTCCCAAATGTGACCAGCTGAAGGAGCACAGCTGAAATCGCCAAACCAATCGCCAACAACTGTACTGGCTTGGGGCGCTCACCAAAAACAAACACACCCAGAGCAATGGTTAGCAAGGGCAGCATGAAATAACCCAAACTCGCTTCAGTCGCGCGCTCATTAGTGACAGCGAACACGTAAACGCCCCAATTAATGGTTAGCATCAGCGCAGAGAGCGCCACCCAGCATGTAAATCGCCAGGATCGAAGAAGACGCAGTGTTTCTCTGAGGCGGCCAAAGAACAACACGATGATCAGTGTTACGGGCAAGGTCCAAAGACCACGATGTGCCATCACGTCAAATGCGTCGACAGGCTTCGTTTGAAGCCAGTAGAGAGCAGCAATGCCCCAAATAAAGTTTGCTACCAGCGCGAGCATTACCCCTCTGAGGGTGTCAGACTGACTCAACTGCAATGCTCCCTTACGCCCGCTCCATCTTAATGCGCGCTACTTAAACACTCAGTTGCAAACCAAGCAAGCACCGTTTTCGGGGGATTCGAGACGATCAGTGTTGACGCGAGAGAACCTAATCGTCCGCCTAGGATTCTGCGTCCTGTCAGCAGCAATGATCTGAAAGCAGATCCGAGCTATGAGCAGTAAAGTCGAATGCCGAATTGCCGGCGCAACTCGCTAAGCGGCGTGTTGAGCATCTCCTCGGTTACCGAGGAATGTGGCCACTTGAACGCCATGCAACGAACATGTCGCGCCCAAATCCACACGTAGAGCGGCAGGTAGTAACCAATAAAAAGCGCATAACCTCTTAAGCGCCCACCAAGCAAATCGATCCCTTCCGCGTTTAAGCGCTTTACATCAGGATCCGCCGCATACTCTTTAAGCTCAGAACCTGTGATAGTGGTGCCAAATAACACCCACGGATTGAGCAAGATCTCGCCATTCAACGAGGTGTCACAACCAAATATAACGTGCGTGAGGTCATGATCGCGGAATGCCTTACCTTTGCGCGCGGACACAGCTGCGACCTCTGGCGCGCCTATGTAGAGCTCGTCAAGGCCTTCTTTAAGGGTCAACTCACAGTCCTGACTCATAAACCGCATGTGGTGCTCCACGTCCGTATTTTCGGTCATGATAAACCGCTCTTTACGAACCAGCGAGTCGATTGACCTATCCCTTTCTGGAAAACGTGGAGTCGTTTGATTGCGGCACGAGAGTCGATCGTTTGGCCCGACTCATTCGTGTTGCTTAAGAGTGTTTATTGTCGCGCCGCTTGCCTACATACTCAG
>CBFHJX010000038.1:0-13136 GCA_965656285.1 Luminiphilus sp. | reverse complement strand
GCGATGCTGAAGTCTTTTGCAGGGACAAGTTTCTTGAAGGCCCGCCACAGCTGATCTGCTCTAGGGCTCTAGGGATTATGGCCCGATACGGTGTGGGCAACGGCTTCGATGATCACTTGGTTGTAGAGGCATCTTTGAGTGGCCTCGCTCACGATCATAATCCCCATGCCATGCAGTACCGTGGCTTTGGTGACGGTCATCGCGGCGAGTCTATAAAACTCGCGCACGTCGCCGTTGTGCCATAGCCAAAGCATGACTAATTCTTCTCTGCTCTCGTTGTGCCAAGTCGTCGTTATCGCCTCTCGCGTCCACTGATTTGATCTTAAAAGGGGGTAGGGAGCGCTTTTGAGTATTGTCGCGCTCAACACGTAGGCAGGGAAGTGGCTCGTGTTTTCTTGCGTGACGGTTTTCATAGTGGGCCTTGAGCGTGCGGGTCTTTTGAGGCTGACTCCTGATGGGGACGCAAACACTAGCCCATTTTACTGGCGAGAATAAGACTGATATCCAGCGTTTCGCCAGGAATTTTATCAATTTGCTCAACCGATAAATCCTCGTTGACCAGCCAACCCATGATCGCTTTAAGATCGACGCTCACGGGGAGGGACGTACCGTGGATCACTTCGTGCGGCGTAAATGCGACAACCAGCAACTTGCCGCCTTTTTTTAATACGCGTGTTGCCTCTTGGAATAAGGCGGGCGGGTTATCAGCGAAATAAAGGACTTGGTCAATCGTGACCGTATCAAAGTTGTTGGCGGGGAACCGCATTTGATACATATCTTCTTGCCGCACCGAAAGGTGATTTAGACCCGCTTTTTCAATGGTATCTCTCGCGACGATCACCATTTTCTTTGACAGGTCGACGCCGAATCCACTGTTGGCCAGAGGACCCACGAGCCGCAACATCCGCCCGGTACCGGTCGCAATATCAAGAAGATGACCCACCGGGTGCCCAGTAAGGAGAGTATGCAGGTGTTCACTGAAGGTGACTTCGTCCCCGTGATACTGGTGCAGCTCTAGCCACTCCGGAACTTCGTCTTCAACGTAGCTCTCAGCGAGCTGCGCTCGAGCCTTGCGAATCGCAGTCAGACGACGATTGTCCTCGGCGAGTGCACCGTCAGATCCATCGAGACTCATGATCAACGTTTTAAGTATAGTCTGGTGCGGTTCCTGTCTATGCGCTCTGTAAAAAATAAAGTGCTGCTCTCGAAAGCTTTCTAGCAACCCCGCGTCTTGCAAAATTTTTAAGTGGCGCGAGGTCCGTGGTTGACTGTGGCCTGTGATACGAACCAAATCGGAAACGGTGAGTTCGCCCTGGCTACACAGCCACAACAGTCGGAGGCGACTGGGATCAGCGGCAGCCTTGAGGCACTGGGAGAGGGCATCTACGTTCATGCACATAAAGATATCTTTATGCACGGATAAAAAATACGGGTAGTGGCGATTTTTAGCTGAACAAACGCTACGCTTAGGGCGGAGAGTCGAGGCGAAGGCGCCGCACCCGTGGGTCAAACAGGATTAATACAGAGGTAAGATATGCTGACACTTCACTTTGCACCGCATTCAAGAGCAGGGCGTATCCTGTGGCTTCTCGAGGAGTTGGAGCTACCCTATGAGCTCAATGCTATGGCGTTTCACCCAAAGGACCTTAAGTCCGATGAACATCGTAATCGTCATCCGCTGGGTCGTATACCGGTATTGGACGACGGTGACGTGTCGATCTATGAGTCAGGAGCAATCGTTGAGTATGTGCTTGCTCGACATAAGGAGGGTGGTCTTAAGCCATCGGTAGAGAGCCCGATGTTTCCTGAATACCTGCAGTGGTTCCACTATTGTGAAGGCATGGTGATGCCGCCGATGAACACTATCGTCGTGCACACCATGTTGCTTCCCGAGGACCGACGCGACCCTGTTGTGTTGGGGCAGGCTCAACGACTGTTGAATAAAGCGCTGCAGCCGGTCAATGAAGCGCTGGAGGGACGAGACTACCTCATTGGCGACTTTTCGGCGGCCGATATTATGCTGGGGCACGCGTGTTTCATGAGTAACCGGATGGGTTGCGTGTCAGATGACATGCCTCACCTGAAAGCTTATGTGCAGCGAATTACTGAGCGTCCAGCATTCCAAACGGCGATTACAGCGTCCTAAGTACACAGACGGGTGATGGCGCGGAAAAATTCTGCTGATTTGTAGACGAACAAAACGAACGGGTGGTAAAGGCGATTGTGATAAGTAAAGTATTGATAGGTCTTGGGTTGGGTGTAACGCTGGTTGCGTGTGGCGGCGGTGGTGGCGGGAGTTCGAGTCCGGCGAGCCCAATAGCGGGCGGCGGTTCTGGATCGAGTGGGGGGGCCTCTAATGATGCCTGTGGGGTTGCCGCACAAATTGAGTTCGTGGAAACGGTCGCAACGAGTTACTACTACTGGTATGACGAGCTCGCAGACGTGAATGCGAGCGATTATTCAAGCGCCTCTGACTATTTGGCCGCGATTATGAGACCCGTTTGGTGTGACGCGGTAGATGCACCGGGTAATTGCCAGAGCACTGGACGCGATCCTGGCTTCTCGTACATGACCACTATTGAAGAGGATACGCAACGTTTCACGTCAGGCGCCTTCTACGGTTACGGAGTGCGGTACCGTATTATTGACAACAATTTCTATTTTGCAGATTCCTACGAGGGGGGGCCTGCTTACAACGCGGGAATTCGCCGCGGTCAGCGCTTATTGGCGGTCGACCGCGGACAAGGATTTGAGACTTGGGAAGCGCTGGTGGCGCGCAATGCCGAGCTTCCAGAGGCGGTTTTTGGTCCTCGCGGGGAGCTTCAGACCACGACGTTCCGTGTTGAGTATGACGAGGTTGTCAGTGAGCTCTCGGTCACTACAGCAGAGACCTCAACACCACCGATTGCCGGAGAGCCGCAACTGATTGCTCGCGCCAGTGGCGCGCCGGTGGGCTACCTCAATTTTCGAACGTTTATCGATGCGGCAGAGCAACCCCTGCGCGACGCAGCAGAGACGTTCGCCAATGCAGGCGTCACCGACTTGGTCATCGACTTGCGCTACAACGGTGGTGGACTGGTCCGAGTTGCCGAGACCCTGCTGAACTTGTTGGCGGGGGATACCGCGAACGGTGAGTTGAGCTACATTATAAATCTCAATGACAAACACCAAAATGAAAACAGTACGGCGGATTTCCGATCGCTCAATGAAACCTTCTCTCCGCTTCGTATTGCTTTTATTACGACAGGTGGCTCAGCCTCTGCCAGTGAGCTCATTATTAATGGGCTTGATCCCCATATCGAGGTCGTTTTGGTTGGCTCAGAGACCTCGGGTAAGGCGGTGGGGCAGAGCGCATTTGATCTGGACCCTGACGCCTGCGAGACCCGCTTTCGTCTGATCGCGTTCGAAATTCAAAACGGTGAAGGTCAAGGTGGTTATTATACCGGGCTTGCAAGTACCGGTCGGTTTACGCTTTACGACGCAATAGACGATGCAACTCGCCCGTTTGGTGATGTTCAAGAGGCCTCGCTCCAAACCGCATTGGCGTGGTTGAACGGAACCCTTGAGAAAGACCCCAGTGAGCCGGTAAAGCGTCCGAGCGCACCGCTGGGCGTGGCCGCGTTTGAGGCATCGTGGGGAGTAACCGAACAACCGCCGTTGAATCCAGATGGGAGTGTTCGCGCGTTCTAGTGCTCGTCTTGCGTGATGCGTCAGGCATTTGTGGTATTCACGGCGCCTAAAAGTCGGTGTAGCCTCGGATATCGATTTTTTAAGTGTTTTGGGTGATGTGAATGAGTGATGCGGGGAAGGTTTTTCAGCAGATTGTGAATGAGCGCAGGTCTATCCGGTCTTTTAAGCCCGACCCCGTTAGTCGTGAAACCATAGCTAGTGTGTTCGGGCCGGCGCTTCGAGCTCCGAGTAACTGTAATACCCAGCCTTGGTTTGTTCACATTGTTACGGGTGCGAAACTTGAGGCCTTAAGAGAAGCTTTGCCTGCCGCGTTCGCCTCAGGTGATGTGGCACCTGATTTTCCTTACGACGGCGTTTACGAGGGTGTTTATAAAGACCGTCAGTATGGCGCGGCAAAAGCACTTTACGACGCACTGGGTATTCCTCGTGAGGAAAAAGTAAAACGTCAGGAATGGTTTTTGGGAAACTTTCGATTCTTCGAGGCACCCGCAGTCGCTTTTTTCATGCTCCCTCAAGGCTTTGGTCTACGTGAAGCCTGCGATTTAGGAATGTTTACTCAAACGGTCATGTTGGGTTTGACCTCCCAGGGGCTGGGCTCGTGTCCACAAACTGCCCTGGGATTTATGGCGAAACAAATTCGCCAGGTGATCGAGGTTCCCGACGAGCACCGACTCATGTTCGGCCTGTCTTTTGGCTACCCGCTCGACACACCCATTAACGACGTCGTGACGGACCGGACAGATCTGGAATCAGCGATTACGTTTCACAGTGAGTAATCGCTATTGAGGCGGGCGAGGTATGAAGCCCGACACCTCCAGCTGAAATCCAGAGATGGCATTAAACTTAATGGGAGCCGACATAACGTTCATGTTGGTGACTCCCAGATGCCTTAAAATTTGCGCCCCGGTACCGATGACTCTGTAGTTTCTCGGAGGTGCTTCGCCTTCCGCTTGGCCCGCGAGCTCTGCAATATTACGCATAATGGCTTCGGGTGATTCCCAACCCCCCAGCATGACGACCAGTCCCCGGCCTTGCTTGGCGATAAAGGCCATGGCCGATTCATATGACCAGCCCTGAGACCCCTGAGGCAATTTCGTACCTAAAACATCGCGCAGGGTGTTGATGGGTTGAATTCGCACCGGTAAATCCGGTCCGGTAAGGTCCCCCTGGTGGAGCGCATATTGAATTTGACCATCGACTAAGTCTTCAAATGTGGTCAGTGTGAATTTGCCCCACTGAGTGTCGATCGGAAACTCTCCCGTACACCTCACGGACTGCTCGTGCAGTGCACGATACTCAATAAGGTCCGCAATGGTGCCGATGCGCAAATTGTGCTTTTTTGCAAACACCTCAAGCTCGGGTCTGCGCGCCATGGTGCCATCCTCGTTCATGATCTCAACGATCACAGCCGCCGGCTCGCAGCCAGCCATGCGCGCGAGATCCACGCCGGCCTCAGTATGTCCTGCTCGCTGAAGAACACCGCCCGACTTGGCGACTAAGGGAAAAATATGCCCCGGTTGCGAGATGTCTGCGGCTTTTGCGTCCGACTTTACAGCCTCCAAAATCGTATGCGCACGCTGGCTGGCGCTCACGCCAGGACCTACCGCATGCGTCGCATCGATCGACACAGTAAAGTTCGTTTCGTGCTGTGAGCGATTGTCACGAACCATCAGAGGAATACGCAGCTGACGCGCACGCTCCGCCGTAATCGGCATGCAGATCAGTCCGCAGGCTTCACTGGCAAAGAAGTTAATAATCTCCGGAGTGACTTTTTCGGCAGCAATAACAAGGTCTCCCTCATTCTCTCTGTCTTCGTCATCCATGAGGATGACCATTTTACCTTCACGGATGTCGTCCAAAATATCTGGGACGGTGTCGAGCGCCATGTTATCTCTCCTGGCTTAGCACATCTCAATTGCAACAGCGGTTGCCTCTCCACCCCCGATACAAAGTGCAGCGATACCGCGCGCCTTGCCGTAGTGATGAAGTGCATGCATTAGGGTAACGATGATTCTGGATCCTGTTGAGCCAATAGGGTGGCCTTGGGCGCAAGCGCCGCCATGAACGTTCACTCGCTCGTGGTCCAGTCCATGCGATTGCATCGCGAGCATGGTGACCATAGCAAATGCTTCATTAATCTCCCAGAGATCTACGTCATCGGCCGACCAACCGGTTTTGTTTAACAGTGACGAGATTGCATCGACAGGGGCTAACGTGAATTCTTCCGGGGCACGACTCGATCGCGCATGCGCAACAATTCGGGCTATGGGCTTCAAACCGAATTCTTGAACAGCAGACTCACTTGCCAGAACCAGTGCACTGGCACCGTCAGAAATCGAACTTGCGTTGGCTGCGGTGATGGTACCGTCCTTTGTAAACGCTGCGCGCAGACTTGGGATCTTGTCGATGCGTCCTTTATGCGGTTGCTCGTCATCGACAACGCTAATTGTTTCTCGCCGTGTTTTGACTTCAACGACCGCCGTCTCGGCTTTCAAAAGACCTTGTTCAATCGCCATCTTGGCGCGGCTCAGGCTTTGAATGGCGAACGCATCCATCGCTTCACGAGTAATCCCGTGATCATCGGCGGTTTTCTGCGCGAAAGTTCCCATAGCGGCGCCCGTGTAGGCGTCCTCAAGACCGTCTATGAACATATGATCGTAGATACTGGTATGACCAAGGCGTTGACCGGCACGCCCTGTGGGCATCAGGTGTGGCGCATTAGACATGCTTTCGAGCCCACCGGTGACTGCAATCCTATTGGTGCCGGCACGAATACTGTCGATTCCAAAAATAGTGGCTTGCATGCCACTTCCGCAGGCTTTATTGACAGTCACTGCGCCGACGTCGTCTGGAAGTCCGGCATTTCGCGCCGCTTGGCGGGCAGGACACTGCTTTAGTCCAGCGGGAAGGACACAACCCATAAAAACCTCGTCGACCGATGCAGCGCTGACGCTTGCGCGTTCTACGGCGGCGCGAATGGCCGTGCTGCCGAGGTCGGTTGCGGGAACAGCCGCCAGGTCACCCATGAGTCCGCCCATCGGCGTTCGGGCACCGCTTACAATGTAAATCGCCTCTGACATGGCTTTCCTCGTTGTTCTCAAAACGTTGTGGGGGGGATTAAGCCACAGCCAAAGTGGGGTCACAATGCAGAGTCGTCCTCAAATCGTTGAAAAGACTTTTCCTCGGACAGCTTTGCGATATTCCGAGGGGCTTAAGCGGTTTGATTTCTTGAACTGTCGTGCGAAGTGCGCAGAGTCGCTTACACCCACCTCAGCAGCGATTTCCGTGATCGATAGATTAGTGGTCCGCAGCAGCGATTCGGCCTCGGACAGTCTTAAGTTTAGTAGGTACTGCCATGGTGATGTACCCACGGCGCGTTGAAAACGACGTGTTAGCGTTCGCTCTGACAACTGAAACTGTTGAGCGATGCTTGACAAAGACAGTGGGCTGGCCAGCTTTTCCTGCATGAACAACTGAAGATCCAAGACCACTTCATCGCGGTGTTCTTGGAGTACGTGAGAGCCCAAAAGGGTTGACTTGAAACGTCGACGGATCTCTGGTGAAAATTGATTCTCTACGTGTCGTGCGACATCCGCGTTATAAAACTTCCCCATGAGGTAAACCAGCAGATCGCTGATTGAGTTAACACTGCCTGCGCAGTAGAGGTTGTCTGACTGGACAATGAGCTGGTCACGCCGCAGGTCGACCTTGGGGTAACGCGTTGCAAATTCATCGAACCAAAACCAGTGTGTTGTCGCAGGCCTATTGTTGAGCAACCCCGTTTCGGCGAGAAGAAAACTACCGGTCCCTACCGCCGCGACAGCGGCTCCTTGCTTAATCGTTCTTTTAATAAAGGGGACCAAAGACGGGTGTCGAGCGAGCACACGTCGAGGGTCTCGCCAGACCGCGGCAATGACGAGCAGATCCAACTGCCCGGCCTCATCGATGCTTTGGGTGTTAATGGTTAAGCCACCGCTGGTCGTCACTGTGCCCCCGTCTGGAGACAGCAGTTGCACGGCACCTCGTGATCCGAGACTGTGCCCTGTCACTTGCGCGGCAGCCATGGCGAGTTCCATCGGTAGCGTGACGGAGCTTGCGAGCGCGAAGTCATGAATCAGCGCTCCAATTTTCGGGATGCGAATTTTTTCCGTCTGTTTTTTCATGATGCACGTCTTAAAAATACAAATGCTAGCGCGCCTTGAATCTACAATCCAGAGACATCTGTAATGCTGACGGTATAAAAAACATGGCGAAGCTGCCTGTGATTGTTGCTTCTGGTGGCGTGAATACGGCGGGGAGAACATCCCACCGACACGCCCATAATCGATTGGTGTTTGACGCGCTTGGGCGCTCGGAACAACAAAAAACATTGGCTGCACTCTCGAGCATGATGGACGCTTCAGAGGACGATGACGTACTTGCTGAGACCCTAGTGCGCAAGATTGGTCGAGACTATTTCGACCCAACGGCCATTCCCACGAATCTTCGATTTCTCGTCGATGACGTTCACGGGGTTGTTAATCTGAGTCCCGACGGCTTTGCGACATCACGCTCGACCGAAAGCCTTCGTGGGCTGTCGTCAGGTGAAACTATTTTCGTGGCCTCAGAGCGTCCCTTTGAGGTGAGCGTTGCGGGGCAGTTGCCGACAGGCTTTGATCCGGCCGCACTTTACACGTCTCGGAATCATCCTCGTGGTCTGCAAATGTCTATTTTTGCGATGTCCGATGCGCTCGCCGATTTAGGGATCGATTGGGACCAGCTCACTGCAAATCTGGCGCCTGACGCGGTCAGCGTTTATGTATCGAGTTCCATGGGGCAGCTTGACGACGCAGCAACCGGTGGGATGCTGACGGCATCGCTTCGTGGCGAGCGCGTGACGTCAAAGCATTGCCCATTGGGGTTTGCAGAAATGCCGGGTGATTTCCTAAACGCGTATGTGCTGAAGTCGCTCGGTCATACTGGGCCAGCTCTAGGGGCCTGTGCGACTTTTTTATACAATTTACAGCGGGGCGTTGAAGATATTCGTTCGGGCCGTGCGCGAATCGCGGTCGTTGGAGCTGCTGAGGCGCCTATTCTTCCATCACTGATGGACGGCTATGTGGCGATGGGGGCGTTGGCGACTGACAAAGGACTGCGAGCGCTCCAAGAACTCAGTGATGATGCGGGAATACATCATCGGTCCGCCTGCCGTCCGTTTGGTATGAACTGTGGTTTTGTTATTGCCGAATCAGCTCAAATTTTGGTGCTCATGGATGATGAGCTCGCACTGGAGCAGGGCGCGCCCGTATTAGGTGCCGTCCCTTTTGTATCGGTGCATGCGGACGGTCCGAAGAAATCCATTCCCGGACCAGGTCCGGGTAACTACCTGACCATGGCCCGCGCTGCTCAGGCGGCTCGCGACATTGTCGGAGAGAAAACGTTCCGGTCAGAGGGACTAGTGATGGCGCACGGGACGGGCACCCCTCAGAATAGAACGACAGAGTCGGCGATTATGAGTACCGTCGCTCAGGCATTAGATGTTGATGACTGGCGTGTGGCTGCAGTTAAAGGTCACACGGGGCACTCGTTGGGCGCGGCAGCCGGTGATCAGCTGTCTGCCCTCTTGGGTATTTGGGAGTCTCAGTGGATTCCGGGTATCGGCACTATTTCCAGTCTTGCACCCGATGTGCGCACGGACCGATTGAGCTTTTTATTGGACAACACGCCTACGGATCGTTGTGCTTACTCGCTGGTGAACAGTAAGGGTTTTGGGGGAAACAATGCGACTGCGACAGTTCTGAGTCCTGACACGTCTCACGCTGTTCTCAAAAGTTTGCATGGAGCCCGCGCGATCGAGGCTTGGCGCGAACGTCATGAGCGTATACAAAAAGAACGCATGGATATTGAGTCGGCGCGCTTAGCAGGGGACTGGCAACCGTTGTATCGTTTTAATGACGGTGTGCTGGATGACGACGATATAAAGGCGGAGGAGGGTATGCTGACGCTGGGTGATCTCAGTATTGATACGCAAGCGAGAGTGATGCCGGATAAATGGCAGCTCGATAGTTAACCGCTTTAGTAAGGATAATTTTAAATGACGAGCACCGATGTGAATTCTCTCCTTGAGCTGCTGACTGGACGCGTTTCTCACGGTGCGTTGGGCGGTCCCGGTCCTGCGCCGGATCAAATTACTGAAATTGTTCGTGCCGGTCTACGAGCGCCTGATCATGGATTGCTGCGACCTTGGCATTTTGTTGTCATCGAGGGTGATCGAAGGGAACATCTGGGGACTGTGCTTCAGCACAGTTTACGACTTCGCGGTGTTACCGATGAGTCCCAATTGGCTAAAGCACTGAGGGCACCAGAGCGTGCACCGACAATTATAGCGGTCATGCTTCAGTTTAAGGAGCACGCCAAGGTCGAACGTAATGAGCAAATTGGTTCTGCTGCTGCTGCGGCCTATGCCATGTCGCTGGCCTCAAACGCGTTGGGTTTCGGCTCGATGTGGCGAACGGGTGTATACGCCACTGATCCGAGTGTGGTCGCTGCACTCGGCGGCGGTGTGCGAGACGAGGTCATTGGCTTTTTGTACCTCGGAACGAGAGAAGGGCCATCAAAAAAGCTTCCGGCGCTTGACCCCGCTGACTTCATGACGCATTTTTAGCGCTCTTTGGGGAGTGTTCTAATGCGGTTGCTACGGTCGGTCTGGTGTCAGTTTGTTTTAATTGGCGTGATCCTGTTTATCTTAGACCGAGCACTGTTTCCTGAGCCAAAACCGGTCATTGGGCCCCCTAATGCTGAGCGGGTTGCGCTGCAAGTGCAGGCGTTGACCCAACTTCAAGGGACGCCGCTCTCCAAGTCGCAGCAACAGATGATTAAAGAGCGTGAACTCAGGGATGAGCTTCTTTTCACGGAGGCCTTGCACCGTGGATTCATAGAAGACGATCTGGTTGTTCAGCGCCGTCTTATCCGTAACATGCGGTTTATGGATCCAGAGCAAGACGCTGAGGACTCGGAGTTACTCAAACAAGCACTAGAGCTGCGCCTCCATCTTGCTGATGAGGTCATTCGCCGGCGAACGGTGCAGGTCATGGAAACCTTGATCGTCGCGAGTCGCGGCGAGCCATCGATTTCAGAGGCGACGTTGAGGGCGGCATATCAGTCGCAACTTGACCTGTTCGAGGAGCCAATACGGTACAGCTTTAGTCACGTTTTTCTTCGCGACGAGGCAAGTCAGACACGTGTTGAGCAGCTTGTCACCGCACTCAACGAGGGTGCCAGTCTGGTTGAGGCGCGCGCGCTGGGTGATGTCTTTTTAGCGGGGTATACCTTTAAAGGCCGGAGTCTTGCGGAGATTTCACGGCAATTTGGCGATGGCTTTACACAGCGCTTTTCTGTCGATGCCGGACGTTTGGGCCAGTGGGTGGGACCGCTACAGTCGATTTTCGGAAATCACTGGGTGTGGGTTGAAGACATCGCTGAAAGTCGCGTTAAGCGGTTTGACGAGGTCGCTCAGGATGTGGCACGAGACATCCGGCGAGATCGAGACAGCGAAACGATAGAAAATTGGGTGGATGCGACGCTTGCAGGTTACGAGGTGCTGCTGTGAGAAGATTTTTGACTGTTCTGCTGCTGGTCGTCACGCCACTGATTGCTGAGGCACATCGCTTTGCACCATCAGCGCTTGATGTCCGAGCATTGTCTAATGGCGAAATTTCTGTTGTTTGGAAAACACCGGTTCAAGTGACATCAAACGTGCCGATGTTACCTGTAGCTCCCGCGGGTTGTGCCGTAATTTCTGAAACCCCTTGGTTTCCAGAAGGGACTGGAAAGGTCCTGCGACAACAGTGGTCGTGTGGTGGCGCATCACTTGAGGGTTTGGTGTTGAGTGTTTCGGGACTGGCTGCTAATCAGTCGTCTGCGGTCGTGTCGGTGAGGCCCCAACCCGACGTATTCTTTCAAGAAGTCCTTACTGTCCAAAATCCAGAGTTTCTCGTGCCGGCTCAGCGCTCTGCCCTGTCAACGGCGCTGCATTACTTTTGGCTTGGTGCTGAACACATTGCCGTGGGTACAGACCACTTGTTTTTTGTCGCGGGTCTTTTGCTGCTGGTCGGGTGGGGAAGACGCCTGTTTTACACTGTCACCGCCTTCACCGTGGGTCACAGTATGACTTTGGCGCTGGTATCACTGGGCATTGTGACAAATCCCGAGTCGTTAATTGAGTGGCTCATTGCCGTATCCATTTGGCTGCTCGCCGTAGAGCTATCGAGGCCTGGACGAGAGAGCAGACTGTGGCAACGACCCTGGTACCTTGCAGGCGGATTCGGCCTCCTACACGGCATGGGCTTCGCTGGGGCTCTGGCGGAAACTGGACTACCGCAACTGTACCTGCCGACGGCATTGCTGTTTTTTAATCTGGGGATTGAGGTGGGTCAGCTCGCGTTCATTGCACTTCTGACGGGCGTTGGCTTCGTGGTGACCCGCTTCAGCCAGGTTACGTGGCTGTCACGGGTGCCGGTTTACGTGCTTGGCGCCGTCTCGACGTTTTGGGTGCTCGACCGAACCAGCGCTTTGTTCGGATAACACACTCAGTCAGGGTTTCCAGGCCATTTCGACATAGGGACTAAAGGGTGAAGCGCAATAGCAACGCCCTCTTCGATGTGGCTTTCATTGCCCAAAATTTCGCGACGACGAATAAATCCTGAACCGCTGCGAACGTCAACAGCCTCATTAAGGGCAATGCCGCCTTCGCCGCTAAACAATAGTTGTAGGTCTGCATTAAATATGGAGATGCGAACCGTGGTTGCTGCGACAGGCACACCCCAATTGAAGTTGACCGACACGCCGTCGCCGGCGCCTTGTGTCGGTGGCTTTCGGCTCACGCCATCCCAACGCGCAACACGGTTTACGCCTTGCGTGAAGTAGACGTCTTTTTCCAAGAGGTCCGTGAAGACCAGTGCGTCTATCTTTGAGTTTTCCATAATCTGATCACGCACAGTTTGCACAATGCGAGAAAATGTTTTTCCGTTGACGCGTCCTGTCGTCGGATCGACTGGATTACCGTACATCGACACGGCGTTCCGCCATCGCTGTGAAAACTCTCTTGACGGAACGACTTGCCAGCCGTGACGCTCAAGTGCCGCTGTGACGACAACGTCGACGTTCTTTTCTTTTTTGCGCATGTACTTTCGTGAGGGGGACCCTAAGTTGACGTCTGCGATCACGACGCGTTTTATCTGGGCCGTGGCCAAGGCCTCTTGGTCGATCGAATTCGTCGGTGTGGTCGGATTGTAACCGCCACCAGAAACAGGCCCCGATGCGCAGCCGTTAAGCAGTGCAAGACCGGTCAGCACGGCGGTAAAATAAAGGCTCAAAGCATGGTTATTAGTAGTGGACACAGTATCCCTCGTAGCGGCGGCAAAGAAGTAAGCGAGCGTGATCGTAACAAAGGAGAACCACGAGTGGCA
>CBFHJX010000037.1:0-13224 GCA_965656285.1 Luminiphilus sp. | reverse complement strand
AAGACCTAGAGGCCAAGACCCCTGAGATCCAAGCAGAACTGGCTGCTCTCATCGCAGAAGGTCGATCCTTTGATCCTTACTTGACCGAACAAACAGAACGCCCCATTTTTGACGCTCACGGCATGACCAACAATGACGACTGGGGAGCGCTCTATCTGTGGCGCAACGGCACATCAGTGCCAGAGAATCAGGCACTGTGCCCCGCTACTACTGAGATAATGAACAGTCTGCCGCTCGTCTTCTCAGGTCAACGCTGTCCGAACATTCTGTTTTCACGACTCAAGGCAGGTGCCACGATTCCACCGCACCACGGCATGATCAACACGCGATTAATCGGTCACCTACCGCTGATTATTCCCAGTGACTGCGGCTTTAGAGTGGGTAATGAAACCCGGTCATGGGTAGAGGGTGAGGCGTTTTTATTCGCCAACAATATCGAAGCCTTCGAGGTGCGACCCCAGCCACTGGTTGCTTTACGTCCCGCAGCGGTGGCGCTTGTTGTTGTTGAGTCCCAGGGGCAACTGGCGTTGCTGTTAACACGCAGAGCGGGATCACTGCGAGCCCATAGTGGCCAGTGGGCGCTTCCCGGAGGCCGCATTGACACGGGAGAGACAGCAGAAGTAGCAGCACTTCGTGAGTTACGCGAAGAGATCAACTTAGACCTTGCCACAGACGCCGTTATTGGAGTGCTCGATGACTACATCACGCGATCCGGTTACCGAATCACACCAGTAGTGGCATGGGCACATGTCGAGACGGCGGCATTATCGCCGAACCCCGATGAAGTCGCGTCAATCCATACTGTAAATTTTAGTGACCTTGCTCGCCCTCGCGCGCCACGGTTTGAACGTATTGCTGAAAGTGACCGGGAGGTACTGTCCATGGCACTTGAGGTTGATCGGATTTACGCCCCGACTGCGGCACTGCTTTATCAGTTTCGAGAGGTCGCTATTGCCGGTAAAGCAACACGTGTACTCGACTTCGATCAGCCTCTATTTGCCTGGCAGTGAGGCCACGCACTTTATGATCGATGCTGCACTAACCGTAAGCCAAAGCCTCATTTTTGCTCAATTTAGACCACATTATCTAGAAGGGAGCCTGTCGACAACGTGGTACCCGTGCCACCTTAACCGTCAGACGAATCTCTGCGCCACTAACGGAAGTTCGGGCTCGTCCGTAGGTTGATTTGCTGAGCACCCTGGACGTTTATATGCCTACATTATTCGACTCGCTAGAACTCTCAATTCCTGTATTTCAGGCACCTATGGCGGGGGTCTCAACTCCCAAGCTTGCCGCCGCGGTAACTAACAGTGGGGGTCTGGGGGGTCTGGGACTAGGAGCCATGAGTTGGGTAGAGGCTGCGGACGCTGTTTCTTCATTTCGCCAATGCGCAAAAGGGGCGCTTCACGTTAACTTCTTCTGTCATGACGAACCTGTTCGCGACCCTTATAAAGACGAGCAATGGATACAACACTTTGCTCATGCATTCGACGCCCTGAACGGTCCAACCCCAACCACACTCACCTCTCCCTATAACAGCGTTAAAAACGATGACCGACTGGTCGACTTTGCTCGACACTCCAGACCCGAGGTCATCAGCTTCCACTTCGGATTTCCCAATCAACGTATGGTCGCCCAGTTGAGCGCGTTAGGTATTCCACTGCTGACCAGTGTCACTAACGTACCTGATGCCCGCGCTGCGATTGCGGCAGGCATGGACGGCCTTATTGCGCAAGGTATTGAGGCGGGAGGCCATCGAGGAAGCTTTAACGCAGACGCCCAGGATACTCTGACCACCGCTGCCCTGGTCAGGGAACTGATCGCGCTTACGACGCTTCCCATTATCGCATCAGGCGGTGTGATGAACGGCTGGGAAATCGATACGATGCTCAGAGCGGGTGCGCAGGCAACCCAATTAGGGACCGCATTTTTACTGTGTAACGAAACACATTCGTCCCGCGACTATCGTCATCAGCTTCGTAACGCCCGTGCGACTGACACCGTCATTACACGATCAATATCCGGCAGACCAGCCCGGGGGATCGCCAATCACCTATCAGCCATCGGCGACACTAAAGACTCTACATTTAGACCCCACTACCCCGTCGCCTACGATCTCGCAAAGACGCTTAGTCATTTGGCTGACCGTCGTGGCGCCAGCGGTTGGGGTGCTTATTGGGCGGGTACAGGAGTTGAACGTATTCGTGACATGAGTGCCAAGGCACTCATGTCGACACTGGCTAAGGAGCTTCAAGAGGCCGCAGAACAAGGCCCCAAATAAGACCACGGCGTTATTTGAGCACCGCATCAAAAGCCGAGAGGCACCGATTAATATTAACCGAATGACTACTCGTGCCCATAAGGCCAATTCGCCATTGCTTACCTGCAAGCTCTCCCAAACCTGCCCCCACTTCGAGATCAAACTCATTGAGAAGCCGAGACCGAATCGTGGCGTCGTCTAACCCCGTCGGTATCAGTACTGAGTTGAGTTGTGGTAGGCGGTAGTCAGCCTCGACCGCAAGATCCAAACCGAGCGCCGAAAGGCCGTGTGCAAGCTTCAAGTGGTTGGCTTTGTGCCGTGCAAAGCTGAGTTCCAACCCTTCTTCCTCAAGCATAAGCAGCGCTTCGTGGAGTGCGTATATCGCATTAACAGGCGCCGTATGATGATACGCCCGTTTCGCGCCCTCCCCCCAGTAGCCCATGATCAGATTCATGTCCAAGAACCAACTCTGCACCTTTTGAGTGCGCTTTTGAATGGTCGCAACAGCGTCCTCGCTAAAGGTAATGGGCGAAATACCCGGCAGGCCTGACAAACACTTTTGTGTACCGGAATAAACAACATCAGCCCCCCACAGGTCGGTCTTGAGATCGATGCCAGCCAGTGAGGTCACCGCATCCATAATGACCAACATGCCTGCCGATTTGGCCAAGCGACAAAGTGTTTCCGCGTCACTTCGAACGCCCGTAGACGTTTCAGCATGAACAAACGCAACCACCTTGGCGTCGGGATGGGCTTTAATCGCCGTCTCGACCTTTTCTGGATCTACGGGATCCCCCCACCGGTCTGTGACCATAATGGCCGTTGCGCCGCATCGTTCGACATTTTCCTTCATGCGCCCGCCAAACACGCCGTTTTGACACACAATGACTTTATCACCGCATTCGAGGAGATTAACAAAAGCGGCTTCCATTCCTGCAGAGCCGGGCGCCGACAATGGAATAGTCAGTTCGTTTTTGGTCTGAAACGCGTATTGGAGTAGCCGCTTCACATCGTCCATTAAGCCGACAAATAACGGGTCCAAGTGACCAATTGTGGGACGCGCAGAGGCCGCCAGCACACGAGGAGACACATCAGACGGCCCGGGGCCCATCAGCGTTCTCACAGGAGGGTGAAAGGTAGACGACATAGCGAACTCCGAGCGCATTGATACAAAGGTCATTCAGTGCCCATGATGATACGACCAATACGCATCAGTTAGCTGAATAAAGGTAATTCAAGTTGGTCAAAATACCCGTCGCTCGTACACTGTGAGGATGAGCCCTCGACCTATTTTGTATTCGTTTCGTCGCTGTCCCTATGCGATGCGCGCGCGCATGACCATCTCATATGCAGGTATCGAGGTGCGCTTACGCGAAGTGATTTTGAAGGATAAACCTGCGGCGATGCTCACGGCGTCCTCAAAGGGCACTGTGCCCGTCTTGATTCAGAGCGATGGGAAGGTGATCGACGAGAGTCGAGACATTATGAGTTGGGCGCTCAATCAGAATGATCCTGCAGGCTGGCTTGAAAGCGCAGACAAAGACAACTCATTGGTGGACCTCTGCGATAACGAGTTTAAGCATTGGCTGGACCGATACAAATACGCGGTTCGTTTTCCAGAACACGACGAAGGCTGGTACCGCCAACAGGGCGAGCATTTTCTCGCTCAACTTGAAATGCGGCTTTCACAGTGGCACTACCTTTCTGGCGCATCGCTCAGCGTGGTCGATGTCGCCATCGCACCGTTCGTTCGCCAATTTGCCTCCGTCGACTCTTCCTGGTGGTCCGATCGTCCCTACCCAAGCGTCAGCGACTGGCTGCACGCGTTCATCAACAGCCCGCTGTTTCTCGGTGCCATGAATAAATACCCACAGTGGCTCGAAGGCGATACCGACATTCCCTTCCCAACCCAGCCCTACGAGGGCTGATAATATCCAGGCAGCCGCAGGCGTTACTGCGACCGCCCTCTCGCTTCCTTACACCGATGCGGCGTCGATTGACTCAGAGATTTACAATTTTGAGGCCGACCAACTCGCCTGATTAATGGCGGCTTTGGCATCTAACTCTGCAGCCTCGAAAGCGCCACCAATCACCTCAACACTCACACCCTCGTGTTCAAGCTCATCAAAGAGGGTGCGAAGCGGTTCTTGGCCTGCGCAAACAATCACAGTATCGACGTCCAGACTCACAGGCTTATCTTCAATCATGAGATGTAAGCCATCATCATCAATCAGTCGATAATCAACACCGTTGACCATATTGACGCCTCGCCGACCCAAAGTGGTTCGGTGAGTCCAACCCGTCGTCTTACCTAGGCCGCGACCGACCGGAGTGGACTTACGCTGGATGAGATAGACCTCTCGATCGGCGCTTGCGACCACGGGCTCAACCCCAGTGACACCGCCTCGCGGATGATTTTCAAAATCAATACCCCACTCCCTGGCAAACACATCAACATCCATAGCGCCCGATGGGCCGTCGTGAGTGATCAAGTCCGTGACGTCAAAGCCGATACCGCCAGCGCCGAGTACCGCCACCTTTTTACCGATGGGTTTGCGGCCCATAATCGCGTCGATATAGCCAACGACCATAGGATGATCGATGCCCTTAATTTGGGGGGTGCGCGGCGTAATGCCAGTCGCGACCACGACGTGGTCAAAACCCTGGTCCTCAAGATCCCGGGCACTCACGCGTGCCCCTAGCCGTAAATCGACGTCCAGTTTGGTCAGCATCGTGTTGTAGTAGCGAATCGTCTCGTGAAACTCTTCCTTACCCGGAACGCGTTTGGCGAGATTAAACTGCCCGCCAATTTCCTTGGCAGCATCAAACAAAGTGACCTTGTGTCCGCGCTCTGCCGCTACGGTGGCGTACGCCATGCCCGCAGGACCGGCACCAATCACAGCGACCGACTTCGGCGCCGTCGTCGGATCGTAGCTCAGCATGGTCTCGTGGCATGCTCTTGGGTTAACCAAGCACGAAGTCGTTTTCATACTGAACGTATGATCAAGGCACGCCTGGTTACAGGCGATACAGGTATTAATTTCATCGCGTCGACCGGAGGCTGCTTTATTCATAAATTCGCTGTCAGCAAGCATGGGCCGCGCCATAGATACGAGGTCAGCATCGCCTCGCGCTAACACCTCTTCGGCTACCTCAGGCATGTTTATTCGATTTGAGGTAATAACAGGGATGTCCACTTCTTTTCGGACCCTGCCGGTTACGCGGGTAAACGCCGCACGGGGAACCATCGTCGCGATAGTCGGTACGTTAGCCTCGTGCCATACGAAATGGGTAGAGATAATACTGACGCCCGCCTTTTCTAACTCGCGCGCTAATTGTGCAATCTCATCCCAACTCATACCCCCTTGGAGCATATCCATTGCAGCGATCCTAAACACGACAATAAAATCGTCACCGACCACTGCGCGAATACGCCGCACGACTTCTAGTGGGAAGCGCATGCGATTTTCATAGCTACCGCCCCACTCGTCGGTGCGCTGATTGGTCTTCTCGACAAGAAACGTAGACAGCAAGTACCCCGCCGACCCAATAATCTCAACCCCGTCGTAACCCGCTTGCTTAGCAAGTACCGCGCAGTGCGCGTGATCTGCAATTTGCTTTTCAAGACTCTCGGTATCGAGTTCGTTAGGGGTGAGCTTGCTGATACGAGAGCGGACTTTTGACGGTGCGACTAAGTTAGGGTTATGTGCAAGCGGCCCCATATGCAGAATCTGCATAATGATCTTTACGTCTGGGTCCGCCCCGTGAACCGCCTCGGTCACCAACCTGTGCCCGTCGGCCTCACGCTGAGTATTCAGTTTCGATGCCGCAAAAACAGGATCCCCATTCTCGTCATAAACAGCAACGCCACCTTCCTCGTTAGGCGAAATACCACCGGTAATAATCATGCCAATTCCGCCAACCGCACGCTCAGCGTAAAAGGCGGCCATGCGCTCGAAACCATCCGGCATCTCTTCAAGACCCGTATGCATTGAACCCATAATTGAGCGATTTTTAATCGTCGTAAAACCCAGATCCAGGGGCTCAAAGAGTCTAGGATAGTCAGTGGTGGTATCAATTAGCTCGGCAGTACTCACAGCAGCATCTCCTCAATCATAGCTCGCCAGAGTATCAGGATCTGAGCACTTGCATAGTCGCGACCGGCAGGCAAACTAAGACAAAAGCGTAAGAGACCCAGTAATGGATGTACTCAAAAGTAATAGCCCGCTCATTGTCTATCTCGATGTGAAAAGTCCCTATGCCTTCGTTTCCGTCAAACCCACATTGGCGTTGGAGCGAGAACTGGGACTTCAGTTCGATTGGCGGCCCTATACCCTCGATATTCCAAGTTACCTGGGTTCGGCTCGCAAAGAAAAGGGCGAAGTCGTTGAATCGAGTGGCCGTAGCCCCAAGATTTGGAACGCCATTCGCTACGCCTATATGGATGCGCGCAGATATGCCGAACTGCAAGGCTATACACTCAAAGGCACTGAGAAAATCTGGGACTCCAGTTTGGCCAACATGGGGATTCTGTTTGTGAATCTCCACTTCCGAGATCGGATACCCGCCTACCTCGAGGCCGTTTTCCCACCGTTTTGGCGCAGGGAACTCGACATAGAGGACATTAACGTCATCAAAGGCTGCTTGCAGACCGCAGGGGTTGATAGCTCAGACTTTCAAACGTTTGTGACCGGCACGGGCAAAGAAATGCACGATCATATTCTCGATCATCGTTTCGAAGCCGGAATGTATGGTGTCCCAACATATGTGCTGGGTAACAGCGTGTTTTTCGGACGCGAACATTTGCCTTATATAAGATGGGTGTTGTCGGGGAAGTTAGGGCAGGTCCCTGATATTGGCAATGAGGTGTCTGAATGATTATCGTCTACATCGACTTCAAATCACTGGACTGTTACTTAGCACTAGACCCCCTGGTTAAGCTCGCTCAAGACTGCGCTGCGGCGATCGACTGGCGACCCTTTGTCAGCCGAGAACGCGCACTTCCGACACGAGTGGACGATGAGGATGTAACGCATAACCACCATCGAACTCGAGCGGAATCCGAGCTTAAACTACAGGTTCATTACGCCGGCCTGCGCGAGCTCGACATCACGCCCCAACGTCGCCACGTCGATACAGATCAAGCGCTGATAACGCTAAGCCGTATTGAAGGGGACCAAACCGAATTTGTCGTACGGTGCTTTGATGCCCACTGGCGAGTACATCAGGACATTAATAAAATCGAATGGCTCGATAAAACAGTAGCTGATTGTGGTTTGAGCCTGCGCGAGTCCTCACCGGACCTTGATATCTTGCAGACCGAGGCGCAAGAAGCAGGTTTATTTGACGCACCCACCTGCGTCATTGACGGTCAACTCTTTATGGGCCGAGCACACCTGCACCTAATGCGCAGACTCCTTGAAGCAGCTCCACACACAACTGTTCCAGCGCAACTACTCTAAAAACGTTGAAATTTGGTCTAGCGGCTTTTTGACAGTGGCCGCTCTGGGGACCTTCGCGTCTTCCGCCGGATGGCCTACCACCAGTAACATCGTAGGTCGCTCATTAGCGGGACGACCCAATATTTTGCTCAGAAATTTCATGGGATTGGGCGTGTGCGTCAGTGTTGCTAGGCCAACATTGTGCAAGGCTGTGATTAAAAGACCCGTGGCAATGCCGACCGACTCAGGCACGTAATAGTTTTTCTGTTTGGCGCCCGACGGGTCAAGACTGTAACGCTCAGCAAAGACCGCAATCAACCAAGGCGCCGTCTCTAAAAATGGCTTTTGTGCGTCGGTGCCAAGCCCTTGTAAGTCATCTAGCCATTGGTCGCCGGCTTTCCCACTGTAAAACGCCCGCTCCTCAGCTTCTGCTGCCCGACGGATTTGCTGCTTAATGTGCGGATCGCTCACACACACAAAGTGCCAAGGCTGGTGATTAGCTCCTGACGGTGCTGAGCCTGCCGTGAGAATACACGCCTGGATAACCTCCCGCGAAATAGACTCGCTCGAGAAGTGTCGAACCGTCCGACGACGCGACACAAACTCATAGTGTTGTGTCGCGCGAAGCAGCATCTCTTCTAGACACATTGGGTCAGGAGCAGACAGAGGCACGGGATCAAAGTCATATTTCATGGGTTTGCTTGAGTGTCAGTGGTCTTCACGTCCACTCTAGCACTGCCGGTCGATGGCAGCGCACCTCTTAAAAGGGCAAAAAAGTAAAAGGGCAAAAAAGTTGAAATTAAACAAGCCGCGAACCATGCTTAAGCGATAGTCATAGAATCTGAGGACACCGATGTCCACAAACGTAGCGTGGCGTATTAGTGACGTCTTAAAAACGGCGAAAGAAAAACAGGTTGGTTTCAAAGCGAGTTATTTCATGGCGTTTGTCGCTTATATGGCGATATCAATCGTGATTGAACTGACCCGAGAATGGGTGTTTGGCTCATCGGACGACGGCTCTGTGACAGCCGTTGTGGCAGAAGCGGTCATTGCACTGCTGATGATGCCTCTGGGGGTTGGCCTCGGCCTTCTCGGCATACGACGGGCGTCCGGTGGTGATACGCCTCTCAGTACGCTTTGGGAGCCCTACACAATGGCTATCCCACTACTGATTATGTTCATCTTAATGGGGGTAATGATCGTCGGCGGCTTAGTGCTGTTGATACTGCCCGGCATTTACCTCGCAATCGCCTACTCGTTTGCACCGTATCTCATCATTGAAAAAGGCTTGGGCGTTTGGGAGTCGCTAGAGACATCGCGCAAGGCGATCACACAGTATTGGTGGCGCTACCTCGGCTTGATGCTCGCAAGCGTCCTACTTTTCATCGCTGGAATAATCCCCCTGTTTATCGGGCTGATCTGGGTGTTACCGCTCATTACCATTGCGGCAGGTGAAGTCTTCGTTGAGACATTTAACGACTCAACCACCCAGGGCGCGGAAGAGTCTGAAGAGTCGCCCACAACAGGCTGAGGGTTAACACTTAGGTTTTCACACGCGGATAGTCTGAAATCATGAGAACAGCCGCTAACACCTCCTAAAGTGCGTCATGCCGCTCTGTCTGTGGCACGATTTTGAATGCTCAACATCAACAGTACGAGACTCTGGGCTGGAAGGGCGCGACGTTCCTGGAATCAATTAACCCAGCGACTTTGACTGATAAGTCAGTGCGATTTTTTGAATGGCGATCATGTACGCGGCTAGACGAAGATCTTCTACTCGCTCATCTTCATGCCACTTTCCTCTCATGCTCTGTAGCGCTTCGCGCATGGTGTCGTCCAAACCCGATCGCACCAATTCAAGCTCGTCCGCCCCTTTTACATAATTGACCTTAAAGCTGTCGGTGGGAGACCACTTATCTGCACCGATTAACCCACTCAAGCGTTCGAGCTCGGAGAGCATTAAGGTTTGTGTCGCTTCTTGAGCTCGCCGCTCCATTCGCCCAAATCGGATATGAGACAGGTTTTTCACCCACTCGAAATAAGAGACAGTGACGCCGCCCGCATTGGCGTACAAGTCTGGAATGACAACCACACCACGCGCTCGCAATACCTCGTCAGCTGCGGCTGTAATCGGCCCATTTGCCGCTTCAATGATTAACTTTGCTTTAATGTTCGCCGCATTTTTGTGATGAATAACACCTTCTAAGGCCGCTGGAATCAGTAAGTCACAGTCGGACTCAAGGACCGAAGCACCGTCTGATAAAAAGGTCGCATCTGGATATCCTTTGACGCTACCCGAGGTCTCAATCCACTCCTTTACCGCCAGGACGTCCAATCCCGCTTCACTGACAATAGCGCCGTCTCGCTCGATAATGCCAGTGACCACTGCACCGTCCTCAAGCGATAGAAATTTTGCCGCATGAAAACCGACATTACCCAAGCCTTGTACGATGACTCGTTTACCCTCTAGCCCTCCAGACAATGATGCGCGCTGGACATCGAGCGGCTCGCGAAAAAACTCCCTCAACGCAAACTGAATACCGCGCCCGGTAGCCTCGACTCTTCCCGCAATACCCGAGTTATAAACCGGTTTGCCGGTTACACACGCCAATGCGTCTATCTCCGTTGGGTTCAAACGCTGATACTCATCCGCAATCCACGCCATGTCACGAGCTGACGTACCCATATCCGGTGCCGGGACATTCTGGCTCGGGTGAATTAAGTCACGCTTAATCAACTCGTAAGCGAATCGACGCGTTATCTGCTCTATTTCGTGATCGTCGTAATCATTCGGATTAATGCACAGCCCCCCTTTTGAGCCACCAAATGGGACATCGACCACGGCGCTCTTGTAGGTCATCAAAGCAGCGAGAGCCTCTACCTCGTCCTGATTAACGGCCAGCGAGTACCGGATGCCCCCTTTTACCGGAGTGATGTGATCAGAGTGAACAGAGCGATACCCGGTAAAGACATGAATTCTCTCGCGGAGCCGCACCGGAAATCGGACCGTGTAGGTCGCATTACAGGTCCGAATTTGTTGAGCCAGACCGGGGGGCAGATCAAGCAGATTAGCCGCCCGCAGAAATTGTCGATCAACGTTAGCTGTAAAACTCAACTCTTGAGAAGACATCGTAGAGCTCCCACTGAATTTCAGATTTTGGCGCGCTTATCACAATGGCAACGCCGTGTTAGGGCAGTACTGTGTATTTCAGATTGCGTCCACGCGCGCACCCTGAGCTTCGAGTATGGGTTTCAACTGCCGATAGGCCTCGGGGGTTCGAACCAGCGGTATCCGAGGGTACAAGTGATGAATAACATGGTACTGCATACCCGAAGACCAGATATTACCCAAGCGCGACTTAAAGCTTTGTGTGTCGCTGTAACGCTCGGTCCCACACCCCGGGTTGTGCGGGGCCCATGACAGGTAAAACTGAATGTAGGTCACCGCTATTTGCCAAGGCAACCACCACAGTAGTGCGGCCTCGATTGCCAGGCCGTTAAGCGCCATGCCACACAGCACACCCAGATAGATCAACCGATATGCCAATGCAGAAAGAATAAGATCCTCTCGACCAATTCGCTTCAAGCATTTCGTGTAAGAGTGCTCATCTCCGAAAGGCTTTGGTTGTCGCCACTGGATGCTGCACCACAAAAAGCCCAGTGCGGTATCAGCGTGGAGGTCATAGTCAGGATCAAGCTCTGGATTGTTTGCGTGCTTATGGTGCTCCATATGCGTGGCACGCAAAACAGAATAAGGCATTACCAAGGGAATAGGACTCAGAGTACCGACAAGCTCATTGAGCCAGCGCTTCGGTTTCCCCGGCATTGCAAAAATTGAATGCTGGGCTTCGTGAGACGGCAGGTAACTCGCAGCGATATTAATCGTCGCGACTATGAACCCGGCCCACAGTGGGAGAATGCCATTCAGGCAGAGCACCCAAACCGACAGCCAGCACACCAGATTCCCCAAACCCCATGCGAGCGACAGGTAGGGGAATTTATCCAAGTGCTGTTTTGCAATTTCGCGCTCCATGGCGCGAAGTTCTAGCTCGGTTTTTCCCGTTAAATCCATCGTCCCGTCCATGACGCGATACCTCCCCAAACCCCAAATATAATTAACGACACCGTCCATACATCGACGCCACCCAGCGCCTGAACGCCAAAGCTTTGCATGACTTGAACCGCGAGCGGCGCTAAAAAAACGAGACCAAAAAAGAAGGGTAACGCCGTTAAAAACCACTCCAACAATTTTGTGAGCACATTAGCCATTTTTTAATCCGTCAAGACAGAGAGGCTCGAATCCGTTCAATGGGTATCGAGCGACTCAGTAACTTATTTGCCGCAAACGCGCGCTGTGGAAGCGCGCCTAAACGCGACGCGTGCTCCATCGCTCGATCAACAAGTGTCTCTGGAGCCACTACCTCATCCAAGAAACCGGCTGCCAGTGCCGATTCCGGCGAATGAATTTGGGCCGCGATAATAGACTCAAACCGATGAGCCTCGGACAGTCGATAAACAGCAGGTTCGTAGCCGAACGCCGGTAAATCCATATCAATCGCGGTTTCATTAAGCCCGTACTTAAAGTCGCCAGCCATGCCAATACGCTTATCCGCACAAACCAACATCACAGAACCCAGTGCAAGACAGTGACCCGTCACCGCACATACAACCGGATGAGGAAAGGTGAAAATTCGAAACGCTAATTCGCCACCCGCCTGCACCATAGCGGCTGCGGCATCCGCGTCACCGCTCTTGACGACCTTGAGATCAAAGCCCGCTGAGAAACAATTTTCGCGTCCCATCCACATGAGAGCAGCTTTCTTGGCTTCTATTTCATCAAGCGCCTCACTGAAATCACGAATACTGTCCGGTGAAAAAACATTCCGCTTACCGTCGTCATGACGCAATACAGCGACGTTATCTTGGAATTCGAGATTCAGCGCCACAGGCACTCCTTACTTTATTATATTATGGCATATAGAATGCCACTTATTAACCAAACATATTGTTGTTATCAATCATCCCTAGATTACCAAGCGCTTTATTCAAACGGAACGAGAAAATACTCGTCCGGCTCAATCTGGAAAAGGGTTCAAGCCTCTTACCTACTTAGTGTTATTGGTTGCGTAGTAAGAGTGCTTATAGTGACACATGATCGTAAACGTATGCCGCTAGAGAGGATATCGAATGGCAGGACCCCGTCGAGACGCCCTTCGCGAAATGCACTTTGCATCGAGCGATGCCGCATTAGTGGCCATCAGTGCAGCGATTAACGCCGACGCAACCCATCGACAGATTATCAATCAGTGCGCCGCCGAAATGGTCACTGCCAGCCGGTGTCGCTCGGACGAGTCGGGGACGCTCGACTCTTTTCTTCGCGAGTTCGGATTATCCAATTCCGAGGGTATTGCACTGATGTGTTTAGCAGAGGCATTACTCCGAGTTCCTGATCAAGCGACGATTGATTCCCTGATATCCGAAAAGATAAACGAAGGGAATTGGGGAGCCCATAAGAACGCGTCC
>CBFHJX010000036.1:0-13385 GCA_965656285.1 Luminiphilus sp. | reverse complement strand
ATTACTATTACAGTATGAGCGTCACTCATGAGTTGACCTTACTCCCTAAAGTTGAAGCAGAATGCGTGACGGATCCTCAATGAGGTCCTTCACCGTGACTAAAAACTGAACCGCAGTCTTACCATCGATTAAGCGATGATCGTAGGACAGCGCCAAATACATCATCGGACGAATCACCACTGCGCCATCGACGGCGACAGGACGATCTTTGATCGTGTGCATACCCAGTATTGCTGTCTGTGGAGGGTTCAAAATGGGGGTCGATAACAGAGAACCAAAGACACCACCGTTAGACACCGTGAACGTTCCACCCGTCATTTCATCGATGGTCAGTTTCTTGTCTCGTGCTTTCAGACCCAAGTCTCTGATTGCGGCTTCAACATCGGCGATGCTCATGAAGTCGGCATCGCGCAAAACAGGAACCACCAAACCGTCGTCCGTAGAGACGGCTACTCCGATGTCCTGATACCCGTGATAAACCACGTCATTCGCGTCGACCGAGGCGTTCACCTCAGGGAATCGCTTCAACGCCTCGCAGCACGCGCGAACGAAGAACCCCATAAAACCGAGTCGAGTCCCGTTATGGGTCTTCTCAAATTGGTCTTTGTACTGCGAGCGAAGCTTCATTAGCGGTGCCATATCCACTTCATTGAAAGTAGTCAGCATCGCCGTTTCCTGCGTTGCGGAAAGCAGACGTTCGGCAATCTTTGCGCGCATGCGCGTCATAGGAACTCGTCGCTCTACTCGCTCGCTGGTCGGACCTTGTGGCTCGGCCACATCGGCTGCCACACCCGCCTGTGCAGGCACTGAAGACGGTGCTGCAGATTTGGCCGCAGGCGTCGATTCAGCTTGAGCCGTGGCCATAAAATTGATCACATCTTCTTTGTTGATGCGACCGTCTTTACCGGTCCCCGCAATTGCGCGCGGATCCAGCCTATGCTCATCGATCAGTTGGCGAGCAGCCGGTCCCATCGGGACAGCCAGACTCGCTGCAGCGCTGACTGACGCAGCCGCTTCGGAAGACGATTCAACAGACTCAGAACCCTCACCCGGTGTCAGCTCAGCGAGAAGCGCTTCGCTTTCGATCGTATTTCCGACCTCTACGAGTATGCGATCCAGACGGCCAGCCTCAGGGGCGACCACCTCCATGACCACCTTGTCAGTCTCAATCTCAACTAACAACTCGTCTCGCTGAACAAAGTCCCCTTCCTTCTTGTGCCACAACGACACCTCACCATCGGCTACTGATTCAGGAAATGCCGGCGCTTTGATTTCTATTTTCATGATAATCGTCCGTTTTACTCACGTTTTAACAACCCTTCACCCCAGGGCTGCTGATATAAATGCCTCTTGCTCTTGCACATGCAACGCGGTGTAACCCGCGGACCCTGATGCTGAAGGCGTCCGCCCCACATACCGAAGCTGAGCACCAAACATGGCCAGCGAAACCATTCGGCGCATTGAATCTTGGATCGAGTACCAAGCGCCCTGATTCATCGGCTCCTCTTGGCACCAAACAACACTAGCCTCACGTGGGAATGCTCCGAGAATGCGTTTTAAGGCCTCCTCAGGCAGCGGATAGAGCTGTTCAACCCTAATGAGGGCGACATGCTCTGCACCCCGATCGGCGCGTGCCGCATCGAGATCGTAGAAAACCTTACCTGAACACAGAACCACCCGAGTCACTTGCTGTTTATCGGTCACCTTCTCATCGTCGATGACGGGCTGGAAATGACCGTTGGCCAGCTCATCCAGCGTTGAAACTGCACTCTTGTGCCGCAGAAGACTTTTAGGAGACATGACGATGAGTGGCTTTCGCAGCGGCCTGACACCCTGTCGACGAAGCATATGAAATACTTGAGCCGGCGTTGTGGGCACACAAACCTGAATATTTTCTTGCGCCGACAATTGAAGGTAGCGTTCAAGCCGTGCAGACGAGTGCTCGGGTCCTTGTCCCTCGTACCCGTGGGGTAGCAACATGGTCAGCCCACAAAGCCTTGCCCACTTGTATTCACCACTGGTGATAAATTGATCGATAACCACCTGCGCGCCATTGGCAAAATCACCAAACTGCGCCTCCCATATCACCATCCCACTGGGAGAGGTTGTGGCATAGCCGTACTCAAAGGCGAGAACAGCTTCCTCAGACAGCAAAGAGTCATAAATCTCGAACTTGGCTTGCGACTTAGACAAATGTTGAAGGGGTACGTGTACCTCCGGCTTATTCTGCGCATGCAGAACCGCATGTCTGTGCGAGAACGTTCCACGACCGATGTCTTGCCCCGTCATTCGAACCGGATACCCCTCTGCCAAAAGAGACGCATACGCCATGTTCTCAGCAAAACCCCAGTTAATTTCGAGTGCGCCAGCCGCCATTTTCCCTCGGTCCTCAAGGAGTTTCTTGACCTGTCGCTGAAGCACAAAGCCTTCCGGAACTCGCCCCATAATCTCAGCAAGCTCTCGCAACCGTGTGGCATCCACGGACGTGTCGCAGTCCATATCCCAGTTGTGGCCAAGGTACGGCTTCCAATCAACGAATAACTCGGTGTTTGGCTCCATGACTAACTGCGTCACCAGCGGTTCGCCTCGATCCAGGGACTCCCGATAACGCTCCATAAGCGCTGCGTCTTCATCGGCTGTTAAAACATGCTCGGCAATCAGTCGCTTCGCGTAAAGGTCTCGCGTCGACGCGTGCTGTTTAATGGTGGCGTACATTAGGGGCTGCGTCACCGAAGGCTCATCCGCCTCGTTGTGCCCTCGACGTCGATAACACACCAAATCAATAACAACGTCTTTCTTGAACTGATTTCTGAAATCAACCGCCAGCTGCGTGGCAAACACCACCGCTTCGGGGTCGTCACCATTGACGTGGAAGATCGGCGCCTGAACCATCTTCGCAACATCCGTGCAGTACTCCGCGGAGCGCGCGTCCTCTTGACGGCTCGTAGTAAAACCAACTTGATTGTTGATCACGATGTGCAGCGTTCCGCCCGTTTTATAGCCACGGGTTTGAGACATCTGAAACGTCTCCATGACCACGCCCTGGCCAGCAAATGCGGCGTCCCCATGGATCACCAGTGGAACGACCGTATCACCAACCGTGTCCTTGCGACGGTCTTGGCGCGCACGCACCGAACCCTCAACGACCGGTGAGACGATTTCCAAATGCGAGGGGTTGAATGCCAGTGCCAGATGAACTTCCCCGCCCGGCGTCATAATGTTCGATGAAAATCCTTGATGGTACTTAACATCACCCGAACCAAAGTAAGACGCTCTCCCCTCGAATTCGTCAAACAACTCACTGGGGTTTTTCCCTAAAATATTGATCAATACATTCAGGCGACCCCGGTGAGCCATACCGATGACGACTTCTTTCGCGCCATAGCCACCGCTGCGCTGAATCGCTTCAGACATCATCGGAATCAGGCTCTCGCCGCCTTCCAGACCAAACCGCTTAGTTCCTGGGTACTTCGACGCCAGGGACTTCTCTAAACCTTCGGCCTTGATCAGTCTGCGTAAAATCTGAATGCGGGCCTCACGATCCAGCACAGGCGCGCTACGCACCGACTCCATGCGGCTCATGATCCAATGGCGCTCGTCGGTATTGACGATATGCATGAACTCCGCGCCAATCGTGTGGCAATACGTCCGCTCAAGCGCTGCTCGAATTTCAGCTAACGTCGCATCTGCCTTACCGATGTATAAGCTTCCCACCTGAAATACCGTATCGAGGTCAGCCTCTGAGAGCTCGTGGAACTCCAGCTCAAGGTCAGCGACCGGCGCTCGCTCTGCCAGGGCCAACGGGTCTAGCTTGGCCTTTTGGTGTCCACGCTGCCGATAAGCCGAAATCAGCTGCACCACACGAACCTGTTTGCGCTCGTATTCAGTGGCTTGTGAGTCCTGACTGCGCGTCGCTTCCGTTCGAACTCGCATTTTGCTGATGCGAGCGAACTGCGTGCGCAGCACCGAATGCGGCAGATCACGCAAATTATTGGTACTGGTCTGAACCTTAGGTAGACGGTCGAAGTAGTCCCGCCACTCGGGCGGAATGTCGTTCGGATCTTTTAAGTACGTTTCGTACAACCCCTCAACGTAGGCGGCATTGCCGCCTGAGAGGTGCGACGTGCTTCGCTGCTGCTCCATGCTGGGTAGGTCTATCGACTTTGCCATGCACACTTCCCCCGAAGTCATTTGCGGTAACTTATTGTTTGGTATGTGTTAGCGCATCACGGGGTATATTTTACGCTGTCCGGTACCGAATTCCCATGTACCTGCAGAGCCCAGATAGCAAAAACGCCACAAAAGTGGCGTTAATATTACCAATTATAACACAGGGTTATAGGATCGATAACTAGATTGCCTAGGCGGCTTTGCTGAGCAGCATAGAGCGAATGTGACCGATTGCGCGCGTGGGGTTCAACCCCTTGGGACACACATTGACGCAATTTTGTATGCCGTGACACCGAAAAACACTGAACGGATCATCGAGCTTTGACAGCCGCTCGTCAGTCGCCTGGTCACGACTGTCAGCAAGAAATCGGTAGGCCTGCAGTAATCCTGCTGGCCCAATAAATCGGTCAGGGTTCCACCAAAAAGACGGACAGCTGGTCGAACAGCACGCACAGAGAATGCACTCGTACAGCCCGTCCAGCTTCGCGCGGTCCTCTGGTGTTTGCAATCGCTCAATTGCCGGTGCCGGAGTGCTATTTTGAAGATAAGGCTCGATCTTCTCGTACTGAGCATAAAACAAGCTCATATCAACCACTAAGTCGCGCACCACGGGCAAGCCGGGTAGCGGCCGAATCACAAGCTTATTCTTCTTCACTGCTTCCGAAAGAGGCGTGATACAGGCGAGTCCGTTTCTTCCGTTAATATTGAGCCCGTCGGAACCACAGACGCCCTCTCGACAGCTGCGGCGGTACGTCACAGTGGCATCGTGATCAGCCTTGATCATCTCAAGTACGTCAAGAACCATTAGATCTTTCCCTGCCGTATCGACACGGTACTCCTGCATCTGTGGCGACGCATCGGTTTCGGGGTTAAAGCGATAAACACTGACCTGCAACATCTATTATCTCCTCGCAGATTAGTAGGTGCGTATTTTAGGTTGGAAGGTATCGACAGTCTTTGGCGTGAAGTTGACTGACCGCTTCGTCACCGCCTTACTTTCTCTGTGGTAGATGGAGTGGCACAGCCACTCATCATCATCTCTTTCAGTGAAGTCTTCTCGCGCGTGTGCGCCACGACTCTCCTTCCTGGCCTCAGCAACGATAGCGGTCGCTTCGGCAGTTTCAAACAAATTTTGCAGCTCTAGGCATTCGATACGAGCCGTATTGAACGCATTACTCTTATCTTCGAGCTTAACGTTATCGATACGCCCTTTTAAATCGGCTAACTTCTTAATGCCTTCCTGCATAAACTCACCCTTGCGGAAGACACCGAAGTAATTCTGCATAACACCCTGGAGCTCCTTTCGCAGCGCAGAAACGTTCTCACCGCTGTCGTTCGCATTCAACGACACCAAACGCTCATTGGCCTGCGAAATGTCACCCGGTGATGCGTCGCGCATTTCAATGCCTTGCCGCAGCGCGTCTTCAATAAACAAGCCTGAGGCTCGACCAAATACCACTAGGTCGAGTAACGAGTTACCCCCTAAACGATTCGCACCGTGTACCGACACACACGCGACCTCACCACAGGCATAGAGACCAGGTATAACGTGGTCGTTACCTTGCGCGTCAACCGTTAAAGCCTGCCCGTGAATATTCGTAGGAATGCCGCCCATCATGTAATGGCACGTCGGCACTACCGGAATCGGCTCTTTGACCGGGTCCACGTGGGCAAACGTACGGGACAGTTCACAGATACCCGGGAGACGAGACTCTAGGACCTCTTCGCCCAGATGATCGAGTTTTAACTTCACATGATCTTTATCTGGACCACATCCGCGCCCTTCGAGAATCTCCAGAACCATAGAGCGCGCAACAACGTCTCTGCCCGCAAGATCCTTGGCATTGGGCGCGTAACGCTCCATAAATCGCTCGCCATCCGCGTTAACTAAATATCCGCCCTCACCCCGGCAGCCTTCAGTAACGAGCGTGCCGGCGCCATAGATACCTGTTGGATGAAACTGCCACATCTCAATGTCTTGGACCGGGACACCGGCCCTCAGCGCCATACCCACACCGTCGCCGGTATTGATGTGCGCATTGGTTGTTGATGCATAAATACGTCCGGCGCCGCCCGTTGCGAAGACAGTGGCCTTTGATTTGACGTACACGGTCTCGCCGGTCTCAATACAAATCGCAATGACACCCACAACTGCGCCGTCTTGATTCTTTACTAAGTCAGTTGCAAACCACTCATTAAAAAAGACCGTCTCGTTTTTGACGTTATTTTGATAAAGCGTGTGCAACAGCGCATGGCCGGTACGATCGGCTGCTGCGCAAGTTCTGGCGGCCTGACCACCTTCTCCAAAGTTCTTGGACTGTCCCCCGAATGGGCGCTGATAGATTCGGCCCTCTTCGGTGCGTGAAAATGGAAGCCCCATGTGCTCGAGCTCAAATATAGCCTCGGGGCCGACTGAACACATGTATTCGATAGCGTCTTGGTCACCAATGTAATCACTGCCTTTTACAGTGTCGTACATATGCCAGCGCCAATCATCATCCGGGTCTGAGCTTGCAATCGCACACGTAATGCCACCCTGTGCACTCACCGTGTGTGACCGAGTGGGAAACACTTTAGAAATAACTGCGGTTTTGTAGCCTGACTGAGCCAGTTGAAGCGCCGCACGCATACCTGCGCCACCGCCACCAACAATTACGCCATCGAACGAGATAGTTCGCATCCCTTTACTTCTCCCAACCGGTCCCCGCAAGAGCGAGGGTTAACCCCAAATAACTTGAATGACCCAAATCGCATAAACCGTGAGCAACAAAACAACGCCTATCTGAACGATAGGTCGCACGACATTACCCGTTTTCCCCAGCATGTATTCGGTCAAATAGTCTGTGAACACTGTCCACAAGCCAATCCACGCGTGAGAGACGTAAGCACCGATCGCAAGCAATGTAAAAACCTTCATCGCTGTCGTATCGTGCACCGCTCTCCACGAAGTGTAGTCAATCCCAGACGCAATCTGGAAACCAATGAATAAAAAATATGCGAGTAGTATCAGCGAGCTGACACGCTGTATGAGCCAGTCAGACAATCCGTTTCGACTAAAGCTTGTGACCTGAGTTACCACAATGCGACCCCCCATGCGACAGCCGCGAGCGCTGCCGCCACGAATAAAATTTGGGCACCCAAGGCACCGCTCTTAAAGTCTTCACCGATCCCCATGTCCATGATGAGGTGACGAATGCCCGCTAGCGCGTGGTAACTGAACGTCACCAAAAACACCCAAAGCACGCCTTTGGCGGCATTGCCCGAAAGGACCACCGACAGCTGATCGAAACTTTCTTGCGAGGCAAGACTGGCGTCTAGCGCCCACACCATCAATACACTGGACGCAAACAACACGACACCCGATACCCGATGCGAAATCGAGGCCAAGGCCGTAACCGGAAGCTGAATCGTGCTCAGATCAAGATTGACAGGACGACTGTCCTTACTGCCGCGTGGTTTCACTTATTGGCCCCCAGAGCGTTCAATTGGTCAGATTTGAGGCGAGAGTATAGGTAGTCCCCCGGCAACTGACAAATTCATCTGACAAAACATCATCATCAGCCGTATTTAGTCGGTACATTATTGTTGTAAAATTGACACACACCAGTCGTGCCGCTAGTTTGGCGCGACACAAAATCAGGTCGGGGGACTTAAGATGGTAGAAAAGACGGCGACGCTCTCTATACACCAGGGCGATAACACTTCATTAGAGATCGATTTACCCGTCTATCAAGGGTCTCTCGGGCCCGACGTGGTCGATGTGGGCAAATTAACAGGGCAAGGACACTTTACGTTTGACCCCGGTTTCACCTCGACCGCCTCATGCGAGTCAAAGATCACCTATATTGACGGCGAGAAGGGTGTTTTGCTCCATCGGGGATACCCTATCGAGCAACTGGCAGAGCATTCTGACTATCTTGAAACCTGTTACTTACTGTTAAATGGCGAGCTGCCAAGCGCCGAGCAGAAGGAAGCCTTTGTCGACATGGTCACGAACCACACGATGGTTCACGAGCAGATTCGAACGTTTTTTAATGGTTTTCGTCGGGACGCACACCCGATGGCTATTATGTGTGGCGTCGTCGGTGCCTTGTCCGCGTTTTATCACGATTCGACCGACATTTCCGACCCACACCACCGCGATGTCGCTGCCTTTCGATTGATTGCAAAAATGCCCACGATCGCGGCTATGAGCTACAAGTTCTCAATTGGTCAGCCCTTTATGTATCCGCGTAATGACCTCGACTACCCCGCAAACTTCCTCCACATGATGTTTGGAAATCCCTGTGAACCCAGTGTCATTTCGCCGACTATTGCGCGGGCGATGGATCGGATTTTCCTCCTTCATGCCGATCACGAGCAAAACGCATCGACATCAACAGTTCGCCTTGCTGGCTCATCACAGGCCAACCCATTTGCCTGTATCGCAGCCGGTATCGCAGCACTTTGGGGCCCCTCGCATGGGGGCGCCAATGAAGCCGTTGTTAAAATGCTTGACGAAATTGGCGATGTGTCACGAATCGACGAATTCGTGGCGCGCGCTAAAGATAAGAACGACCCCTTCCGACTCATGGGCTTTGGCCATCGCGTTTATAAAAACTTTGACCCCCGCGCTAAAGTGATGAAGCAGGCCGCCGACGAGGTCCTTGCTGAGCTTGGCATTCAAGATGAAAATCTTGAGATCGCTAAGCGGCTGGAAGAAATTGCATTAAGCGACGAGTACTTTATTGAAAAGAAGCTCTACCCCAATGTTGACTTCTACTCGGGCATTATTTTGAAAGCACTGGGCATACCCACGTCCATGTTTACTGTGATTTTTGCCGTGGGTCGCACAGTTGGATGGGTGGCGCACTGGAACGAAATGATCGGCGGTAGCTACCGAATTGGGCGTCCAAGACAGCTTTACACCGGATACCAGTCGCGCGACTACCTTTCAGTCGAGGACCGATAATGGCAGGGACTGTGCAAAGAGTGGTTATATCGGGGGTGGGGTTGTACACCCCCACCGAGAGCGTCAGTAACCATGAGCTTGTAGAGTCTTTTAACGCGTGGGTCGAAAAGTACAACCGCGAGAACGCGGATGCGATTACCGCGGGCGAGCTTGAGGCCAAAGGCCCCTCGAATGTTGAATTCATTGAGAAAGCTTCGGGGATTCACTCTCGATTTGTCATGGATAAAGCGGGCATTATTGACCCCGACCGTATGGCTCCACGTTTGACGCCACGGTCAAATGACGAACCTTCGGTAATGTGTGAAATTGCCGTCGTCGCTGCCAAGCAAGCTATTGAACAGGCGGGCATTAGTACAGATGACATTGATGTGGTCTTGGTGGCCGCCTCGAATATGGAACGGGCCTACCCCGCCATGGCAATCGAAGTTCAGGCCGCACTGGGTATAAAGGGTTTTGCTTTCGACATGAACGTCGCCTGCTCCTCCGCGACATTTGGTATCCAGCAAGCTCGTGACATGGTGGTGGCCGGCAGCGCAAGACGTGTATTAATGGTTAACCCGGAAATTTGTACGGGCCACCTTAATTTCCGAGATCGCGATTCACACTTTATTTTTGGCGACGTGGCGACTGGCGTCATCGTTGAAGCGGCTGAGGGGTGCCAGTCCGACAACGCGTTTGAGATTCTTGACACCAAGTTACAAACGATTTTCTCCAATAATATTCGGAATAATTTCGGCTTCCTCAATCGTGCCACCGAAGAAGGTATCGGGCAGGTCGATAAGCTTTTCGTTCAAGAGGGACGCAAAGTCTTCCGAGAGGTCTGTCCAGCCGTTGCCGAGCAGATCACAACGCAGCTGGCAGAGATGAATATCGCCCCCGACTCGCTTAAGCGTATCTGGCTGCATCAGGCCAATAAGAATATGAATGAACTTATTGCCAAGAAAATTCTGGGCCGAGAGCCGAGCGACGAAGAGTCGCCAACCATTCTTGACGAATACGCCAACACGTCGTCAGCGGGCTCCATCATTGCGTTTAAAAAATACAATGAAGACTTCGAGCCAGGTGAACTTGGCGTTCTGTCGTCTTTTGGTGCGGGCTATAGCATAGGCTCGATCGTACTCAAGCGCGTTTAGTCTGCTGACAGCACCTCGGACAGGGCGGCTAACACAGTGAGCTGCTGATCATGTGTCCCCACCGTAATGCGAACCCACGGCACTAACGCCTCGCTCGACCAGCTGCGCACCAAGATATTATGCCGCTTCAAAATGGTAGTGAGCGCCTCGCCGCTATAGCGCGGGTGCGCTGCGAGGACAAAATTAGCTACTGAGGGCAGCACATCAAACCCAAGCGATTGAAGACCGTTAGTTAGCGCCTCCCTATTGTTTTTAATGGTTGAAGACGCCTGAGTAAACCAAGCGACATCGCTAATCGCCGCACTCGCAACCGCTTGAGCATGAGCGTCAATCGGATAAGAATTAAACGAGTCCTTCACACGACGCAAACCTTCTATGAGCGACGCGTTGCCGAGTCCATAACCGACCCGGAGTCCCGCAAGCGCGTGACTTTTCGAGAAGCTTCGGGTGACCAAAAGGTTGTCATAATCCTTGATGAGTGGAACAGCGGTCTCCGCACCGAAACCAAAATAGGCCTCATCGACAATCACGAGACGCTCCAGGTTCGATTCCAGCAAGTCCTTCACCGCAGCGCACGACAATGCGCGACCTGTTGGTGCATTTGGATTAGGAAACACCAAGGGCCCTTCCCAGGCCGCCATAGACGCAATATCAATCTCAAGATCTGAAGTCATTGGAATACGTTCGACACCGTGGCCAAGCAGTTGCCCCCACACCGGATAAAACGTATACGTCATTTCAGGAATCGCCGGCACGCTGCCGTCATCGGCAAGGAAGGCTGTCCACGCGAGGGCGAGCACCTCGTCGGAGCCGTTACCCACAAACACTTGCTCCACACCAACGCCTTCAGAGGCCGCTATTGCGGCCGTCAAGACACGCGAGTTCGGATCGGGATATCGGCGAAGCGCCTCGACACTCAACGCTCGTCCGGCCGAGACGGCTTTTTCCGAGGGCGCCAGGGCATGCTCATTGGTGTTGAGTTTGATAATGTCAGGTCGCTGGGCTTGTTCCCCTGGCGTATAGGGCGCGAGGCGCTTGAGCATGTCAGACCAGTGCCGATTCATGAGATCACCCAAAAGCTCACAGTGTATTGGTCTAGCCGACGCATGTCAGCTTACGAGGTCACGAACCTTGGTGCTGTCCAGGTGGCGCACATCCAGACCTCGCGTCAAGTAGATGACTTGCTCAGCAATATTGGTGGCATGATCGCCCACTCGCTCCAAGCTTTTCAGAATCCATAGGTATGACATGGAGGCTCTCAACGTCTCAGGCTGATCCTCGACGAACTCTACCAGCCACTCCCTTGCGTCAAGATAAGCCTCATCAATATCGTCGTCGGTCAAAATGACAGAGAGCGCACCCTGCGTATGAAGTCTTGCAAAGCTGTCTAATGCGGCCTTCAGCATCGCGTTGACCCGCAGGGCGATACTGCGAACTTTAATGCCCGTTTCGTCATGAGCACCCTCCTCTGACAACAAAATGGCTTGCCTGCCTATTTTCACCGCCTCGTCACCAATTCGCTCAAGATCTGTCGTCACCTTAATCACTGCTAAAACGAGTCTGAGGTCGCCTGCTGCTGGCTGACGAAGCGCAAGAATACGTGCACACTGCTCATCGATAGAGCGCTCCAGCGCATTCACTTCAGTGTCGAGATCAATCGCCTCTTCGGCAAGACGTGAATCCCCCTCAAGCGTTGCATCAACCGCTTTTTCGATTTGAGATTCGACCAGCCCGCCCATGTTCAACAATTCGCTCTGGACGCCCTCGAGCTCCCGCGAAAATTGCGCAGAAATATGTCCACGTTGATTACTGTAGTCATTCATCTTCGATATTTC
The DNA here is from genome assembly GCA_965656285.1 of Luminiphilus sp. GTDB lineage: Bacteria > Pseudomonadota > Gammaproteobacteria > Pseudomonadales > Halieaceae > Luminiphilus. The sequence continues at coordinate 1,296 of CBFHJX010000036.1, read as the reverse complement.
GAGCGTTAACCGTAACGGCCCGTAATGTAGTCCTCCGTCTCACGTTTTGCTGGAAACGTAAAAATTGTTTCTGTTTGACCAAACTCCACTAACTGACCGCCGTGCATAAACGCAGTGCAATCGGAAACTCGAGCGGCCTGCTGCATATTGTGCGTTACGATGATTATGGTGTGCGATTGTTTCAATTCGTAGATCAGTTCTTCAATCCGAAAGGTGGATGTCGGATCCAGCGACGACGCAGGCTCATCCAGCAGCAACACCTCTGGTTCTAACGCCAAGGCTCTGGCAATGACAAGGCGCTGCTGTTGGCCCTGCGACAGCTTCAGTGCTGAGTCGTCAAGTCGATCTTTTACTTCGTCCCACAACGCTGCCGCTCGAAGTGCTTGCTCAACCTGTTCTTCTAGCTCGCGAGTACTCGCCACTCCACTGAGTTTTAGTCCATAAGCCACATTTTCGAATACCGTTTTCGGAAAGGGATTAGGTCTTTGAAACACCATACCAACGCGCCGGCGAAGTGCCGTGACGTTAGTCCCGGGGCTTAATATGTTCACTCCATCCAGCACCACCTCTCCACTGTATTGCACACCGTCAATCAAATCATTCATCCGGTTCATGCAACGAAGCAGTGTCGATTTGCCACAGCCGCTCGCACCAATAATGGCCGTGACGGCCCGCTCAGGAATATCGACCGATATATCGTTTAAGGCTTTCGGATTATCGCGATACCCCAGTGACAGCTGCCGTACCGAGACTGCCACCCTTGAATCCCCCTCTCGAACGCGGGGCCTTACGTCTATTTCGTTCAACTGTTCAAACATAATCAAATCGCTCAAAAGGGATTTTCAAAGGCTTTGCGTTTAAGAATGGCTGTTCTTAAGCTGACCGCGGTTAAGTTTAAAACACTGATTAACAGTACGAGGATCAATGCGATGCATGCTACCCAGCCAAGCCCTCCCGGCGGAAGGCGCGCAAACAAAACAGCATCAAATAGTTGAAAACCCAGATGCATAAATTTCTGCTCAAACTCAATAAATGGCGCGCGACTCGACAGGGGTAGTGACGGTGAGAATTTGACCGCCCCCACAAGCAGCAGTGGCGACACCTCGCCGGCCGCGCGGGCGGTTGCAAGAATCAATCCCGAAAAAACACTGGGTAAAGCCGCCGGCATCACGGCCTTGAAGACCGTTTCACTCTTTGTGGCACCTAAAGCGATGCTGGCCTCGCGAAGGTCATTCGGCAGTGCATCAAGACCCTCTGTCACAGCCACGATCACAACCGGCAAATTGACTAAAGCGA